>NZ_ANBF01000118.1 GCF_000341025.1 Nocardiopsis salina YIM 90010 | reverse complement strand
GGGGTGGATGTTGTGGCCGCCGCTGACGATCATGTCGCCCTCGCGTCCGAGCAGGTGGAGCACGCCGTCGCGCATGAACCCATGGTCGCCGACGGTGACCCAGGTCCCGTCGCCGCGCAGCCCGGTGCCGTCGGTGGGGCGCAGGTATCCGGCGCAGACGAGTGCGCTGCGCAGGTGCACGGTACCGGGTTGGCCCTCGGCGGCCTCCTGCCCGTCGGGGCGCCGGACACTGAGCTCCACCCCGGGGAAGGGGCGGCCGACGGGCGTGGCGGCGCCGGTGCGCGGCTCGAGCGGGGCGGACAGGTCGGTCTCGGCGAGCGTCACGAAGCTGAGCTCGGAGGCGCCGTAGTACTCGGCCACACGCGCATCCGGGCATGCGCCCGCGAGGGTGTCGAGCACGGCGCGGTCGAGGCGCGCACCGCTGCTGACGAGGGTGCGCAGCGGCTTGAGCGCCTCGGGCTCGGCGGTGGTCGCGAGCGCACGCAGCATGGTCGGGACGCCGACGAACCGGGTGGCGCCGCGCTCGGCGACGGTCTCGGCGCACGCACGCGGCTGGAACCCGGGCGCGGAGACGAAGGTGCCCCCGGCGTACAGGGATTCGGTGAGCCCGTAGAGGCTGAGGCCGTGGGAGAGCGGCCCGGGGGCGACGGTGGTCTCGCCGGGTTCCAGGCGCAGGAGGCGGGCGCTGGTGGGCAGGCTCGCGCGCCACGAGCGGCGGGTGCGTGCGAAGGCCTTGGGGGCGCTGGTGGTGCCGGAGGAAAAGCCGATGAGGAAGAGCTGGTCGTCGTGGCGGGCTCGGAGCACGGAGCCGAGGGTGGCCTCCCGGGTGGCGCCCGGCACGGGAGCGGTCCACTCCCCGAAAGGTTCGGGCCCCTCCGGGTCGGTGTTGGGCTGCTCGAAGGCGGGGCCGGTGACCAGCACCGCGCGACAACGGCCAGTCTCGGGCAACCGCGCCACGTGCGGGGAGTCCGTCACCAGCACCGCGGGCTGCAGCTGCGCGAGCGCGTCCGCGGCCCGGCGCTCCGGCCAGGTGGGGTCCAGCACCGCCGTGGCCAGGGGTGAGGCCGTCGCGCCCGCGTAGGCGCGCACGAAGTCCGCGGAGTTGTGCAGCGACAGCGCCACCACGTGCTGCGGCCCATGCCCCGGAACCAGGGCGCGCCCTCCCCCGGCGAACGAACCCAGCCGGTACGCGAATGCCAGGGCGGCATCGGACAGTGCGGCGTAGGTCAGCGACTCGTCCGCGCACACGAACGCGGTACGCCCCGGGTGGGCGTCGGCGTGGTCGGCGAGAGCCTCGGTGATCGGCACGGCACCCTCCGGTCAGGGTTTGCGGGCGACGATCACGTCCCGCATGATCGCCTGGTCCACGCGGTGTTCGAAGTCCAGGTACGGTCCCGAGTCGCAGACCTCCAGCCCGGCGTCGGCCAGCGCCCCGGCCAGCTCCTCCCGCCCGGCGACGAGGTTGTTCCAGGAGATCCCGACAGCACCCCCGGACCGCAGCAGCCCGGTCCACACGGGCGCGGCGGCACGGATCAGCTCCTGGGGCCCGCGCTTGAGGCCCTCCTTGTCGGTGCGGCTCCCGTGCTGCACACCGTAGGGCGCGTCGGCGACCACGAGGTCGAAGCTGCCCGGAGCGTAGACGGCCCGCGCGTCGGCGGTGTCCACGTTGGCGTACTCCAGGTGCTGGGCGCGCCCGGCCTTGAAGTCCTCCTTGGTGGGCGCGAGCGTCGCCTCCAGCCGTTTGCCGAGCACCCGCTTGTTGCGGCGCACCTGCGTGACGTCGGCCTGGTGCTTGAGGCGCTTGCGCTTGAGGTAGGTGCGCACGAACCCGGAGTAGGCCTCGAAGTCGCGCTTGTCGGTGTCGACCCCGGTGGCGTCGTACCCGTACATGAGCGCCTGGTTGAGCGTCGTGCCGCGCCCGCACAGGGGGTCGAACACGTGGAAGCGCCGGTCGAGCATCTCGGCGCCGCGCGCGGAGCTCCACAGGGCGACGTTCAGCAGGAGCTTGGTGAACTGCTCGTTGGTCTTGCCCTGGTACTTCTGGATCGTCAGGAGGTCGTCGTCGTAGCGGTCGAGCCGGTGCAGTTCGACCGGTGCGAGCAGTTCTCCCTCGACCCGGAAGAGGCCGTAGATCGAGGAGAGGTTGGCGACCAGCCCCGCCTCATCCTCGGAGAGCGGGTCGGACTCGAAGGTCAGGTACGGGATCCCACCGATGGTGGTCTGTGTGAGTCCGCTGATGCGCCCACCGAGGACGGTCCGGTCGAGCACCCCCAGTTCCGCCGCCATCAGGCGGGCGGCGGCGTCGGTGTAGACCCGGTTCGCCGCGGGGTGCAGGAGGATCGCGTAGGTGGCCATCGGTGCCCTTCGGTGTGCTCGTGGGGACCCCCCATGATCACCGACCGCGGGGACCGAAGCGAACCGGGGCCGGTCGCCGGGACCGGGCAGGCCCCGCACGTCAGCGCGCCCGGTCGGCGAAGGTCCGCAGCACGCCGCCGACGCGGTGGAGCCAGTCGGCGATGGTCTCCAGCTCCGCCTCGCTGTAGCGGTCGTGGAGGTCCACCATGGGCTCCCGGAACCCGGGCAGGATCCCCGGCCCGGCGGTCCCGGCGGCCCCTGCCTCGGTCGGCAGGCCCACGGGCCGCACCACGACCCGCCTCCGGTCGTCGGGGTGCCGGTCGCGCTGGACCAACCCGTGACGTTCGAGCCGGTCGACGACGCTGGTCACCGTCCCGGTGGCGAGCTTGAGCCGCGCGGCGATCTCCCCGGGGCCGAGGGGTCCGCCCAGGCGCAGCAGCACCAGGCACTGGAAGTCGGTGGGGTTGAGGTGCGAGTTCTCGGCCGCAGAGTGCAGCAGTCGGATGAGGGACGCGGCGAGCTCCTGGCCGTCGTCGCGGATGGCGTCGTAGAGTTCGGACCGCCTCCCGCCGTCCCCCTGCCGGGCGGCCCCCTCCGCGTCGTCCATGGGTCCCGATCGTATCTGCGCGACCCCGTGGCTCACCCGCCCGGGTTGAGCTGCCACATGGCGAAGGTGAGCGCCGACGCGAACGCCACCCACGCCCAGTACGGCACCAGGAGCGCGGCGGCCGTCCGGGACACACGGGCGAAGGCGGGGATCATCGCGGTGATCACGGCGAGCAGCAGCAGGATGTCGACGAGCGCGGCCGCCCGCATCTCCGCGCCGAAGAACAGGGGCGTCCACGCGGCGTTGAGCACGAGCTGCACCGCGAAAAGCGTCAGAGCCGCGCGTGCACCGCGCCACCCGGCCCGGCGCCACACGAGCCACCCGGCCACCGCGATCAGCACGTACAGCGCGATCCACACGGGGCTGAACAGCCAGGACGGCGGTGCCCAGGCGGGCTGGGCCAGGCGCGCGTAGANACCGCGAGCACGAAGCCGGCCAGGCCGAGCAGCTGGCTGCCGTCGGTGCGTGGTTCCTGTCCCGTGCCGGGCATGGTCCCCCCCAAGAGCTCATTCATGTACTGAACGATGCCGAGTATCTTGCTTTCCGAAATATTGAGCACTAACCATCGATGGGGAGGGTGTTGGCATGCGGCGTCTGTTGGCCTGGACCGCCGGGGTCCTCGCGGTGCTGCTGGTCCTGGCCTCCGTGGCGTTCGTGGTGTGGGCGGGCAACCCCTACGAGGCCGTTCCGGGTTCGCTGGAACGCGCCGAGCGGTCCGCCGACGTCGCCGCGGACGAGGACGGCGTCGTGATCACACCCCCCGGTGGCGAGGTGGACACCGCCGTCGTCTTCTACCCCGGAGCACGCGTGGAGCCAGAGGCCTACGCGGCGTCCTGGGCGCCGGTCGTCGCCGAGACCGGCGTGGGCGTGGTGATGCCCCGAATGCCGTTCAACCTGGCGGTCCTGGCTCCGGGGCGGGCCGAGGCGGCGATGGAACGACTCGACGCCGAGACCTGGTACCTGGGCGGGCACTCGATGGGCGGGGCCATGGCGGCGTTCGCGGCCTCGGACGACGACACGGCCGGCGACCGCGCTGTGGGCCTGGTCCTGTGGGGCTCCTACGTCGCCGGAACCGACCTGGCCGAACGCGAGGACCTGCGGGTGTTGTCGGTCTCGGCCTCGGAGGACCTCCTGGCCGACCCCGACACCGTGCGCGACCGCCGCGACGCTCTGCCCCCGGACGCCGAGTCCGTGGAGATCGACGGCATGAACCACGCACAGTTCGGCGACTACGGCCCGCAGGTCGCCGACGGCACACCCCACATCGCCGACGACGAGGCCAGGGTGGAGCTGGCCGAGGCGACCGCGGGGTTCCTGGGCGACGGGTGAACCCGCCGTGCCCCCCCGTGACGCCTGTACCACCTTTCGGGGTGCGCCCTCTCTACAGGGGTTCAGTGTATTACTACACTTTGGTGTGTGGATGATGCTGAACTGACAAGCGGAACTTCTCTCCTCACCCACTCCGAACGAGAGGAGGTGGAGAAGCTCGGCCACGTGACCCGCTACCCCGCGGGCTCGATCCTGTTCGGCGCGGGCGAACTCACCGACTTCGTCCTGCTCGTGCGACACGGGCACGTCAAGATCACCACGCACTCCTCCGAGCACATCGTGGCGGTGCGCGGCCCCGGCGAGACCGTCGGCGAGATGGCGGCGATCGGCCGGGAAGCCAGATCGGCCAGCGTGTACGCGTTGAGCGAGGTCGAGGCGCTGTACATACCGGGCGACGTGTGGCTGGAGTTCCTGTACGAGCACCCCCGGGTGATGCGTGCGCTCCTGCGCCACCTGCACGCCAGGCTCAAGGAGGCCACCCGCAAGCAGGCCGAGCACGGGATCATCGGCGCGGAACAACGGCTGGCGCGGGGCCTGGTGGAGCTGGCCGCCAAGATCGGCACCCCGGACGAGCGCGGCGTGTGCGTGGCGCTGAACCAGCGTGAGCTCGCGGGCCTGGTGGGGGTCTCACGCGAGTCGGTGTCACAGGTGGTCAAGAGGCTCAGGGCCATGGGCGCGGTGGCGACGGGACGACAGCGCATCATCATCACCGACGAGGCGGTCCTGGCGAGCGTCGCCGAGGGAAACACAATTTCTTGACTTTGTTATGTGTAGTATTGCACTTAACTTGATCGAGGAGTACTTTTGGTAGCGTCGCTGTACCTCTCCGCTCAGGGAGAAGAACCGTGTCCCTCCGCGCCATCGGTGCCCTCGTCATCGTTACCGCCCTGATCGGAGGTGGACTCGAGGTGGGCGACATCGCCGTCCCCCACATGTCCACCTCACGCCTCGCACTGCTCGCCGCCGCCGGCGCCACCCTGCTCGCACTCGGTGTGTACGTCGAACGCCCCTCCCGGCGCTGCCCCATCGACCACCACCACGGCAAGGTCTACATGAACGTCCGTCTCTCCCTGGACCCGAGAGACCACGAGCACCCCGGAAAGAGCAGAAGCGATGGTGAGGACCCCTGACCACAACGCTGGTGAACCCTCCTCCCCCGACGACGGGGAGGAGTTCACCGCGCTGTTCGCGGACATGCGCGGATCAACGGGGATCGTCGAGTTCGTGGAGAGGCACCACGGGCTCGGTGCAGCGGCAGAACTCTTCCAGGTCTTCCTGTCCGAATGCGTCCGCCTCGTCGACGACATCGACGGGGCCGAGGTGCACCTGCGCGGGGACGGGGTGCTCATCCTGTTCTCCGGAACCGACCGGGTCCAGGACGCGGTGGAGTACACCCGGCGCCTGCGCCGCATGGTCGATGATCCACCGGACGAACTCGTACGCCACCTGACATGCGGGTGCACCACATGCCCCGTCTGCGGGGAGGAGACCTCACTCTCCCTCGAGGTCCGCTGCGGCATCGACGCCGGACGGGTTTCACGCTTCAAGGTGCAGACCCTGCGCGACACCGTCGAGGAGCTCGTCGGCAGCTGCATCAGTGTGGCCGCCAAGCTCAGCGGTGCACTCGGCGAGGCCCACCGGGTGGGGATGTCGCGGCGCGCCTGGCGTCGCCTGCACGAGGAGACCGGGGCCGACGCGCGCCTGGCCCGAGAGTGGACCCCCTCGGCGGGAAGGATCGGACGGCGCCGACGGAGGTTCTTCGCGTCCTGAGTAGTGTTCTCGGCGGCCTCACAGGCTCGGCCGGGGACAAGGCTTGCAGGTCGTGACCGCCCCTGGCCGAGGGGTGGCCGGACGGGCGTCGTGCATTTATAATTTTGAACAGTGTTCAGAAATACCCGGGGAGGGCCCGTGGAACCCACAGCACCCACCGCCTCCGGGGCACGCGGACGCCTGCTCGCGCCCGACTTCGCCCGGGGCGCCATGCTCCTGTTGATCCTGCTGTCCAACACCGCGTTCTTCCTGTACGCGGGCGACTACACCAGGTCGGACGAGTTCCCCGACCCCACGGGGCCGGCCGACAGCGTCACCCAGTTCCTCATGACCGCGCTGCTGGACGTGCGGATCTATCCGCTGTTCGCGTTCCTCGTCGGTTACGGGATCGTCCAGGTCTTCACCCGCCGCCAGGAGGCCGGGCTGAGCGAGGCGGAGGCCGCCGCGCAGGTGCGCCGCCGCAACCTGTGGCTGATGGTCATCGGGTTCGTGCACGCCCTCCTGCTCCTGGCCACCGAGGTCCTCGCCGCCTACGGCCTGATCGGGCTGGTTCTGTGCGCACTGTTCCTGCGCGCGGGCGAGCGGCGCATGCGGGGGTGGGTGATCGCGGGCGTGAGCGTGCTCGTGGTGGGCCTCGCCGCGGCCGTGGCGCTCTTCGTGGCCGCCCACGCCCTCGACCCGGCGGTGACATCCGGCGTTCCCGCCGTGGCCGAGGAGGGCAACCGGTCCACGCTCAGCGGTTCCGGGGAGGAGAGCTACCTCGTCTCGGCCGTGTTCCGGGTCCTGACCTGGGGCTTGCTGTTGCTGATCAACGTGTTCGGGGCGGTCCTGCCGACGGCGATGCTGCTCGGGATGTGGGCCGCGCGCCGACGCGTCATCGAGGAGCCCCGCCGCCACCTGCGCCTGCTGCGCACCGTCGCCGTCGGCGGTTTCACGATCGGGCTCCTCGGCGCGCTGCCCGAGGCCCTGATGCTCGTCGGAGCATGGGACCCGCCGCCGTTCGACGGGCTGACCGGGGCTGCAGCGGCCGTGGCCTCGTGGACGACCGGCCTGGCCGGGGGCCTCGGGTACGTCGCGATCTTCGTCCTGGCCGCCGAACGCCTCACCAGGTCCGGTCGGGTACCCGGGCCGGTCGGTGCGGTCTCCGCGCTCGGCAAGCGCTCCCTGAGCGGTTACCTCACCCACTCGGTCGTCATGGTCCCGGTGCTGTCGGCATGGGGCCTGGGTCTGGGCGCCCACCTGACCAGCGCGACGACGGCCCTGTTCGCGTTCGGGCTCTGGCTGGCCACCGTGGTCGCCGCCGCCCTCATGGAACGCCGCGGTCTGCGGGGCCCGTGCGAGGTGGCGCTGCGCCGCCTGATGCAAGGGCGGAGGCCGGACACCGCGCACGTGGCCGAGTCGTAGATTGGGCGCATGAGGCCGAGCACGAGTCCGGGCGCGGGGCGGGAACACACACCCGGCCCCCGCCCGCGTCTGTCCCGGGAGCTCATTGCCGAGACCGCGATCGGCCTGGCCGAGCACGAAGGCGTGCGGGCCCTGACGATGCGCCGGCTCGCCACGCGGCTGTCGGTCGCACCCGGAACCCTGTACACGTACGTGTCGGGCAAGGACGATCTTGAGCTCCTCGTCCTGGACACCCTGGTGGGGCAGCAGGACCGGCTCCCCCACACGCTCCCGGGCACATGGCGCGAGCAGGTCGAGGCGTGGGCCAAGAACGACTGGGACGGCTACGTGCGCCACCCCTGGGTCATGGAACTGCGGTTCCGCGTCTCCGGCGGCGGGCCGAACATGATCGCCTGGTTGGACTCGGCGCTGCGGGTGTTCGAGGGCACGGGCCTGTCCGACCGGCAGCGGCTCGACGTCGTGGAGACCGTGGACGGTTTCGTGCGGGGCTCGGCCGTGCTGCACCTGCGTTCGGACGACGCCATGACCGGGGGCGCGACCGCTCCGACCCCCGAGATGCGAACGGCGCTGGGCGAGGCGCCCGACCTGGTCGCGGCCCTGACCGCGCGGGCCGCCGGCCCCACCACGGACCGGTTCGAGTTCGGACTCCGGTGTCTGTTGTCGGGCGTGCAGGAGGTCATCGACGCGGCCGACCGGCCTTGACCGGACTCCCTCCCCGGGGTCACCCCTCGGCGGGGCGGAGGACCAGTTCCTCGTGCGGGTCGCCGGCCAACGGGTTGTCGTAATCGAGCACGAGCTGAGCGCTCTGGTCGTGCCGGGGAAGGGGCGAAGGGGTCATGCGGGGTGCGATGCCCCCGATGCCGCACCGGTTCGCGATCCGTCGGCCGGATCCTCGGCCCCTTCCGAGCCGTCCGGCCCTCCCGAGTCCTCGTCCCCTTCGGCATCGCCCGCGCTTCCCGAGTCGTCCGTCCCACCGGTGTCATCGGACTCTCCGGGGCCGCCCGTCCCGTCCGTGTCGTCCAGGGTCACGTGCCGCAGCAGCCACAGCACCACCGCCGCCGTGGGCACGAGGACCACCGCGGCGATGCCGTACCCCGACTGCACCGCGGTGGTGAAGGCCNCGGCGGCCGTTCCCGGCAGGGACTCCGCGACCGCCGCGGCGCCACCGACGCTCTCCTCCGCGGCCTCACGCGCCCCGCCGGGGACCTCGGTCAGGTCGGCGTCCTGCAGGGCGGTCCGGTAGACCACCGCGGAGAGGCTGCCGAGGAATGCCAGGCTCAGCGCGTTGCCCAGGCCCCCGCCGACGTCGCCCACGGCCGTGGCCGAACCGGCCTTGGACACCGGTGCGGAGGCGACCACCAGGTTGATGCTCAGGGTGAAGAGCGGGCCGAGTGCGGCGGCGATGACGGTCGTGGTGGCGATGATGAGCGCGGTGTTCCCGGTGGGCAGCGCCCAGACCATGACGGCGGCACCGACCGCGGCGGTGAGCAGTCCGCCGCCCATCACGATGCTCGGCCGCACCCACCGGACCAGCAGGGGCGGCAGCAGACCGGTGATGAGCCCGGCCACGGCAGGCACGATGAGCAGGACCCCGGCCCGGGCGGGCGAGAGGGCCTGCACGGTCTGCAGGAACTGGGCCAACAGCATGTCCGCGCCGCCGATCGCCAGCAGCATGAACAGCACCGCCGCCACCGAGACCGAGAAGGCGGGCCTCCGGAACAGGGAGAGGTCGAGCAGCGGGTCGCTCAGACGCAGTTGCCGCCGTGCGAAGAGCGCACCGAGCCCGACACCGGCGGCGACCGAGACCACGTACGGCCACAGGGGCACGGCGGCGGCCGCGGCGGTGCGGTCGGCGATCTCCTGCAGCCCGAAGATCACCAGGATGATCGCGCTGGTGGACAGCACGACGCTGCTCAGGTCGAACCCGCCCGAGACCTCCTCGCGGTGGGAGGGCAGCAACAACGGGGCCACGACCAGGACCAGCAGGGCAACCGGGACGTTGAGCACGAAGACCGCGCCCCACCAGAAGTACTCGAGGATCACCCCGCCCAGCGGCGGCCCCAGCGCCATGCCCGCGGAGAAGGCGCTCATCGACACTGCGACGGCCACGGAGAACTGCGCCGACGAGCGGAACAGCACACGCAGCAGTGCCATGATGCTCGGGGCCAGCGTCGCGGCGGCCACCCCCATGAGGGCCCGGAAGGCGATGAGGACCTCTGGCGTCGGCGCCAGTGCCGCGCCCAGCGAGGCGGTCCCGTAGAGGGCCACGCCGATGAGGAGCAGGCGCCGGCGTCCGGTGCGGGCGCCGAGCCAGCCCATGGTCAGGGCCATGCCCACGCCGAGGAACTCGGCCACGTGCAGGATCCAGAGCATCTGGGTGCTGCCCGGGGCGAGGTCGGCCGCGATCGCCGGCAGGGCCAGGAACAGGACCGTCATGTCGGTGGCGGCCATGAGCAGCGGCACGGTGAGCACGGCCAGCGCTGTCCATTCCCGCCAGGTCGCCGCAGGGGGGGGTGGTGAAGCCGTGGGGCCGGTCGCGGTCGCCATCGTTCCTCCTCGGTGTCGGCCCGAACGACAGTAGGACCTCGACCTAAGTTGAGATCAACCCGTTCCTTGTTCGCCGTCGCGGCCCCCCGGACCCGGACCGTACAGGCACCGGGCCCCGGAGCACGCAGGAGCCCCGGACACGGGATCGCGGGCATGGCGCGCGACAGCGGTCAACGGCACCAGCACGTTGTCCCACACCTGGGCCGGAGTGCGGCGCGGCTGTCGGCACGAGCGGGGACAACGCCACTACGCTGAGGACGAACCTCCGGGTTCCCCGAGGTTCCCCGCCGCCGGGCCCCCAACGACGTGGGCCCGGCGGTTGGGGGTCTCCCACGTCGGGTAGTGCCTCCGAAGAGATCGAATCCGCAGGTCCCGCTCACCCCCCACGGGGCCCGTTCCAAGGGGGAAACATGGGAGTCAAGCGCGGTCTCGCAGGCCTTCGCGACATCCTCGGCGAGGTGGATTTCCCCGCCGGCAAGGACACCATCGTGCAGTACGCACTCGATGCCGACGCGGACACCGAGATCGTCAGCGCACTCCGGGCAATGCCGCCCGCCGAGTACAACGAACCCAACGAGGTGCTGCGCTCGGTGCCCCTGGAGGAGTCGGAGGAGGGCGCCCAGACCGAGGCCGCCCGGGTCTGCCAGGCCCGCGAACGCACCCAGTCGGGGATGGCCGACTCCGCGATGGAGAACCGGCCGGTGAACCCGATCGAGGACGAACTCGGTGAGAACCGCAAGGCCTGACACCACGGCCGTGGGCGCCGCCCCGCGCGGCACACGCCGGCGGGGCGGCACCGCATGTGCACGACGGTGATCGGCGGTACCTCCACGGCGCTCCCGGAGACGGTGATCGACCAGTCCGCTCTGGCCTCGCACCTGCCCGAGGGGCACCGCGGTGCGTCGGCGTTGGCCAAGATCGTCGCCGGGTCCGGCATCGAGCAACGCCGGCTGGCCGTGGACCCCCGGGTGGAGGACGTCGCCTCCTGGCCGACCTCCGTGCGCNGGGGGGCCTGCCGCTGGCCCGCTCGGCGGCATCTGCGGCACTGGCCGAGGCGGGCACCGATCCTGAGGAGGTCGGGCTGTTGTGCCTGGTCTCCTCCACCGGCTACGGGACCCCGGGCGTGGACTCGCGACTGCTGCCAGAGCTGGGCCTACGGCCCTCGACCCGACGGCTGCTCGTCGGCCACATGGGGTGCTTCGCCGCGCTTCCGGGGCTCGGGGCGTGCGACGACCACGTGCGCGCGCACGGGAGCGCGGCGCTGTTGGTCAACCTCGAGCTGTCGTCCCTGCACCTGCAACCACCGCCGTGGGACATCGAGCAGCTGGTGATCAACTCGCTGTTCGGCGACGCGGCCACGGCTGCGGTGCTGCGCCCCGCCTGGCGCGGAAACGGTCCCGAGGTGGTGGACCTGGCCTCGCTGACCGCACACGAACACGAGGGCCACATGAGCTGGCACGTGGGCGACCACGGGTTCCTGATGGGGTTGTCCGCGCGGGTGCCCGACCTCATCGCCGAGGCGCTGCCGGGGCTGGTCTCCGACCTGCTCGGGCCGCACGGGGTACGGGTCCCCGAGGTCGGCTGGTGGGCGGTCCACCCGGGCGGGCGCCGGATCATCGACGCGGCCGAGGGGTCCCTCTCGCTGGAGCCGGAGCAGGTGGCGCCCTCCCGCGAGGTGCTGCGACGGCTCGGGAACTGTTCCTCTGCCGGGCTTCCCCTGGTCATGGACTCGATGCTGCGCTCTGCTCCCCTGGACGAGGGAGAGTACGGGGTCGCGATGACCTTCGGCCCCGGTCTGACACTCGACACCGCGCTCCTACGGGGGCGGGAGGGGACGGTCGGCGATGACGGCCGCGGCGACCACCACTGAGCGGGCCCGGACCGAGCTCCTGGATCTGCTCGCCCGGTTCGTGCACTGCCTGGACCGGCGGGACTTCGAGGGGTACGCGGCGCTGTTCACCGAGGACTGCCGGCTGAGCCTGCCGCACGCCTCGCACCACGGACGGGCCGGGTTGGCCGCGTTCGTCGCCGCCGACCTGGGCGGGTACGCGGCCACCCACCACTCCACCTCCGACCACCTGGTGCGGATCGAGGGCGACACGGCCACGGTGCGTTCGCAGATGTGGGCCGTGCACCTGCGGTCGTCCCAGGACCCGAAGGACTGGTGGGCGGTCGGCGGGCGTTACGAGCACGACTTTCGGCGCGAGGCCGACGGGTGGGCCATCTCGGCGGTGACGGTCACGCCGGTGTGGTTGGACGAGGGGCAGTGAGGGCCCCCTCGAGCACCGCGAACCGGCTGTCGGCCTCGCGCACCGCTTCCAGCTGCAGACCCGCCGCCTCCATGAGCTCCGCGTACTCGGCGCGGGTGCGTTCGCGGCCCCCGGAGAGCACGAGCATGGCCAGGTCCGTGGTGCGTGCGGGGTGGGGGGCGTCGTCACCGTCGGGCAGGAGCGACTCGACCGCCAGCAGGCGTGCGCCGCGGGTTCCGGACATAGCGCGGCGGCAGGACCGAAGGATCTGCAGGGCCTCCCGCTCGGGCCAGTTGTGCAGGACCCCTTTCAGCAGGTAGACGTCGCCGCCCTCGGGGACCTCGGCGAAGAAGTCGCCGGCCACGACCCGGCAGCGCTCGGACAGGCCCTGTTCGCGCAGGTGCTCCTGCGCCGCTCCGGCCACGCGCGGGACTTCCAGCAGCACCCCCTCAACCTGCGGATACGCGCGCAGGATCTCCGCGAGGAGCATTCCGTTGCCGCCGCCGACGTCGACGACCCGCCGCACTTCCGAGAAGTCGTACGCGGCCAGGAGACCGGGGGCGACGAGGCGGGTGAGGTCGTCCATCGCGCGGTCGAAGACCTCGCCGTGGTCCGGGTGCTCGTCCATGTAGGCGTAGATGTCGGTCCCCAGGGCCTGCGGGAACGAGGGTTCACCGGTTTCGAGGCTGTGCCCCACAGCGCCGATGACCAGTGGGGCGACAGCACCGTCCAACTCCAGGACCGCGCGCACGGAGGCGGGGTGGTCCGAACGCAGGGGTGCGCCCGCGCGGGTGAGCTCGAAGCGGTCTCCGCCCGCGCGCGCGACGATCCCGTCGGAGGCCAGCAGGGCGAGGAGCCGGTGTAGTGCGTCCGGGTCGCAGCCGGCCTCCGCGGCCAGGTCCGTCGGCGTGAGGGGGCCGTCGGCGAGGAGGTCGCCGAGCCTGAGTTCCGCCGCGGCCTGGAGCGCACGCGCCTGCACGAGCCGTTCCCCCAGCGCGAGCAGGGCGTATCCGTCGTCGGTGTCCCCCGGTTCCATGGCTGTTCCCGCCCCCTCGGACTGTCCGCCCGCGCACTTCGCGCCGGCGCCCACAGCCTCCGCGATCATCGCCGCCGTGTCAGGCCCCCACGCCCGGGCACCTGCGTCTGCGTTCGGTACCGGGTGGATGGGGTGCGGACCGGACCGGCCGCGGACCCGGCCGAGGGTCTCGCGCCGAGCCGGGCGGCGCGCGTCCCGGATGCGGTCGGCCTCCTGCTCAGCGGCCTTCTCGTCCTGGGTCAGGGGGAGGTCGGCGTCGCGGTCGTCGGCGTCGTAGGTGCGGACCATGGTGAGCTCCCCGTCCTGGTCGGGGTTCGAGTTCGGGTTCGGTCCCCTCTCGGGGACGAGCAGTGGACCGTCTCGGCCTTCGGGGCGGTCAGGAGCTCCTCGGCCGAGGAGCCGGCCTCGGCACCGGGATCACGCCCGGTACACGGACCGGAGCTCGGTAGTGAGACACCGGATACACGAAGAGCGGCGCCGCCCGATCCGGGGGATCCGGCGGCGCCGCACGGGTCGTGGGTCAGGAATCGTTGTCGGGACGGGTGTGGCCCGGGTGCTCCTCGGAGTTGGTGTCCTCCTCGGCTTCGACGACCAGGTCGTCGAAGAGGGTCGAATCCGCCTTGGGGGCACCGGTCAGATACCCGGCGCGGGCCATCGCGGACCCGCCCACTGCGGTCGTGGCCAACTGGATGACCAGAGCCAGAGCCACCTTGAGCATGTTCATCCACGACGGCTGATGCACCAGCAGCCCGATGAGGATCAGGGCCGTACCGGACGCACCGGATACCGTCACGCCGCTCAGGCGCGAGTACATGTCCGGCAGCCGCAGCATGCCCAACGCTCCCACCAGGAAGGTCAGGGCCCCGGCGAGCATCAACAGGTCGCCGGCCAGTTCTCCGCTGATCATCGCTTACCTCCTGCGGTCAGTCGGGCCAGGGAGATCGCGGCGAGGAAGCCCACGAGGGTGCAGACCACCACGATGTCCACCAGCAGCGCGGTCTCCAGGCGCACGCCGAGGATCGCGACGAGACCGACGAACCCGAAGAAAATCACGTCCGAACCCGAACCCCGGTCGGCGCCGCTCGGCCCGCGCATGATCCGGTAGGTCGCGATGATCATGGAGACGACGATGGCCGCCAGGGCGATGTCGATGATGCTCATCGGCGTTGTCCCTCCTCGTCCCGGTCCAGGTCCTCGGGCCGGGGCGGAATGCCCTCGGGCCGGGTGGCCCTGAGCAGGTTGTCCTCGATGGTGTGCACGTAGCGGATGATGGAGCTGTGGCTCTCCGCGTACATCGCGTGCACCCACACCGTCGCCGGGTCGTGGCGGGCGGCCACGGTCAGCGATCCCGGTGTGAGCGAGACGAGGTTGGCCATCATCGAGATCTCGAAATCGGTTCGGCACCGCAACGGCACCTCGACGAAGGCCGGTGCGATCTGGCTTCCGGGGGTGAGGATCTCCCACCCCACGCGCAGCGATCCCACGAGCAGGTCGTAGGCCAGGTAAACGGGCAGCCACAGGATGCCCAGGATCCATATCAGGACGCTCTTGACAGTCATCCGAGCACCGCCTCGACGTAGGTGGACGTGTCCAGGAGGTTCGCGGCCGCCGTGGCGCTCAGGTCCAGCAGGACCGTCGCCCCCAGGCCGATGCTCAGGGTCGTGGCGGCCAGCACCACCCCTGGAATCAGCATCACCGTAGGTACCTTCGGCCGCACGAGCACCGAGGTGGCACCGTTGCCCTCGGTCTGCGGTTCCTCCACGGGTCTGCGCGGCTCGGGCTCCTTGCCCCAGAAGACGCCGCCCCAGATCTTGAGCATCGACATCAGCGTGAACAGGCTGACCGCCACCGCGATCACTGCAGCGACCCACTCACCGGCCTGGAAGGCGCCGGCCACCAGGGTCAGCTTGGCGACGAACCCGGAGAACGGCGGCAACCCGGCCAGCGACAGCGCCGCACCCATGAAGATCAGAGCCAGGAGGGGCTCTCGTTTGGCGATCCCGCCCAACCGGTTGAGTGCGCCGGTTCCGTGGGTGTGTTCGATCGCCCCCGTGGACAGGAACAGCGACGCCTTCACGATCATGTGGTGGATCAGGTAGAAGATGCCGGCCATCAGCCCCAGCTCGGTGAACAGGGCCACGCCCAGCAGGATGTAGCCGATCTGGCTGATCATGTGGAAGACCAGGATCGAACGGGTGGTGTCCTCACCCACGGCACCCAGCACGCCGACCAGCATGGTCAGGCTGAACACCACCACACCGATCCACAGGAAGGTGGCATCGCCGTCGAAGACGACCGCGTACAGGCGGTAGATCGCGTAGATGGCCACCTTGGTGTGCAGGCCCGAGAACAGCGCCGTGACCGCGGGCGAGGTACTCGGATAGGTACGCGCCAGCCACCCGTGCACCGGCACGGCCGCCGACTTCACCGACAGGGCCAGGATGATCACGCCCATGCCGGTGGCCACCATCGGCGACTCCGCGGCCGCCCCGGCCAACCGGCCGAGGTTGACGGTGTCGGCCGCACCGTAGACCAGCGCGACACCGGCGAGGAAGATCGTCGAGGTCAGCAGATTCAGCGTCACATAGATCCGACCGGACTTCAGACGCCGCAGTGACCCGAGCATGGCCAGCAGCCCGTACGCGGGCAGCAGCATGACCTCGATGAACACGAACAGGTTGAACAGGTCCCCGGTCATCAGGGCACCGGTCACACCAGCTGACAGGACAAGGACGAGGGGCCCGAAGTAGGAGGCCTTGTCGTCGCCCACCGCGATGGCGAAGGCCGCGCAGACCAGCACCAACAGCGACGTCGTCCACAGCATGAGGGCGCTGAAGGTGTCGACGACGAACGGGATGGAGACCCCCTCTGCCCACAGCGCGACGTTGTGGGAGAGCATCGAGCCGTCCCGCGTCTGCCACAGCAGGGCCGTGCTGGCCACCAGGGTGACCGCGCTGGGCGCGAGCAGCAGCGTCCGGCTCAGCCACAGAGGGAGCCAGGTCAGGATCAGGAGCCCAGCGACTGACAGCGGTGCCGCGACCAGGAGGGGAAGGAGCGCTGAGTTCATGAGGCGTCCTCTGTGTCGTCATCGGTACCGGTCGCCGCGAGGGTGAGCATGTAGATCGTGATCGAGAAGGCGATGACGATCGCGGTCAGGACGAAGGCCTGAGGCAGGGGGTCGGAGGCCGTGTCCGCGGAGGTGTAACCCAGCAGGGGCTGGGCCCTCCGGAACGTACCGCCGGCCGACATGAGCATCAGGTTGACCGCATGCCCCAACATGACGAAGCCGAGGATGATCCGGACCAGGCCGCGCTGGAGCATGAGGAAGACCGCCCCGAACACCAGGACGCCGATCGTGATGGCCAGAGTCATCGTGAGCCTCCGTTCGAAGCGACGTCCAGCGGGTCCTCGGGGTGGTTGCCCGGGTCCTGGTCGGGTGTGCTCGCCGGCGGCTGGTCGGGCGTGGGCGCCATGATGCCCAGCGTCGAGTCACCCGGCCGGGATTCGTCGAGCCCCAGCTGGTTGAGGGCGGTGAGGATGACGCCCACCACGCCGAGGTAGACACCCACGTCGAACACCAACGCGGTCGTGATGTGCGCGTAGTCGCCCAGCGGCAGATCCAACTCCGTGTGCAACGGCCGGAGGAAGGACCCGTCGAAGTAGCCGAGGAGCCCGGAGAACACTGCGACGAGGATGCCGACACCGATGATCATCGGGTAGGCCAACCTGATCCGGGCCACTTCGGCGCTGGGTGCGGCGAGGTAGACCAGGGCGAACCCGGCACCCCCGACGAGGCCGGCGATGAAGCCGCCACCGACGTCGTTGTGCCCGCGCAGCATCAGGTAGACGGACCAGATCACCAGCAGCGGGAGCAGGCTGTAACTGACCGCACGCATGATCAGCGTGTTGTCGTCGGCGTCGTAGGCGGCGCTGTTGCGGCTGACGACGACCCGGCGGTCACCGTGCGAGGGCAGCAGACCGCTGGAGTTGAGCACGGCGATGATGATGAGCCCGGCCACGCCCAGGACGACGAGTTCGCCCAGGGTGTCCATGGCGCGGTAGTCGACGAGGATCGTGTTGACGACGTTGCTGCCGCCGGTGTCCTCCACCGAGTGGTCCAGGAAGTACTGGCCGGTCTCGGAGATGTCGCGGCGCCCGGTGAGGAAGTAGGCACCCATCGCTGCGGAGACACCCGCTGCCGCTGCCACCAGGGCGGTCAGCACCGTGCGGCTGCGCGGCACCTTGTGGAACCGCTTGGGGAGCCGGCGCAGCACGAGGGCGGCGATGACCACCGTCAGGATCTCCACGACGAGCTGGGTCAGGGCCACGTCGTAGGCGCCGAGCAGGAAGAGCCACAGCGCGGTGGTGAAGCCGGCGATGCCCACCATGACGAGACCGGCCATGCGCGATCCGGTCACCACGGCACCGATGACGGCCACAACGGCCAGTGCGACGAGCAGCCAGTCCACCGTGTCGGTGGTCTCGCCGAAGTGGTCGGGCACGTCGATCCCGGTCACGGTGACCGCCACCGTCAGTGCGATCAGTACCAGGATGGGCACGACCAGGTGGCGGGTCGGCGAGTCGGACCGCGTGAGGTCACCGACGCGGTGCCCGAGGCGGATGACCCCCTCGTGGAGGGCCTCGAAGACGGTGGGGCCGGTGACCGGGAAGAGGGTGCGCCCGGCCAGGCGCTCACCGGAAGCGGTCCACCACACCAGGACCGCGCCGAGACCGATGGCGGCCAGCGACATGAACAGGTCGACCGAGAGCCCGTGCCACAGGGTCAGCTCGGCCGGGTGGTCGCCGCCGGCGGTGTCGGCCGTGGCCCGTTCCGCGAGCTGGTTCAGGGTCGGCACGGCCAGGCCCAGAACCAAGCCGGCACCGGCAGCCACAGCAGGCCCGGCGAGGAAGGTGGTGCGTGCCTCGCGCACGTCGGTGGTGCCCCGGGGGCTGCCCCAGAACGTGCCGTGGGCGAACCGGAACGAGTAGGCGAAGGTGAAGACCGACGCCACGACCGCGGCGGTTCCGGCCAGGGCGCCGGCCCATTCGGGACCGGGGGCCTCCAGCAGGCCCTTGAAGACGTTCTCCTTGCTGACGAAGCCCAGCAGTGGCGGGATACCCGCCATGGACAGCACTGACAGGACCGTCACGCCGGCCGAGACCGGCATACGCCGGGCGAGACCGCCGAGCTCACGCAGGTCACGGGTTCCGACCTGGTGGTCGATCACGCCGACCATCATGAACAGCGCCGCCTTGAAGAGCGCGTGCGCGAGTGTGTGCACGGTCGCCGCGACCAGCGCAGCCTCGGTGCCCACACCGATCACCGCGACCAGCAGACCGAGCTGGCTCACCGTCGAGTAGGCGGCCAGCTTCTTCAGATCGTGCTGTTGCAGGGCGAAGACCGCGCCGAGGACCGCGGTGATCAGGCCGAAGGTGATGAGGGCGGCGTTCCACACCGCGACGTCGGAGAAGGCCGGGGTGAAACGCATCAGGAGGTAGATGCCGGCCTTCACCATCGCCGCGGCGTGCAGGTACGCGCTGACGGGCGTGCTGGCGGCCATCGCGTCGGGCAGCCAGTAGTGGAAGGGGAACTGTGCCGACTTGGTGAAGGCGGCCAGGAGAACCAGCACGGCCACGGTCGTGGCGAAGGCTGTGTCCTGGGACCACACAGGGTCGGCGAGGATCACGCTGAGTTGGGTGGTCCCCACGCGCAGCGCCATGAGCACGACCGCTGTCAGCAGCGCGAGCCCACCCATCGCAGTGAGGAGGAAGGTGCGGATCGCCGGCCGGCTCGCACTGGGCCCGGAGAGTCCGATGAGGTAGAAGGACGCGATGGTCGTGAGCTCCCAGAACACGAAGAGCAGCACGACGTCGTCGGCCAGCACCAGACCCGTCATGGCGAACGCGAAGAGGGTCATGAGGAAGTAGAAACCGAGCCTGCGCCCCTTGGGGAAGTACCGGGTGGAGTAGGCCATGATGAGCGCGCCCACGCCGGTCACCAGGAGGGTGAACAGCCAACCGACACCGTCCATGCGCAGCCGGAGCTCAACACCGATCTGCGGCATCCATGGCTGGGTGAACTCGATGCTGCGCCCGTCGGCGAGCACGCTCGGAGCCAAGGACAGCACAACCCCTGCCAGAGCCAGCAGGACAGCCGCGAGGAGCCACCCGGCGTTGCGCCCGAGGAGGCGGTCCGCCAGGGGTGTGCCGATTACGGCGGCGGCGAGGACCAGAAGCAGTATCAGCAGTACCACGTCACCGTCATTTCATAATGAAGGACTTCCATCGAGGCGACACAGCGCCCACGGAAGACCTGGGGGTACATGTCAGTATTAACGCTTTAAATTTGTTATGTATTTTTGTTATGGATTTTTCGAGAAGGGACGGCCGTGGTGCTCCGTCCCTGGGTGCCCGGCCCGGCGCTGCGGGATTCCGGCGGCCAGAAGGCGCTGGCGAGTGCTCGAGGCAGCGTCGCCGTCGGAAAGCGGTCAGGTGGGCGAGGGGGCGACCGGACCTGGGTGGTCCACGCCCCCGAGGTGCTCGGGGCTCGATCTGGTGACGGGTGGAGCCCGACACGGGCGGCCGCGGTGCCGCCCGTTACGCCCGTATGCGCCAATAACTGTACCAACTCTGGGGCAGGGGTTGCCACGGGGGAGGGGGTGGAGTGGCAAACAGCACGCTTCCTTTATAGGAAGTTTAACATGAGCGCATCTGGTAATAAATGCAAACTTGGCCTTCTTTCGGCAGGGCACAAGGGGTGTCGTTCTGGGCTTCAGGGCCTGTCCCACCCGGCCTTTCCCCGCATCGCACCGAACGCCTCCGCCGAGACCACCAGTGCTGTTCCCGTGCAGCAACGATGTCGCGCAGGTCATCGGCCGAGCACCGCCTCGAGATAGGAGGAGGTGTCCAGAAGGCCTTGTGCGGCCTCGGCGCTCAGGTTCAGCAACACCTGGGCCCCCAACCCCATGCACAGCGACGTCGCAGTCAGGATCAGGCCGGGCACGAGTACCAGAGGCCGGACTCGGGGCGCGGTCACGGCCGTGGCGCCGCCACCGGTTGCGGTGGGACAGGAGCCGCCGTGCTGTACCTCGTGCTCCGGATCCCTGCCCCAGAAGACGCCGCCCCAGATCTTGAGCATCGACATCAGCGTG
>NZ_ANBF01000117.1 GCF_000341025.1 Nocardiopsis salina YIM 90010 | reverse complement strand
GGGCAGAGGGCTTACGGGCCCGCCGCTTGACATAGAAGCGTCCCCGGGAGGAAGCCCCGGCCGGTCGATCCCTAGGGTGGTCGGATGCTCCTGCGCAACCGGTGGTCGGTCCTCACCGTCAGCATGGTGGCCCAGGTCGCCAGTGTGTCGGCCATGTTCGGTGTCCCCTTCGTCCTGCCCCAGCTCCGGGAGGCGTTCGGGGTCACGACCGCGCAGGCGGGCATGCTCGCCGGGCTTCCGTCCTTCGGTCTGCTCCTGACCCTGCTTCTGTGGGGCGTAGTCATCGACCGGGCCGGCGAGCGGGTCACCATGACGCTGAGCATGGTCCTGACCGCCTCCGCCCTCGGACTCCTGTGGACGGTCTCGCAACTGTGGACCGCCGCGGCCGTCCTGCTCCTGGTGGGTGCGGTCGGCGGCCCCGTCAACGCGGCCAGCGGACGCCTGATCCTGGTGTGGTTCGCGCCGTCCGAGCGCGGACTCGCGATGGGGATCCGCCAGTCGGCGCTGCCGCTGGGCGTGGGGGTGTCCTCCCTCGTGCTGCCCGGAGCGGCCGACGCCTGGGGGTTCGCGGCGGCGATGAGCCTCCCGGCGGTGCTCGCGCTCGTGGCGGCGCCCCTGGTACTCACCGTGGCCTCGGCCCCGCCCCGGCGTGCGAGCGGGGAGGGCAGGCAGCGGGATCGCCCCGACCGCGCGGAGACCCGGCCCCCCGGTCCCGCCGGGTCGCCCTACCGCACCTGGACGCTGTGGCGCGTGCACGGCGTGAGCATGCTGCTGGGCGTTCCGCAGGTCGCGATGATGACCTACGCGCTGGTCTACCTCGTGCAGGAACAGGGGTGGTCGGCCCCGGCCGCCGGCGCGGTCGTCGCCCTCGCCCAGGTCCCCGGTGCGGTGGGTCGCCTCCTCCTGGGCGTGTGGTCGGACCGCACCGGCGACCGACTGCGTCCGGTGAGGTGGCTCTCGGCGGTGTCCGGGGGCTTCCTCGTGCTGCTCACCCTGCTGCCGGTACTGTGGTCCCCTGCGGCCGTCCCGCTCGTACTGATCTGCCTGGTGCTGACCATGTGGCACAACGGGCTGACCTTCACCTCCGTGGCCGAGCTCGCCGGAACCCCGTGGGCCGGCCGAGCGCTGGCCGTGCAGAACTGGCTGCAGGCGATCAGCACCACCCTCACCCCGGTCCTGATGGCCGCGGTCATCACCGTCGCGGGGTTGCCCGCGGTGTTCGCGGTGGCGGCCGTCTTCTCGGCTACGGCGGTCGTGGTCGTCCCGGTGGCCGCGGCCCGCAGAGCGCGGTCCTGACGTCGTACGTTCCCGGTAGCGTGGGGCCGACCCCGCTCGTCACAGTGAGCAAGTGAGCACCAGCCCCCACAGGATGGGACCCGCGAGAGTATGACCGACACCGATCGCCGGCGCGCCTTCGTCGAGATCCTCGTCCCGGCCTTCCGCAAGTTCGGGATCGAGGCCGAGTTCGTCGCGCCGACCAGTGTGCGCATCGAGGTCCCCGAACACGAGGGCTTCACCAGCGACTTCGCCGACGCCGCCGACCAGGCCGCCGATTTCCCGCCCGAGGCCCACCCCGAGCTCGCCGAGCAGCTCGCGCTGGGCATGATGCGGCAGATGCGTGAGCGCGGGATCGCCTTCGGCACGCACTACCCGCCGAGGTCCGACGACCAGGCGCGTTACGTGGTGCTGCGGGCCTTCGACGAGCGCGGCATCAACGCCCGTTTCGACTTCCCCGACAGCCTCCTGCTGCCGTTGGAGGACGGTCGCCTCATGCGTACCGACCCCACCGACCTGCTCTCGTCCCTCGACGGGCTCGACGAGGAACAGGCCCTGGACCGCGCCCGCGCTTTCGCCGCCGAGGCCGCCGCGGACCTCGCCCAGCCCCAGCCGGCCGGCAGCGACCAGGGGCAGCTGCGGGTGCGCCTGTACGCGGACTCCGCGCTCCCCGACGGTGCGCTGGAGCTGCTCGTGGCGCGGCCCTTCGTCGACGGGGTCCACGAGGTCGTCGTGCTGGACTTCCCCGACCGCATCCAGCCGATGCCCCGAAACCAGCTCGACGGGTTCGGGCTGACCGAGCAGCAGGCCTTCACGCACGCGGTCGCGGGGTCCCTCGAGGAGCCCGTGCAGTCGGACAGCATGGACGCCCTCGGCACCACCGTCGTCCACATCGGCGGCGAGCACACCTACACCGGTGCGCAGCTGCACGACCTGGGCCGCCACCTGGGAGACGCCCCGCACGGCGCGCTCGTGCTGTTCCCGTCCCCGCCCGTGGTGATGGCGCACGTGCTCGGCGAGAGCGACCCGGTCGCCGCGATGCGCACCCTCCAACAGCTCGGCGCCCGGTTCTACGCCGACGCCGACAAGCCGATCACCGAGAACCTCTACTGGTGGCGCCCTGCCACCGAGGAGGGCGCCCCGCCGCGTCTGGCGCAGGTCGCCGTGGAGGTCGACGACAACTCCGGTGAGGTCGGCCTGTACACCTCCGACGAGGACTTCGCGACAGTTCTGCGCACCCTCATGGGCTGACGCCGAGCACCCCGAACGACGACGGCGCCCCGGGCGGGAGATCCCACCCGGGGCGCCGTCGTGTGTGCGGTCAGTGTGTCACAGCAGGAACTGTCCGATGATCCAGATCGTGGCGAAGGCCGCGGTGCCCTCGATCGCGGTGGCCACGCTCAGGGCGCGGTAGGCGGTACCGACCGGGATCCGGCTCAGCTGCGCGACGACCCAGAAGAAGGAGTCGTTGGCGTGCGAGATGACCATCGCACCCGCACCGACGGCCAGCACGCTCAGCGCCATACCCTCGGGCGACCCCAGCCCGAGAGCGGGGAGCATCGGGGCGACCAGCGCCGACGTGCTCACCAGGGCCACGGTCGACGAGCCCTGCGCGGTCTTGAGCGCGGCGGCGACCAGGAACGGCACGGCCAGGCCCAGGCCCAGGTCACTGAGGTTGTCCTCGAGGAAGCCGGTGATCGGGGAGGCCTCGAGCACGGCACCGAAAGCGGCGCCTGCACCGGTGATGAGCAGGATCGGGGCGGCCACCCGCACCGAGTCGGCCATCTGCTCGTTGAAGCGGGCGAGCTTGCCGTGCCCGCGCAGGAGCAGGGTCGCTGCGCCCAGACCCAGGATCAGCGCGATCACCGGGGTCCCGAGGAAGCTCACCGCGCCGAGGAGCGCACCTTCGCCGAACGGGGCGCCCGGAAGCTCCGCCACGGAGCCGATGCAGATGAGCGCCAGCGGCAGGAGGATCGGGAAGAAGGCCATGAAGGCGTTGGGGAGCCTGCCGTAGCTCTCCCGCAGTTCATCCCATGACCGCTGCGTGTCGTCGAGGTCGTCGCTCTCCTCGGCGGGCAGCGGCGTGAAGGTCTTGCGGCTGAAAGAACTCGCGTAGGCCAGGCCGGCCAGCGCGGCGACGAGGGCCACCGGTACCCCGATCGCGATGATCAGCCCCAGGCTGTCGGTGATGCCGATGTTCTCGGCAGCCGCGAGCGGGCCGGGCGTCGGCGGCACGAGAGTGTGCGTGGCGAACAGGCCCGTCATGAGAGCGGTCGAGGTCGCCAGGAACGACACCCCCGTGCGCAGCGTGATGGCCTTGCGCAGCGAGTTCAGGATGACGTACCCGGAGTCGCAGAAGACCGGGATCGATACGACGTAGCCGATCAGTGACATCGTCAGGTTCGGGAACCGGGCCCCGAGAACCTTGATGAGCGCTTCGGCCATGGCGATCGCGGCCCCGGAGCGTTCCAGGATCACACCGATCATGGTGCCGAACACGATCACCAGACCGATGCTGCCGAGCGTGCTGCCGAAGGCCTCGGTGGCCGTCTCCACGATCTCGGCGGCGGGAAGGCCGAAGGCGAAACCCCCGATGAGGGCCGCGCCCATGAGTGCGAGGAAGGGGCTGACCTTCCACCGGGCGGTGACGAGCACGATGCCCGCCACGAGGGCGATGAGTACGAGGAGCGCGGTCACGGGCTTGGTTCCTTCGAGCGGGACGGGGCGAGGCTGTGGGCGNCCCGCCAGCCGTTGTAGGTGGTGCGGGTGATGGCGGGGAGCGTTTCTTCCTGCAGCTCAGCGAGGCTGCTGGGCCCCTCCGCGATGGACAGGGCCGCGGTGACCCCGGAGCGTTCGAGCTCCTCGGGGCCGACCGCCACGCTGCCCGCGACCACGAGGACGGGAACGTGGCCGGGGGTCATGCGCCGGACAGCGTCCACGACCTTCCCGTCGAGCGACTGGTGGTCGAAGCGGCCCTCGCCGGTGATGACGAGGTCGGCCCCGGCCAACAGCCGTTCGGCGTCCAGGGTCTCGGCGACCAGGCGGGAGCCTGGGACGAGTTCGGCGCCCAGGACCGCGGTCAGGGGCGCGGGCAGACCCCCGGCCGCCCCCATGCCGTCACGGCCGCGGACGTCGGTCCCGGTGGCGTCGCGGAGTACGTCGGCGAGCCGGTCCAGGCCCGCGTCGAGCACGCGCACGTCCTCCTCGACCGCGCCCTTCTGGGGCCCGAAGACCGCCGCGGCACCGCGTTCCCCGACGAGCGGGTTGGTGACGTCGCAGGCGATACGCCACCGGACGGAGCCGGCCCGCGGGTCCAGGCCGTCCAGGTCGATGCGGTGCAGGTCGATGAGGCTGCCACCGCCGTCGGGGAGCTCGGACCCGTCGGCGTCGAGGAAGCGGGCGCCCAGGGCGCCGAGCAGCCCGGTCCCGCCGTCGGTGGTGGCCGAGCCGCCGATGCACAGCAGGATCTCCTCGACCCCGGCGTCGAGCAGCGCCTCCACGAGCGGTCCGATGCCGCGGGTGGTGGCGGTACGCGGGCGCAGAGCCACATCGGAGACGGTCGGCAGCCCGTTGGCCTCGGCGGCCTCCACGACGCCGCGGGTGCGGTCGGGGGAGAGCCCGTAGCGTGCGGTGACCGGGCGGCCGATGGCGTCGGTGGTCTCCACGGTCAGGACGGGGGTCCCCCAGGCGCCGAGGAGGGCGTCGAGGGTGCCTTCGCCACCGTCGGCGAAAGGGAGCGTGTCGATGCGAACACCGCCCGGGCGGCCGCTCAGGGCACGTTCGGCGCCGTGCGCCATCGCGCCGGCCACGTCGGTGGCGTGCGCGCTTCCCTTGAACGAGTCGGGGAGGACGGCGACACGGGTGGGGGAGTCCTCGTCACGCGTGTGAACCACTTTTGACATGTCGGAAAGTTTAAGCACACAAAAGGTGCGGTTCGACGTTGTGGCGCCCAGGGTTCCTGCAGTTTCACGTGGGGTGTATGTGCGATTCGCCCAGTGCGGTGAGCGCGTAGAGCGCCAGGTCGAGTGAGGAGCGGTCGTCGCCCCGCCGGATGTCCAACCCCGTGAGGGAGCGGATGCGTTCCACACGCTGCAGGAGGGTGTTGCGGTGCACGTACATGGAGTCGGCCGCAGCCTGCATGGAGATCGTCGAGCCGACGGCGGTGACCGTCGCGCGGTGGGCGGGGCTGAGGGCGGCTGCGCGCCGGGCCATGCGTTCGAGGGTGCGGCGGGGGAGATGGGCGACGGCGACCGCCATCTCGCGGGACCAGGGGTGTTCGCAGCCGATCGGCGGGATCAGGGCCCCGTACCGGCAGAGCGCCCTGGACTCCTCGGCGTGCGCGAGCAGGCCCTCGACGTCGTCGGTGGGTTCGGTGCGGGTGTGCCGGCTGCTTCCGGGGAGCCCGACCGCGTCGGGTCTGGGCGGAGGGCCGGAGCTCACGAGCCAGAGCGCGCCGTGCAGGACCGCGGCGCGGCGGCCCGAGTCGGTGTTGATACGGGTGACGGCGGTCGCAGCGGAGGCGGGCGGTGCCGCCGCGGCGTCCTCCCGGGGCCGGTCGGCGGACCACAGCGCGATGGACCACGGAGGGGACAGGCCGGTGGCGGCCAGCCGCACCCGGGCGGCGTCGGGGCGGGTGGTGCCCGAGCTCAGCGCGGCGATGAGGTCGCGGGCGTCGGTGTGGCGCCGGGTCGCCGCGTCCTGCTCGTGTTCTTGGGCGATGAGCAGTTGCACGGTCAGGGCCACGACGCGGGCCAGGGCCGCGACCTCGTGCGGGGCGCCGGTCACCCCGACGACCCCGCGCAGTTCGCCTTCGACGACGAGCGGCTCGTTCACCCCGGGCCGGTCGGAGACTCCCGGCTCGGGGGCTTCGACACGGATCGAGCGTCCTTCGGCCATCACCCGCTGGGCTCCCCGGTGCAGTGAGCCGAGCCGCTCCGGGTCAAGGCACGCGATGATCGTGCCGTGCTCGTCCATCACGTTGATGTTGTGGCTGATCGTCGGCGCGATCAGGTCGACCACACGCTGGGCGAGATCGCTGCTCAACGGCGGCCGACGGCGTGAGTGGGCCATGCAGCACAGGATAGGCACCCCCTGGGGCACCGCAGGCCCGTGCCGCTGGTGGCCTGCGGTCAGGGGGCGGTCACTGCACCGCCCAACCGCCGTCCGAAGGCAGGACCGCGCCGTTGACGTTGACGCCGTCGTCGCTGAGCAGGAACGTGATCGGGGCAGCCAGCTGCTCGGGTGTGGATACCGGTGGCATGAGCTGCATGAACCCGCCGGTGCGCTCGCGTCCGAACTCCGACATGGTCATCCCGCCGGAGATGCCCGTGGCCACGGGACCGGGCGCGACCGCGTTGACGCGCAGGCCCTGCGGCCCGTACATGAACGCGCTGCTCTGCGTGATGCCGACGACCGCGTGCTTGGTCGCGGTGTAGGCGGTGCCCGAGGTAGAGGCCTTCAGCGCGGCCTCGGAGGCGACGTTGACGATCGACCCGCGGCCGGCCTCCAGCATGAGGGGGATCACCGCCCGGCTCAGGCGGAAGAGCCCGTCGACGTTGATCGCGAAGATCTTCGCCCAGGCCTCGTCGGTGACCTCGTGCAGTGGAGAGAAGTCGTCGACGATCCCGGCGACGTTGGCGAGCGCGTCGATGCGCGGACCGGCGGCCTCGAGCACACCGTCGATCGACTCGGGCCGGGTGAGGTCGGCGGTGACGGGCACGACGTCGGCCCCGGGCAGCCCGCCCGCGAGCTGCTCGAGGCCCTGTGAGGCCAGGTCGACGGCGACCACCCGGCCGCCCTCGCGTGCGATGCGTGAGGCGGTGGCGCGCCCGATCCCCGAGGCGGCGCCGGTGACGACGACGGTGCGTCCCTCGAAACGGCCGGGCACCACACGCTCGCGCCAGACGGAGCCGGGGTTCTCCTCGGGGATCTCCCCGCCGTTGACCGAACGGACCAGATCGTCCACGGTCTCCCGGGTCAGCGCGCCCTGGCTCAGGTCGACCAGCTGGGCCAGCGGCATGGACCGCACGGGTGCGAGGCGGTCGGGGTCGACCCCGGCCGCGGACAGGATGCCTTCGAGGGCGCGGTAGCCCTGTGCATCGTCGAGCCAGGTGCCGATGGTGCTGTTGGCCGTCAGCGGGGCGTCGGTGCTCACGTGTTACTCCTCGTGGGGTGGCCGGAAGGAGGGACGGCCGTCCGGACGGTTCTCCCGACCGCCACCTTTCCCTACAGGCGTCGATCTCATCCGGGGGCGGAGCGTACCGACGGACGATTTGTGCCACCACGTACACACTGGCCCTGTCGATTGCCCCCTACGGCACGGGTGCGCTGCCGGCGCGCACCGAGGTGGAGGTCGCGGTCGACCAGCTGCTGGACGCCATGCCGGACCGCGGTTCGACGAGGGCGCCGACACCTCGGAGGAGGGACTGTTCACGAGGGGCCGGCGTCGGTGCCGGTGCGCTTCACCCCGGCCTCGTTCTGGATCGGGCCATGACTCCTACGCTGCTGAGTCTCTGAGCAGCGATGTTGCTCGCCCGACTGGAACCTCTCGGAAGACTTACTTAATAATATCTTTGTCCTAAGATAAAGTCGGTGGCTCCACGATCCCTGGAGGTACGGGCATGAACGACATCACCCCGAGCGGTCGGGTGCGCGAGGACGACCTCATCCCGGTGGCCGGCGGTCGGCACCGCGGCGGGGGCCGGCTCATCCGGTCGATCGACCCGTCGGACGGCAGCACGGTGGCCGAGTTCCACTCCGCGTCGGTCGAACAGGTCGACCGGTCTGTGCGAGCCGGGCTGGAGCGCGTCGAGGATCCCGGGTGGCGGGACGTGCTCCCGCACCAGCGCGCCCGCTACCTGGTCCGCGTCGCCGACCTGCTGGAAGAGCGCGCCGAGTCCATCGCCGCGCTCCAGAGCTCCGACACCGGCAAGACCCTCGGCGAGAGCCGGGCCCTGGTCGCCAGCGCCGCCGGGACGTTCCGCTACTTCGCCGCGGTGCTGGAGACCGAGGAAGGCCTGCTCACCCCCGCGCGCGGGCCTTACCTGTCGATGAGCGTGCACGAGCCGATCGGCGTGGTCGGTGCCATCACGCCCTGGAACTCCCCGATCGCCAGCGACGCGCAGAAGGTCGCGCCTGCCCTTGCCGCGGGCAACGCGGTGGTTCTCAAGCCCGCCGAGGTCGCGCCCCTGACCGCGCTCGAACTCGCGCGGGCCGTCGGCGACGCCGGGGTGCCGCCGGAGCTGGTCTCGGTGGTGCCCGGGAGCGGATCGGTGGTCGGCGACGCGATCGTGCGGCACCCCCTCGTCGGCAAGGTCGCCCTGACCGGGGGCACCGCGACCGGGCAGCGCATCGGGGAGGTCGCCGCGCAGAAGGTCATGCCGGTCTCGATGGAGCTCGGCGGCAAGTCGCCCACGGTCGTCTTCGAGGACGCCGACGTCGACCAGGCGCTCGCGGGAGTGCTGTACGGGATCTTCTCCTCGTCCGGGCAGAGTTGTGTGGCCGGTTCCCGGGTGTTCGTGCACGAGAGCATCCACGACGCCTTCGTCGAGCGCTTGTGTGCGGCTGCCGAGCGTCTGCGCACCGGTCCCGGCTCCGATCCCGCCACCCAGGTCGCGCCGATGGTGAGCTTCGCCCACCGCGACCACGTGGCCTCCATGGTCGACGCCGCGGTGGCCGAGGGTGCGCGCGTGCGGACCGGGGGAGCGGTGCCCGACCAGGGGCCGCTCGCGCAGGGGGCCTACTACCCGCCGACCGTGATCGACGGGGTCGCCAACAGTGCCCGGATCTGCCAGGAGGAGATCTTCGGACCGGTCGCCGTGGTGCTCCCGTTCGGGTCGGAGAAGGACCTGGTCGAGCAGGCCAACGACAGCGTCTACGGGCTCGCTTGCGGGCTGTGGACCGCGGCCTACCGGCGCGCGTGGCGGGTCGCACGCCGTATCCACGCCGGCACGGTCTGGGTCAACACCTACAAGCAGCTGAGCGTCTCGACCCCGTTCGGTGGGACGAAACTGAGCGGGCTCGGTCGGGAGAAGGGCCGCTCGGGCCTGTTGGCCTACACCCGCCAGAAGTCGGTCTACCTGGGCCTGGACGAGAACCCGCTGCCCTGGGCCGGCGACGTCCTGAACTGATCGGCTGCCCCGTTCTCGGGACCACGGGCCCGAGGGGCGCACGGTGGCGGTTCCCGGTGCCGGAGCGCAGGAGCGCTCCCGGGTCTCCCGGGGCGCCGCCGTGTGTCAGGGTCAGGAATCCTCCGCCGCCACTCTCGACGCCGTCGTGTGCTGGTCCAGCGACCGCTCCAGCAGGTGCAGCAGTTTTCCGAGCTGCTTCCGCTCGCCCGAGGTCAGTCCGCCGAGCATGGCCTTCTCGTTCTCGAAGTGCACCGAGCTGACCTCGTCCACCAGTGCGAGCCCCTCGTCGGTCAGCCGCGTGTAGACCACCCGGCGGTCCTCGGTGTCGCGGATGCGCTCGACGAGTCCCGCCTTGACGCACTTGTCGATGCGCAGGGTGATCCCCCCGGAGGTGACGAGGGTGGTGGTGGCCAGTTCCCCGGCGGTGAGCTGGAACGGTTCCCCGCTGCGCCGCAGAGCGGCGAGCACGTCGAAGGAGGAGCTGTTGATCCCGTGGGCCTCGAAGATCGCGGAGATCTCGGTCTGGTACTGCACGAAGCACCTGTGCAGGCGTCCGAAGACGTCCATGGCGGAGGTGTCCATGTCCGGCCGTTCGCGGCGCCACTGGCGCTGGACCAGCTCCACTGCGTCGGGCTGGGTGAACGAGCGTCTGCTCATCGTGACGTGATCCTCTCTGGGGTGTCCCGGCCGGTCAGGTATATGAGCGCTGAACCAATCCTGGGGGGTTTGCGGTTCCCTGTGCGCTTCCTGTCGGGTCGCGCCCCAGCGTCACAGGCAGCTTCGTCCCTCCATCTTAGGCCAGTTCACAGATTTGGGGGTCGACCCCTTGTGCGATGCCTCTCACGCTGTTAGAAAGCTAGAGAAAAGAATCTTAGCTAAAAGATAAAGGTGGGTGGACGACATGACCCGCACTCTCCGGCTCCACCGGTCCACCTGGCGGGCCCAGGGGGTCGTTCAGCTCGACCTGACCGACCCCGCCGGGGCCGAGCTCCCCGCGTGGAGCCCCGGGGACCACCTGCTCCTGCACCTGCCCAACGGGCTCGACCGCGAGTACTCCCTGTGCGGCGACCCCCGCGACCGCCGCGTGTACAGCGTCGCGGTCCTGGACGAGCCGTCCTCCCGCGGCGGCAGTAGCCACGTGCACCGAGGTCTCCCCGTCGGCACCCGGTTCGAGGTCTCCGGCCCGCGCAGCAACTTCGCCCTCGAACCGGCGCCCGAGTACCTGCTCGTCGCCGGCGGCATCGGCATCACCCCGATCCGCGCCATGGCCGCCGAGCTCGATCGAACCGGCGCCGACGTCCGGCTCCTGTACTGCGGCCGCGAGCGCGCATCGATGGCCTTCCTGGACGACCTCGTGGGACTGCTCGGAGACCGGCTCACCGTGCACGCCGACGACGAGGAGGGACAACTGCCCGACATCTCCGGCGTTCTCAGGGGTTTCGGAGCCGAGGGCCTGGTCTACTGCTGCGGCCCCTCACCCCTGATCGACGCCGTCCAGGAGGGGGCAGCCGATCCCGGCCGAGTGCGCGTCGAACGCTTCCGCGCCCCTGAGGCCCCGGCGAGCAGCACGCCGGCCGAGGGGTTCGCCGTCGTGTGCGACCGAAGCGGGACCCGTGTCGACGTCGGCCCCGGCGAGTCGGTGCTGGAAGCACTCGGCGACGCCGGACTCGACGTGCCCAGCTCCTGCCAGGAGGGCATCTGCGGCACCTGCGAGACCCGTGTGGTCTCCGGCGAGGTCGACCACCGTGACTTCCTGCTGTCCGACGGCGAACGCGCCGACCGCATGCTCGTGTGCGTCTCGCGCAGCAGCGGCGGCGAGCTCGTCCTGGACCTCTGACCCCGACCAGCGCCACCGGCCGGCCCGCACCGGCCGGAACCGATCCCCACCAGAGACAACGAGGAGGCGGCCGCCATGAGCGAGCCGAGGACGGGGGCGCTGCAGAGCGCCGACCGTGCCCCCACCAGCTACGAGAACGCTCTCGCGGACGAACTGGAGCGCGTCTTCGGGCGCGGCACCCACGACCTTCCCGGGGTCGTGGCCGCGCTCAACGACACCGGCGTGCGCCCCGCCCACGGGGGCGACTGGACCGAGGACAGCTTCACCACGGAGATGGCGCGCCTGGGTGCGCCCGGAGAGGACGGCCCGAGATGATCCGCCCGGAGACCATGACCGCGGACGAACTCCTCCGTGTCGGCGTCCGCGACCGCTGGTACGCCCTGTGCCCCTCATCGCAGGTGAGCCCAGGCGAGCTGGNGGACGGCGACGGCCGCATCCGTGTCCAGGACGACCGCTGCCCCCACCGCTCCGCGCCCCTGAGCCAGGGCGTGCACATGGGCGACCGTGTGGCCTGCAACTACCACGGTGTGCAGGTCGACTCCGAGGGTGTGGTCGTGTCCGTGCCCGGCAGCCCCGGGTGTGCTCTCGAGGGCCGCCGTGCCCTGCGCACCTACCCCGCGCAGGAGTTCGGCGGCGCGATCGTGGCCTGGTTCGGGTCCGACCCCGACGCCGAGCCCGCACCGCTGACCACGCCGGAGCCCATCACCGGCGGGGAGTGGGAGTCCTTCCTCTGTTACGTCGAGTGGGACGCTCCCTACGCCTACTCGCTCGACAACCTCATGGACCCCATGCACGGCGCGTTCCTGCACCGGGCCTCGCACAGCATGGCGGAGGGCAAGCGCGAGGCCGCCTTCCAGGTACGCGAGACCGATCGCGGGTTCCTGTTCGAGAAGACCGACCAGAAGGGCGTCAACTTCGACTGGTCGGAGTGGGTCGACACAGGGTTCCCGTGGGTCGGGCTCGAGATCCCCTACCCGCCGACCGCGGGTCCGGGCGGGCCGTTCACGATCGCCTGCACTGTCACGCCCATCTCCGCCGACCGGCACGCGGCGTTCTTCTGGCGCTGCCGCAAGGTGTCGGGGTGGGAGCGCGACACGTGGCGATTCCTGTCCCGCCCCCGCCTCGAGGCGCGCCACTGGCAGGTGTTGGAGCAGGACCGGGTGATGCTCGAGGACATGCCCGGGGACGCCCACCGGGGTGAGGGCCTGTACCAGCACGACCTCGCGCTGGTCCGACTGCGCCGCATGTTGCGGGGCGAGGCCGAACGCCAGATCGCCGAGGCCGCCGAGCGCACGCGCCCGGCCGAGAAGGGGCGCGCAGGCAATGACCCGGGGCGGGTGGGCGTATGAGCCGCTGTGTCGGCCCCGTCCCCGTGGCCGTGCTCGGCGCGGGCGCGATCGGCAGTGTCGTGGCCCGCGCCCTGGACGCCGGTGAGGTGCCCGGGGCCCGGCTGGTCGGTGTCGTGCACGCCGACCCCGAGGACCCGCCCGGCCTGCCCGTGCTCGGTTCCGACGAGGCGATCGAACAGGCCGAGCTGGTCGTGGAGTGCGCCGGACAGCGCGCCCTCGCCGAGTCGGGCCCGAAGGCCGTCGCACGTGGGCGCGACCTGCTGGTGGCCTCCGTCGGGGCGCTCACCGATCCCGGTCTGCGGGAATCCCTCGAGGGCGGCCCCGGGAGGCTGCTGCTCTGCACCGGCGCGGTCGGCGGCCTCGACCTGCTGCGCGCGGCCGCCGCGATGGGGCCCCTGGACCACGTGCACATCGAGACGACCAAGCGCGCGTCCTCCCTGGTCCAGGACTGGATGGGCGAGGACCAGGCGGCCAACCTGCGTACCGCCGCTCGGCGCCGGGAACTCATGCACGGACCCGCCCGAAAGGTCGCGTCGTCGTTCCCGAAGTCCGCGAACGTGGCGGCCTCCGTTGCGCTGGCGACGGGCGACTGGGACGTGGTGAGCGCCGCTGTGGTCGCCGACCCGGAGGCCGACCTGACCTCGCACGTGATCACCGCGCGCGGGGCCGCGGGGGAGTACCGCTTCGAGATCCGTAACCACCCCTCGGAACTGACGCCCACGACCAGCGGGATCGTGCCGCACGCGGTCCTGCGCGCTGTCGCCGGCCGCACCGGGGCCACGGGGGTGTTCGTGTGAGCGCCGCACCTGTCGCCCTGCCCGAGGGTGTGAACGTGCTCGATGCCGACGGCGTGCTCCTGCTCGCCGCCGGGCCGGAGGACGCACCCGGCGGAACGCTCCTGTGCCTGCACGGCATCGGCGGGGACGCACGGTCCTTCCTGCCTCAGCTGCGTTCCCTGGCCGGCACCCACCGGGTGGTCGCCTGGGACGCGCCGGGGTACGGGGACTCACGGGACCTGCGGGGCGCCCCCGGCACCGATGCGTTCACGGCCGAGGCGCTCGCCGTGCTCGACCACCTGGGGGTGGGTTCCGCACACGTGCTCGGGGTCTCCTGGGGCGGGGTCACTGCTACCCGCATGGCCCTGACCGGTGCCGACCGGCTGCGTTCGCTGGTCCTGGCCGGATCCACCCGGGGGTCGGGCGTGAGCGGCAGGGCGGAGGCGATGCGTGACCGTGCCGCCTCCCTGCGCCGGGACGGGGCCGCCGCGTTCGCCGCCGACCGGGCCGGGCGGCTGCTCGCCCCGGGGGCCGACCCCGTCCTGCGGGCCGAGATCACCGAGCGCATGGCCTCCTCGCTGCGTCCGGACGGTTACGCCGCGGCAGCCGAGGCCATGGCAACCACCCTGCACACCGAGCACGACCTCGCGCGGGTCCGTGCGCGCACGCTCGTGATCGTGGGCGCGGAGGACACCGTCACAGGGCCGACCGAGTCGAAGATCCTGGCCGAGCACGTGCCCGGGTCCCGCTACACCGAACTGGCCGGCGCCGGGCACGCCGCCAACCAGGAACGCCCGGACGCCTTCGACACCGAGGTCGCCCGATTCCTGGCCGACGACCACCCCACGGGAGACACCCCATGACCGGAACCGAACACGGCGTGGTCGTGGTGACCGGATCCGGGCGCGGCCTGGGCCGGACCATCGCCGATGCCGTCGCCGCCACGGGCGCGCACGTCGTCGTGGCCGAGGCCGCCCCGGCACGCGCCGCCGAGGGTGTGCGCCACCTGGAGGAACAGGGCGCCTCGGTCACCCGCATCGACACCGACGTCTCCGACCCCGATTCCACAGCAGCCCTCGCCGAGCGTGTCCGGGCCCTGCGCACCGAACACGGGCCCCTGCGCGGCCTGGTCAACAACGCCGCCCGCGCCGACGGGGTGGGCGGCCGCCACTTCGACGAGATCGGCGTCGAGGAGTGGGACGGCCTCATGGACGTCAACCTGCGCGGCACCTGGCTGGTCACCCGTGCCCTCTACCCGCTCCTGGCCGAGGAGGGCCGGGGCGCGGTGGTCAACCTCGCCTCCGACGCCGCCCTGTACGGGTCGCCGCGTCTGGCCCACTACGTCGCCTCCAAGGGCGCGGTCATCGCCCTCACCCGCGCCATGGCCCGCGACGCCGGACGCCACGGCATCACCGTCAACGCCGTCGCCCCCGGTCTCACCGAGGTCGAGGCCACCCAGGGGGTCCCGGCCGATCGTTACGAGCTCTACCGCACCCACCGCGCCCTCGAACGCGACCAGACACCCGAGGACGTCAGCGGGGCGGTGGTGTTCCTGCTCTCCAGTGCGGCCTCCTACGTC
>NZ_ANBF01000116.1:17864-29802 GCF_000341025.1 Nocardiopsis salina YIM 90010 | reverse complement strand
CCCAGCCACGAGAAAGGAACGACCGTGGACCTGCACCTGGCCGGCCGGGGCTACCTCGTCACCGGCGCCAGCTCCGGGGTGGGGCTGGCCACCGCCCGCGCCCTCCTGGCCGAGGGCGCACTGGTGGCCGCCTGCGCCCGCGAACCGGAGCGCCTGCGCGAACGCCTCGCCGACGTGGGGCCGGAGGAACGCACGTTCCTGGCCTCCGCCGACGTGCGCGACGCCGAGCAGATGCGCGCCTTCACCGACGGCGCAGCCCGCGCCTTCGGCCGCCTCGACGGGGTCGTGGCCAACGCGGGCCGCTCGCTCATGGCAGGGCTCGACGAGACCAGAGACGACCAGCTCCGCGACGAGTTCGACCTCAAGCTGTTCGGCGCGCTCAACACCGTCCGGCCCGCACTCGAGTGGTTGGAACGCTCGCCGGACGCCTCGATCGTGGTCGTCAACGCGATCCTGGCCCGGCAACCCGAGAGCCGCCTGGCCGCCACCTCCGCCGCCCGGGCCGCCCTGCTGAACCTCACACGCACCATGGCCACCGACTACGGACCGCGCGGCGTGCGCGTGAACTCCGTGGCGCTCGGTCTTGTCGACACCGGGCAGTGGCGACGCCGGTACGAGAACTCCGGCACGGACCTGGGCTACGAAGCGTGGTGCGCGGAACTGGCCGCGGACCGCGGCATCCCGCTGGGCCGCCTCGGCACCGCCGAGGAGGTCGCCCACCCCGTCGTGTCCCTGCTGTCCCCGCGCGCCTCCTATGTCACGGGCGCCACCGTCGACGTCGGAGGAGGGATCGCCCGCCATGTCTGACCACGAGCACAGCCACACCCACGCGCACGGCCCCGCCAACCGCGGCCGCCGTGTACTCAAGACCGCTGCCCCGCTGTTCGTGCGCGAACCGGACGGCCCCCCTCGCGGCGGTGCGATCGTCCTGCACGACGTGTTCGGGGTCAGCGAGTACGTCGAGGAGTACTGCCGCCGCCTGGCCGCCGAAGGATGGCTGGCGGTCGCCCCGTACCTGTACTACGAGTACGGCGGCCGCGACTTCCGCCCCGAACAGCTCTCCACCGCCCGCGCCGCGATGGACAGCCTGGGCCCCGACGACCTGGCCGCGGACATCGACGGTGCCGTCGACCACCTCGTGCGCCGCTGCGGTCTCGACGCCGCGCGCTGCACCGCAACGGGGTTCAGCATGGGCGGATACCTGGCCACCTGGGCCGCGGGCCGGCACGCGTTGGGTGCCGCCGTCGCCGTCTCCCCGGGAGGTGTCGAACAGGCCCCCTGGCCCGGGCTGCCGCATCTGTCGGAGCTGGTCGCCCAGCGCCTGACCCCGTGGCTCGGCATCGCCCCGGACGGCGACCCGGCCCTCGACGAGGCTGTCTCCGGCGTTCCGTGCGTGCAGACCGAGTCGGTCGGCCCCGTCGCGCACGGGTTCTACCGCCTGGGCCGGGAGCACCACGACCCGGAGGCCGAGCGCCGCGCCTGGTCGTTGGCGGAGGCCTTCACCGAGGCGCAGGTCGCCGGGGCTCCGCCCTCGTCCATGGAGTTCCTGCCCGGCTGAGTCCCCGCCCCCGCAACCCCTGCCCGGCCCCCGCATCCCCCTTCCTTCCCCGACAGCCGTACGAACCGCCGACCCCGCGCCGGCTCCGACGCCCCAGGTCCGGGAGGCCCGCACCCCCGGAACCGCGACGAGCTTCACCCCTGCGCGGTCGGCAGCACCCCGAAGGGCACACGAATCCATGGCAGTACCAGCACCACCGGACCGGTCCTCGGCCGAAGGCATCGCCTCCCGCCTCGAACGGCTCCCCACCAGCCTCTGGCACCTCAAGGTGCGCATCCTCATCGGCATCGTCACCTTCTTCGAGGGCTTCGACCAGATGCTCGTGGCCTACACGCTCCCGGTCCTCACCGAGGAGTGGGCCCTCACACCCGGGCAGACCACCATGCTCATCACCGGAGGGTCGGTCGGCATGCTCGCCGGCGCCCTGGTCTCCGGGTGGCTCTCGGACCGCATCGGCCGGGTGCGCATGGTGTGCCTGTGCGTGTTCATCACCGCGGCCGCCAGCCTCGCCCTGGCCGTCGCGCCCGGGCCGGAAATCTTCATCGCCCTCCGCTTCATCCAGGGGCTCGGTATCGGCGGTGAGGTGCCCATCGCGGCCACCTACATCGGGGAGATCGCCAAGAGCCACAAGCGCGGCCGGTTCGTGCTGCTGTACGAGCTCGTCTTCCCCGCGGGCCTCATGGCCGCCGCCGTGGTCTCCGCGTGGGTCGTGCCGCACCTGGGTTGGCGCTGGCTCTTCGTCATCGGCGCCCTGCCGCTGGTACTGATCCCGTTCATCCTGCGGCACGTGCCCGAGTCGCCCCGATGGCTGGCCTCGCGCGGGCGCACCGACGAGGCCGACAAGCAGATGAGCCGTATCGAGGCCGAGGTCCGCAAGGTCCGCAAGGGTGAGGAGCTGCCGGAACCGAGACCGCTCGAGGTGAGCGTGAACGCGACAGCACGGCCCTCCCCGCGCGAGCTCGTCACCGGCATCTACCTGCGCAGAACCATCGTCATCTCGATGCTGTGGTTCACCGGTTACTTCATCAACTACGCCCTGACCTCGTGGCTGCCCACCATCTACACGTCCGTGTACGGGGTCCCGCTGGACCGCTCGCTGCAACTGAGCCTGCTGAGCAACGTCGCCGGCTTCGTCGGCTGTCTGGGCGCGGCCCTGCTCATCGACCGGATCGGACGCAAGCTCTGCCTGGGCGGCGGGCTGCTGCTCAGCAGCGCCACCCTGCTCCTGCTCGGGTGGTTGGGCGCCGGGACGACCGGCCAGGTCATGCTGCTGGCCACGCTCGCGACGATGTTCGTGTTCCTGTGCAACATGAGCCTGTACCTGTACACACCCGAGCTGTTCCCCACCCGCAACCGCGCCATGGGCACCGCGCTCGGCGGGGCCTGGAACCGGATCGGCGTCATCATCGGCCCGCTCGTGGTCGGCGGCCTCGTCGGCGCGGGCGCGAGCATGGGCACCGTCTTCGCCGTGCTCGGCATCGTCGGGCTGACCGGTGCCGCGGCCGCCGTGTTCGCCGTCGAGACCAACAACCGGTCCCTGGAGGAGCTCTCGCCCTGACCGGGGCCCACCCGGACCCGGGGCCGACCGCGCCGACGGTGTCGCGGCCGGCCCCGGGTCCGGCGTCAGAGGGGGACGGGTTCGAGTACCGCGCGCATGCCCGGCAGGCGGCCGTGCTCCAGGTCCTCCAGGGCCTCCAGCGCCCGGTCGAACGAGTACGTGCGCGTGCGCTGGTGCACCCGGCCGCGTGCGGCCAGTGCCATGAGGTCCTGCAGGTCGTTGTAGGTGCCGACCAGGTTGCCGATCACGTTGATCTCGCGCGAGATCACGTCGATGGNGCCCCTCCGTAGCCGATGACGAAGTAGCTCCCGGCGTCGCGGGTCATCGCGACGCCTTCTTGTTCGGTACCGCCCTCGCCGACGAAGTCCAGTACCACGTGAGCACCCTGCCCGCCGGTGAGGTCGAGGACCCGCTCCACCTGGTCGCCGTCGGCCAGGACTGTCTCGCGGGCACCGAGCTCAGCGGCGACGGCCAATGCCTCCTCGGACCTGTCGACCACGGTGAGGTCGGCCGGGCTCATCGCGAGCATGCACTGGATGCCGATGTGGCCGAGCCCGCCGGCGCCGATGACCACGACGTGCGCGCCCGGGTGCAGGAGCGGGACCGCCTTGCGCACGGCGTGGTAGGCGGTCAGGCCCGCGTCCGCCATCGCCGCGACCTCGGACGGCACGAGGCCTTCGTCGAGCACCACGCACGCCCGCGCGTTGGTGCGCAGGAACGAGGCCATGCCGCCGTCGGTGTCGATACCGGGGAAGGCCGAACTCTCGCAGTGCACGTCGTCGCCGGCCCGACAGGGTCGGCAGAGCCCGCACGTGACCAGGGGGTGCAGGATCACCCGGTCGCCGACGCGCACGTTGCTCACCGCCGAACCGGTCTCCACGACAGTGCCGGCGTTCTCGTGCCCGATGGTGTACGGGAGCCGGACCCCGCTCTTGCCGGACCACTGGCCCTCGACGATGTGCAGGTCGGTGCGGCACACCCCGGCCGCGTTCACCTCGACCAGGACGTCCAGGGGCCCTTCGACCCGCGGGTCCGGGACCTCGTCGATCGTGGGCGGGCTGTCGTACTGGTGCACGCGTACGGCACGCATCATGCCTCCCTGGGTTCGCAGGTGACCCCGGTCACCATGTGAACACGGTCGCCACACCCCGGCCAAGGGGCGTTCCGGCGGGCACGAACCCGAACGGGAGCAAACCGCCGGCAGTACACACGCCTGCAGGGCCAGGGCGCCATCTCCTCCGACACCCGCCCCACGACCAGGGACCGGCGCCGTCGGCGAAGGGTTCCTGCACTCGGTGCGAGAAACCCCCGTGACGACCGGGTTCAGCGTTCGGGCACTTTGAACTCCCGACCCGGCTCCAGGTCCTCGTCCAGGGACACGAACTCTCTGGAGGCCTCCCCGTACGTGTAGAAAGAGGCCAACAGGTCGGTGCCGGGGGGCGAGGCGTCGACCGAGAAGTACTCCCGGGTGGTCGAGTCGTCCACCAGCACGTCGCCCTCCCGGTCCCAGACGGTGAGGTAGTGGTGCTCGTCGTCGGTATTGCGGCCTGTCGCGACGATCCGTCCGTCCCCGTCGCCGATGGACAGTTCACGGACGCGTGCGTTGGCGTCGGCCCGTTCCCGCTCCAGCTCGATCGTTTCGGATGCGCCGTCCGACTCCAGGTCCCAGAGGATGATGGAGTCCCGAGACTGAGCAGCGACCACGCCCTCACCGAAGGCGATGGGGTCGCTGACCTCCTCGGGCGCCTCCCACACCTCCTCGAAGTCGGGGTGCGGCTCCCCCGACCCCGCGTACCAGGCGAGGAGGCCCTCGTTCACGACGGCGATGAGCAGTTCCCCGTCCGGTGAGGTTCCCAGGCCCCTGAGAAGAGTGTGGTGGCCTCGGTCGTTCAACGGAAGCTCGGTGCTGTGGAGCCGTTCGGCCGAGTGTGTTTCGTAGGTGTCCAGACGCTCTTCCTCTTCGTTGCTCCGCCCCACGTGAAGCAGTGCGCCGTCGGTGGAGAGAGCGAACACGCCGTCGTTGTCCTCCTCGGGCAGGGGAACGACGTGCCGTTCGGAGGTGTCGAGGTCCCACACATGGATCTCGACCTGGCCGCTCTCGCTGCTGGAAGCAACCGCCTTGGCAGCTACCGTGGACCCGTCGTGGCTCGCGGCGAGGTCGTCGTAGATGAACCTGTAGGACTCCTCGGGCTCGGTGAGGCGTTCCACGGCCTCGGAGGAGTCGGAGTCGAAGACGTCCACACCGGCCGGGGACAGGCTCGCGAAGCGGTCGGGCCCATCGAGGAAGACCGTGTCACGCACTTCGGCCTTGGAACCGGAGGACGGCATCGCCTCCCGGCCCGTTGCCGTCGGGCTCTCCTCCGGCGCGGGTGGAACTCCGCCGGACCCTCTGGTGGACGAGCTGTCCTCGGAGGCATGGTCCAGGTCGCCGCCCGGCCCCGCACTGGGAGGTTCCTGATCGGCCGAGAACCCCAGACCCAGCACGAGCGCCACGACGGATAGGGCGACGCCCCAGATCACCGTGGGCCTGGTACGCCTGGAGCCCGTGGAAGCGGTGGCCGGTTGCCCGGGCGCGCCCGACTGGGACGGCCCTGCAGCTGCGCCGCCGGCGTGGACGGCAGGCACTTCGGGGTCCTGGGCGCGGGCGGGCCCCGCCGAATCCGAGGTATCGACGGGCTCCACGGACGTGTCGGAGGGCCCGCTCTCCCCTCCCGCGTCGTCGTTCCCGCCCCCGGCGCCCATGGACACCCCAATGCCCTGTTCGGGGGCGTGAGCGGGCAGGGCTTGGGTCGGCAGGATCCGGGTAACGACTGCCGTCGCCTCCTGCACTCGGCTCGCGATTTCCGCGGGCAACCACTCGGTGGTCCCCTCGGCATCACCCGCGGGCAGGGCGGTATCGCTCAGCTCGGCCAGGAGCGAACCCGGTCCTGGACGCTCGTCGGGCTCCTTGACCAGGCAGGAGGTGACAAGGTCCAGCAGGTTGTCGGGCACCCCGGTCAGGTCTGGTTCCTCGTTGACGACCCGGTAGAGCAGGGCTGCCGGGCCACCGCTTCCGAAGGGTGGTCTGCCGGTGGCGGCGAAGACCAGCACACCGCCGAAGGAGAACACGTCGCTGGACGGGCCGACCGGTGCCCCCGTCGCCTGTTCCGGAGACATGAAAGCCGGGGTCCCCAGCGTCTGACCGGTCTTGGTCAACACCGTGGCGTCGATGGCACGGGCGATGCCGAAGTCGATGACTTGCGGTCCGCGCTGGGACAGGAGGACGTTCGAGGGTTTGAGGTCCCGGTGGACCAGTCCGGCGGTGTGGATGGCCTCCAGGGCTTCGGCGAACCCTGCGGCGAGGGCACGCAGTGATTCAGCGGGCAAGGGGCCGCTCTGGCGTACGGCGTCGTTGAGGTCGGGCCCGGACACGTACTCGGTGGCCAGCCAGGGACGCGGCCCTTCCGCGTCGGCGTCGAGAACACGGGCCGTGTAAGGGCCACGGACCCGGCGGGCCAGGTCGACCTCCACGGTGAAGCGGGCCCGGAATTCGGGGTCCTCGGCGAATTCGGGACGCACCGCCTTGATGGCAGCAAGATCTTCGTTCCCGGGCCCCGTGTGGAGGGCGAGGAAGACCATGCCCATGCCGCCGGAGCCGACACGGCGCAGCAGCCGGTACGGCCCGAGTTCACGGGGGTCGTCAGGGAGCAGGGGTTCCACGGGGGCATTTCCGACGGTTCGGGTTGGTCCGTGGGCAGCCTAACGGACCTCTTGTCCAGGGTCCGGTGGAAGGACGTGCACCGGAGCACCTCCGCGGACGGGGCGGCACCGCGCACGGGCCGACCGGTCCCGGAGTCCGGACGAACCGTAGGGGACGGCGTCCGCCAGGGCTGTTGAGTATTCTGGGAGGACGGCAGATGTGAGGTGCCGGGGTGACGCGGGAGGCGGTCGGTCCCGTGGGTCCCCCGTATCTCCGCGTCGAGAGCCTCGAACCGTAGAGGATGCAGTGAGCCCAGAGAGTCCCGAAGCGCAAGACCTCGACAGCAAGTTCGATGACGAGGACTACCCGGCCTACAGCATGGGGCGGGCCGCCGAGATGCTGCGCACGACCCCCGGTTTCCTGCGGAGCCTGGACCGCACGAAGGTCATCACGCCCCTACGGTCCTCGGGAGGCCATCGCCGGTACTCCCGCTACCAGCTGCGCATCGCGGCCCGCGTCCGCGAACTGGTCGACGACGGCACATCCCTGGACGCCGCCTGCCGGATCATCATCCTTGAGGACCAGCTCGAGGAGGCCCAGCGCATCAACGCCGAGATCCGGGCCGAGAACGAAGCCTGACAGGCAGTGTTCAGGCCGCCCTGCGCTGCGTGTTCCCCCGGTTCCCCGGACGCCGGCGCCGTCCTTGGCGGACACCGCCGGTCCGGCGGCCCGCGGGTGCCGGGATCGTGACGGGAACCCCCGAAGGCGTCCGGGCGCCGGTCACCCGGACGAGCTCGGGCCCCTCGGAGTGCACGCTCCGGGTGTTCGCGGTGATGCCCGCCGTGCTCAGCAGGCGTGACATCGAACGCCGTTGGCGGGGCAGGATCAGGCTCACCACGCTGCCCGTCGCCCCTGCGTGGGCGGTGCGCCCGCCGCGGTGCAGGTAGTCCTTGTGGTCCTGGGGTGGGTCGACATTGACCACCAGGTCGAGGTCGGCGATGTCGATGCCCCGGGCGGCCACGTTGGTGGCGACCAGCGCGGTGACCCGGCCGTCCTTGAACTGTTCCAGGGTCCGGTTGCGCTGCGCCTGGGACTTCCCGCCGTGCAGTGACCCGGCCGGAACCCCGTTGGCGAGCAGGTGCGAGACGAGCTTGTCGACCGCGCGTTTGGTGTCGAGGAACATGATGACCCGGTCCTCACGGGCGGCGATCCTGGTCGCGGTCGCGCGCTTGTCGTCGTCACCGATGTGGAGGACGTGGTGTTCCATCGTCGTCACGGCTCCGGCGGAGGGGTCCACCGAGTGCACAACGGGGTCATGGAGGTAGCGCCGCACCAGGCGGTCGACGTTGCGGTCCAGGGTTGCGGAGAAGAGCATCCGCTGTCCGTGGGGGAGGGTCCGGTCGAGCAGGCGGGTCACCTGCGGCATGAACCCCATGTCGGTCATCTGGTCGGCCTCGTCCAGGACGGAGATCTCCACCTCGTCCAGGCGGCAGTCGCCGCGTTCGAGGAGGTCGGCGAGGCGGCCCGGTGTGGCGACGACGACCTCGGTACCGCGTCGCAGCGCCCCGGCCTGGCGGCCGACGGACACCCCGCCGACCACCGTGGAGATCCGCAGGCGCGCCGCGTGGGCGTAGGGGGTGAGGGCCCCGGTGACCTGCTGTGCGAGTTCACGCGTGGGGACCAGAACCACGGCCAGGGGCCGGTGCGGTGCGGCGGTCCGGCCGGACAGGCGGGAGAGCACGGCCAGCCCGAAGGCCAGGGTCTTGCCCGAGCCGGTACGCCCGCGCCCCAGTACGTCGCGTCCGGCGAGGGAGTTGGGGAGCGTCGCCGCCTGGATCGGGAAGGGGTCGTCCATCCCGAGCTCTGCGAGTTTGCCGTTCAGCCCGGCAGGGAGGTCCATGCCGGCGAACGTGTCGACCGGGGGCAGGGGTGGCGTGATGGTCTCCGGGGGCGCGAAGTCCGAGCTCTGCGTCGTGGGGCCTCGGCGCCGGTCGGTGTGTCCGCCTCGGCGTTGCCCGGACGACGAGCGGGGGTTCCGGTTCTTCCGGTCGGTTGTGGTTCGGTTCATGTACGGCCTTTCTCGGAACGGGTTCGGGAGATGGTGGGAACGCAAGAGCTGTGGCCCGCACCCGGGGGCGCGGGCCACAGCTCTGCGTGGGGTCGTCTGCCTATACGGCGACGATGTTCTCCGCCTGCAGGCCCTTCTGGCCCTGCGTGACGTCGAAGTTCACCTGCTGGCCTTCGAGCAGCTCACGGAAACCGGAGCCGGCGATGTTCGAGTAGTGGGCGAAGACGTCAGCTCCGCCGTCCTCCTGCTCGATGAAGCCGAATCCCTTTTCCGAGTTGAACCACTTCACGGTGCCAGTCGTCAAAATACATCTCCTTCGGGGCGGTAACCGAGGTCACACTCCGTGTCCTCGGTGCTGCCGCAATGATTGCCCGTCCGGAAATACCGAATCGCACGAAGCGCGCCCGGGAAGATCCCTGGGTGCGCCGAAGTCTTGGGAAACCACAACTGCAACTGTCAGTAAGCCTAGCACCGTGAAAGCGCATGTCAAAGGGGCGTGCGGTTTCAATTTTTACGGATGAAAAATATTGCCGGTGCATCTTCGGGATTTCTGTCGTGGCCACCGGAGGTTTTTTGTGTCCCGGAGACCGGGACCTTCCGTTGACCGGCCTCCGTTCGGGCCGCAGCGTCGACCCACGTTCGCACGAGACGAAGGGGACGCCATGCACAGCACGCGCCGCACACGGGCGGGAGCCCTACTGGCGGTGGCCTCCCTCCTGGCTGGGACCGGATGCCTGGCCGAGCTCGCGATCGTCCCCCGCCGGTGGGCGTGCTGACCTTCATCCTGCAGAACATCGTCGAACGCCCGGAGGTCGGCCTCGGTCGGGACATCCGCCTGGGCGACACGTTCCGCGGCGTCGCGATGTTCCTGCCGACCGTGGTTCTGGTGTGCGTCCTGCTCATCCTCTTCCCCGAGATCGCTGCTCGGGCAGCCGGAACCCGTTGTCGGCCATGACCTCGCGCAGCCGGTCCGGACGGTCGGTGATCAACCCGTCGACCCCGGCGTCGATGAGGGACTGCATGGTGTCGGGGTCGTTCACCGTCCACGGGATCACGTCGATTCCGAGGTCATGGGCCCCGTCCACCATGTCAGCGCTGACGTAGGGCTCGTAGCCGGGATCCCCGACCTCGCCGTCCTGCGGGAACCCGTGCACCGGCGAGAACGCGTCGGCGCCGAAGGAGTCGACCGCGAGCACCGGGTCGCCGCCGAAGTCGTCGATGTCGATCCCGCCCAGCCAGGGGGAGGCGCCGGGTTCGCCGACCTCCAGGAACTCGTGGTTGTCGAGCGCGATGATCGGCAGGCGCGGTTCGCGTTCGCGCATCAGCATCAGTGCACCCCAGTCGAAGCTCTGGACGGTGACCTGCGGGAGTATCCGTGCACTGTCGATCTCCTCGAGCAGGACGTCGACGAACTCCTCGCGGGGTGCGGTCTCCTCCGGTGCTCCCGCCTCGACCTTGGTCTCGATGTTCAGGGCCACGTCGTGGGCGCCGTAGCGGTGGACCAGCTCGAAGACCTCGCTGAGCAGGGCCATCCGTTCACCCGGGGCGACCTGCTGATCGGGGAAGTCGGGGTGCTGCAGGGATCCGCAGTCCAGGGTGCGCACCTGTTCCAGGTCGAGGTCCTTGATGTAGGAGTCCACGTAGGGGTACTGCGGATCGCCGGGGAACGCGGGGCCGGTGTCCTGGCAGTTGTGGTCACCGATCTGCCGGTCGTGGGTGACGACTGCTTCTCCGTCCCGGGTGATCTGGATGTCGAGTTCGAGGGTGCTGACGCCGAGCCGGAGGGCGTTCTCGAACGCCGGCAGAGTGCTCTCGACGACGAGTCCCATGCCGCCGCGGTGGGCCTGGAGATCGAAGTCGTCGGCGGTGGGGCCACCCGGGTCCGCGTGCGCAGGGGAGTGGAGGAGGGAGAGGGGGAAGGTGAGCGCCGCGGTGACGGCGGCGAGGGGAAAGAGGCGCTTGACCATGTACACCAGCGTGTTCCGTGTCCGTGGACGGGAGGCGAATCGGGTGGAGGGTCGGGGTGAGGTGCTGTAGAAGCGGACCTTACAGCGCTGTGTCGGTCTCTACGCGTTGGCCGGGAGAGGGGGTCGGCGGGGAGAGAAAGGGAGCGGGAGAGGGCCCCGGATTCCCTGCTCGGGTCCGGAAGGTGTTCGGACCCGGAAGGCACTGAGTGGAGAGATGGCGGGTGTTGCAGGGGTGGGGTGTTCTGTGGTGTTGCCTCGGGGGTGGTGGTTCGTCGGGGCCGGGCTACGATCCCGACCCCCGACGAACCACCACCGCGACCGCTCCGGCCCAGCACGTCACCCGACGTGCCATGACACATCCTCCGCCCGTGAGATCGTCCTCGGAACCCGAGCATCCCCCGGAGGAGGAGGGAACATCACGGGGGAACGCCGGGAAAACCACCGGACCTCCGCCGGGAGGCCCGCGCCGCTCCCCGGGTCAGCGTCCCTTCATGTGGTCGCGCAGGTACCGGCCGGTGACGCTGTCCGGGTCCGCGGCCACCTCGTCGGGCGTCCCGGTCGCCACGACCCGTCCGCCGTAGGTGCCGCCGCCCGGCCCCATGTCGATGACGTGGTCGGCGTTGGCGATGAGGTCCAGGTCGTGCTCGATCACGATGACCGTCCCGCCCTGGTCGACCAGCCGCTGCAGCACGTCGATCAGAACCCGCACGTCCAGTGGGTGCAGCCCCACGGTCGGCTCGTCGAAGACGAACAGCGTCCGCCCCTGCCGCCGGTCGAGCTCCGACACCAGCTTCAGCCGCTGCGCCTCGCCCCCGGACAGCGCCGGGGTGGCCTCGTTGAGCGTCAGGTAACCGAGCCCGACGTCGATCAGCGCCTCGAGACGCGTGCGGGCCTTCTTCAGACCTTGCACGTGCTCGACCGCCTCCGCCGCGGTCATCGACAGCAGCGCCGGCAGCGACAGCCCGTCCGGGCCCCGGGTGTACCGCTCGGCCTCCGCGGCGTAGCGGCACCCCTCGCACAGGGGGCAGACGATGTCCACGTCCGGCAGGAACTGCACGTCGAGGGAGATCTCCCCGGTCCCCTCGCACCGTGGGCACCGCAGCGACCC
>NZ_ANBF01000116.1:5782-17857 GCF_000341025.1 Nocardiopsis salina YIM 90010 | reverse complement strand
CGGGCGGTGTCCAGCCGCGCGTACGCCCGCCGGAGGTCGTCCAGCACGCCGATGTAGGTGGACACCGTGGAGCGCACGTTCACCCCGATCGGGGTCGCGTCCACCATGTTGACCTTCTCGATCCCGCCGGGCTCCAGCCCTTCCACGTGCTCGGGCCGACGCTCCCGGCTCCCGGAACGCAGCGCCCGCAGCGCCGGCACGAGGCTCTCCAACACCATGGTGGTCTTGCCGGAGCCGGAGACCCCGGTGATCCCGGTCAGCCGCCCGAGCGGGATCGCCACGCCGAGCGCGTGGACGGTGTGCACCGGCCCCGTGCGCAGGCCCAGCGTGCCGAGCGCGAACATCCGGTCCGCAGCCGCCCGTGCGCGCACGACCACCCGTTCGCGCCCGGTCAGGAACCCGCCGATCAGGGAATCAGGGTTCCGGCCCACCTCGGCCACCGAGCCCTCGGCGATGACCGTGCCGCCGCGGTGACCCGAACCCGGCCCGATCTCGATCAGATGGCCGGCCTCGCGCAACACCTGCACGTCGTGGTCGACCATCACCACCGAGTTTCCTGCGGCCAGCAGATCGTCGACCACACCCTGCAACCCGTGCACGTTCGAGGGGTGCAGCCCGATCGACGGTTCGTCCAGCACGTACAGCACGCCCGTGGTCTCGTTGCGCACGGCACGGGCCAGCTGCACACGCTGGCGCTCCCCGGTGGACAGGGTCGACCCGGGGCGGTCCAGCGAGAGGTAGCTCAGCCCGAGTTCCACCAACCGGCGTGCCATCCCGAGCAGTGTGTCGACCAGGCCGCGGGCCATAGGTCTCATCGTGTCCGGAACCTCGTCGACAACACCAGGGGCCCACTCGAGCACGTTCTCCAGGGTCAGCCCGGTGACGTCGGCCAGGTTCCGGTCACCGATCAACGGTGTGCGCGCGGCCTGGGAGAGCCTGGTTCCGTGGCATGTGGGGCATGTGCGCTCGATGAGGAACCGGCTCACCCGGGCCAGCCGTTTCTCGTCCTCCGCGCGCCGGAGCTCCGCGGTCACCGTCAGCCGCGCGTTGCGGAAGGTGAAGTCCAGTTCGTGGACCCCGTTCTGCGTCGTGACGGTGATGTGCTTCTTCTCCTCGGGCCCGTCGAGGACGATGCCCTTCTCCCACTCGGTCAGTTCCCGCCACGGCACGTCGGTGCGCACGCCGAACTCGCGCACGATCTGCGGCTGGACCTTGAACCCGTACACCTGCCAGGGGATCACAGTGCCGTCGTCGATGCTCAGCGACGCATCCTTGATCAGGGTGCTGTCGTCGACCTCGCGCACGGTCCCGACCCCCTGGCAGGCGGGGCAGGCGCCCTCGGAGTTGAACGCCAGCGCCTCTGCCCCGGGCGGGTGCACCTCGGCGCCGCACACCGGGCACACCATGGGCTCCTCGGCGGCCACGTCCAGGGACGGCTCCTGTCGGTGGCCGTTGGGGCACAGGTGACGGCCCAGCCGGGAGAACATCAGCCGGACCACGTTGAGCAACTCCGTCGACGTGCCGAACGTCGACCGCACGCCGGGCACACCGGGCCGCTGCCGCAACGCGAGCGCGGCCGGGACATGGCTGACCCGGTCGGCGTCGGCCCGCGCAGCCTGTGTCATGCGCCGGCGGGTGTAGGTGGACAGCGCCTCGATGTACCGCCGGGCGCCCTCCCCGTAGAGCACCCCCATGGCGAGCGAGGACTTGCCGGAGCCGGAGACTCCGGCGACGGCGACCAGCTCGCCCAGGGGCACGTCGACGTCGACGTCCTTCAGGTTGTGCACGCGTGCGCCGCGCACCTGGACGGCATCGGGTTCCCGGTGGTGTTCACTGAGTCGGCCCATCCCACCCCCATACCCCGCCGACCTGCGCAGGGTCAGGCGTCGGCGCGCTTACGGCACACGAGGATCTCCATGACGGGGCTCTTGCGCAGGATCTTGGTGAGCACCACTTCGAACGGGTACTGGGCTGCGCCCACCCATTTGCCGCGCAGCTCCCGCTGGGCCTGCGGCGCGACGATCTTGGACCACAGGGTCCACAGGAGCTTGCTGTTGGAGGCGACCGGTGGCGACATCAGCACGAACATCGGCTTGCGGCGCACGATCTCCAGACCGGCGTTGTGCAGCAGCTGCTCGATCTCCTCGCGGGAACGGCTGACGTAGTGCTTGCGGCCCTCACGGCGCTTGGGCGCGAAGTTCTCCGAGAACACGAAACGGCCGTCGGGCGCGAGCACGCGTGCGACCTCGGCCAGAGCCGCCTCGTAACGGTCGTCGTCGACGATGTGGAAGAGCACGTCGAACGCCGACACCGCGCCGAACGTGCCGTCGGCGAAGGGCGTGCCGTCGGAGATGTCGGCGCGCTCGAAGGTGACGTCGGGGAACTTCTCGCTGAGCTGGGCGACCGCGCTGTCGGCGATGTCGACGCCGCTCACGCTGCGCGCGCCCAGGGAACGCCAGCGCTCGACGTAGAAACCGGTGCCCGGGCCGATGTCGAGCACGTCGGCCCGGGGGACGTCGATGCGGGCGGCGCGAACGGTACGGCGGAACACGCGGTTCCGGACGTGGTACAGCCAGATGTTGTAGTTGTACGCGAGGCGCAGCATCCCCACGCCGTGCAGGGTCCAATTGCGTTTGAGGCGTTTGTCCCAGTAGCTGCGGGAGTCGAATTCCGAGGTGGGCATGTGTTTCGCACTCCTCCGTCTGGGGTCACGGACCGGGTCGGCTCGAGGGGAGCCGGGTCCGTGACACTAGCACTGTGAGTGCGATCACCGTGACGATCAGTGCCGTCACAGCGGGTACAGGAGCGGGTTGGCCGGGCCATCCGGCCGCTCGCCCGGTTCGGTTCCGGGCATGAGGATGTCCAACTGTGCTTGTTCGTGCTCGGCGATCTTCGGCGTCACCCGGGTCTCGGCGTCCATGTAGACCACCGTCATGACCCGTCGGGGTGCGTTGCTCTCGTTCTGTCCGGCGCGATGGAACGTCCAGCCCAGGTGGAAGCTCACGTCGCCGAGATCGAAGGGTTCCTGCACTGTCTCGAACTGCATCCGGTCCAGCTCTTCACGGATCCGGTCCTCGGACTCCTCGCTGATGGGCAGATCCCGTCCGAACTCGTACCGGTGGCTGCTGCGCGCGAAGGACAGCGGCCCCATCTCCAGGGGCGTCTCCTGCAGCGGGACCCACACCGTGCACACACGGTCGGTGTCCAGCGGCCAGTAGTACTGGTCGGCGTGCCAGGGGGTGATCGCACCGCCGGGTTCCTTGTACAGCGCCTGGTCGGCGAAGAGCCGCACGCTGCCGGCGCCGAGCAGTTCGGCCGCGATGCGTGCAAGCCGCTGCGAGAAGACGATGTCGCGCGCTCCCTGGCTCCCACGCCACAGGTTCCCCACCTGGAGGAAAGCCTTCTGCAGAGTGTCGCGCTCCTCGAACGGCACGTCCGAGGTGGTGTCGTATTTGCGCACCTTGTCTGTGATGTCGGGCTCCAGGCCCTCCAGGTCGGCGGGTTCGAGGGCACGGGGGAGCTTGACGAAACCGTCCCGCCGGAAGCCCTCGACGGCCGTCGGGGGCAGGCGGTAGGGGGTGTGCAGGTCTGTGGACAGGGTCGGCCTCATGCTGGATCACCTCACTCTTGTGGCTGCCTTCCTTCCCTTTGGGAAGGAACCTGAGACTTGGCCCTTTCAGCCCCGCCCAGGGAGGACCCATGTCCACCGGAAGAGGAAGGCGGCGCCCGGCCGCCGTGGCCTCCGCGTGTACGGCGACGGTGCTCGCCCTCTCTTCGTGCGCCCTCCTGTCCACGAGCATCCGCGAGGACGACACCCCCGACGGGGTCTCCACCGACATCACCGACGAACCCGTCACCCTCACCCTCGCCTACACCGACGACCCCCCGACGGAGGCGCTGGTGGAGGGGTTCCACGAGCAGTACCCCAACGTCACCGTCGAGCCCCGGCAGACCGAGTTCACCGACTACGTGATGACCATCCGGCTCTCGATGTCCTCCGAGAACCCTCCCGACATCGCCCAGTACAACCCCGGGGCGATGGGCTCCCTCATCCCCGCCGGCCAGATCCTCGAACTGGAGGAGCACAGCAGCGCCTACGGCTGGGAGGAGACCTTCGCGCCCACGAGCCTGGAGTCGCTGCGTACCAACCAGGACGCCACGGAGTTCGCGACCGGGAACCTCTACGCCCTCCCGGGCGCGCTCTCCATCCTCGGGGTCTTCTACAACAAGGAGCTGTTGGCCGAGGCCGGGCTCGACGGGCCGCCCGAGACCCTGGACGAGTTCGATGACGCCCTGGGCCGGGTGCAGGCGGACGGCACCATGCCCCTGAGCGTCGGCGGGCTGGAGACCGGCGGGGTCCACCTGTGGAACGCCGTGCTCAACGGGCTCTGGGACGACCAGGCCTACCGCGACTGGGTCTACGGTTCGCCGGGCTCCTCCATCGAGACCGAGCACGCCGCTCAGGCCACCCGGACCGTGCACGAGTGGGCCGAGGCGGGTTATCTGCCCGAAGGGGCCAACGCCACCTCCGACAGCGACGCGCAGGCCGCCTTCGCCGAGGGGGAGAGCGCCTTCCTGGTCTCCGGGAACTGGGCCGCGGCCGAGCTCTCGGAGGAGATGGGCGACGACGTCGGGTTCTTCCTGGCGCCGGGTGCCGAGGAGGGGGCGGCGCCGGTGGCCTCGGGGGCGAGCGTCTCCTTCGCCGTCTCCTCGCAGAGCGAGCACCCCGACGTGGCTGCTGCCTTCCTGGACTACCTGCGCTCGCCCGAGGCTGCGCAGATCCAGTTGGAGAACGGCTTCCTGCCCGCGGACCCGGAGGCGCCCACCGAGGGCGAGGGTGCGCTCGGAGAGGTCAACGAGGAGTTCACCGAGGTCATCGACGCCGAGGGGCTGCTGCCGTTCCCGGACTGGGCCACCCCCGGGATGGCCGACGAGCTGGTGCCCGGCGTGCAGGGTGTGATCGCCGGTACGACGGACGACGAGGAGTTCTTGCGAGGGCTCCAGGACGAGTGGAACCAACACCAGGAATGAGCCGGGCACCTCGGTACAGTTCGGGGCACGGTGCCGAACTTCATGAGAGACGACCCACAGTGAGCACTCCCCGGCCGCTCTTCGACGCCCACCTGCACATCATCGACCCCCGGTTCCCCCTGGCGCCCAACCAGGGTTACCTGCCGGAGGAGTTCACCGCCGAGCAGTACCGTCGCCGCACGGACGGCCTCCCGGTGGTGGGAGGAGCGGTGGTCTCCGGATCCTTCCAAGGGTTCGACCAGGGTTACCTGCTCCATGCCCTGGAGCAGCTGGGCCCCGGCTTCGTCGGTGTGACTCAGGTCTCCAACGAGGCCTCCGACGCGCGTATCGCCGAACTCGCCGAGCAGGGCGTGCGCGGCGTCCGGTTCAACCTGCGCCGCGGGGGATCGGAGGGGCTCCAACACCTGGACACCCTCGCCCGCCGGGTGCACGAGGTGGCCGGCATGCACACCGAGCTCTACGTCGACGCCCGGGACCTGGACGAGATCGCCGACACCGTGGCCGCCCTGCCCTCGGTGAGCGTCGACCACCTGGGGCTGCACGCCGACGGCCTGCCCGCCCTGTTGCGGTTGGTCGAGCGAGGGGTGAGGGTCAAGGCCACCGGGTTCGGGCGTATCGACCTGGATCCCGTCGCGGCGATGCGGGCCGTGCTCGAGGCCGACCCGACCGCGCTCGTGGTCGGCACCGACCTCCCCTCCACGCGGGCGCGGCGGCCCTTCGACCCGAAGGACCTGGATCTGGTGGCCGAGGCCGCCGGCGAGCACTTGGGCGCGGTGCTGTACCACAACGCAGCGGCCTTCTACCGCCTCTGACCGGTGGGGAACGCCATCCGGACGCCAGGAGCGGCGATTGCCCTCAGAAGACGCCCTGGCGCTGGTACTCACCGATCCANTGGGCCGCCAGTGTGCGGTAGTGGCCGGTGTCACGGCACACGAACCGCAGGCGCGACCGGGGCAGCCCCTGCGCGGGCGGCGCCTCGTCCTGGGTCAGGCGCAGGTGCTGCTCGAACGGTTTCCGCCCGGCGGCCGCGGCGGGTGCTACCGGGCGCGAAGAAGGCCCTGCGGTGCAGGGCCTTCGACCCCCGGGGCGGGTGACCCGCGACGAACATGTCCCGGTGGTCCCGCGGGACCACCGGGGTCGCCGTCTTCGTGCTCTCCGTGATCGCCGGCACGGTACGAGCCAGGCCCGCAACGGCCGCAAGGGCGCGGTCCCCCAGAACCCCTCAGCCGTCCAGGTGCGTGGGGGCGAAGAGGCCGACGTGCATCGGCAGCACGACCACGCTCGGCCCCGGCCGGGCCAGCTCGGCGGACAGGTCCTGCCCCACCCGCTCGGTCGTGGTGGCCACCGCCCGGACCCCGAACGACTCGGCCAGCGCCACGAAGTCCGGACGGGAGAGTTCGGTGTGAGTGGCCTCGCCGAACGCGCCCTCCATGTATTCGCGCAGGATCCCGTAACCGCCGTCGTCGACGATCAGCCACGTCACGTCCGCGCCGTGCTGGTGGGCCGTGGCCAGCTCGGCGATCGAGTACATGGCACCGCCGTCGCCGGAGACCGCGAGCACCGGGCCGCGGTCGGCGGTGGCGGCGCCCAGGGACGCCGGGAAGGCGTAGCCCAACCCCCCGGAGCCCTGCGCCGAGTGGGCCTGCCCCTCGCGCGGGTCCCACGCCGACCACGCCCAGTACGCCAGCACCGTCATGTCCCAGAAGCTGGCGGCCTCGTCGGGCAGGGCCCCGCGCACGGCGGAGAGCACCTCCTGCTCGGTGTCGAGGCCCTGCGCGTCGATCCGGGCGGCCACCTTGGCCCGCACCTCGGCGACCTCGGCCACCACGGCAGGATCCTCGGGACGGCGTTCCACCTGCTGGGCGAGGGCCTCCAGGGTCAGCGCAGCGTCGCCGTGCACGCCCAGGCCGGGGAGGTTGGACTCCAACTTGCCGAGGTCGGCCTCGATCTGCACCACACGGCCCTTCGGGGCGAGCGTGTGGTAGTTGCTCGACAGTTCACCCAGGCCGGAGCCAACAACCAGGAGCACGTCGGCGCTCTCCAGGTAGTCGGTGGTGTGGCGGTCCTCGATCCACGACCGGAGCGAGAGGGGGTGCTCCCACGGGAAGGCGTCCTTGCCGCCGAACGTCGTGGCCACCGGGGCCCGGAGCGCCTCGGCCAGCTCCAGCAACGCCTCCTGGCCGCCCGAACGGCTCACCCCGCCACCGGCGAGGACGACCGGGCGGCGTGCCCCGTCCAGGAGCCGGGCGGCCTCGGCCACCACCTCCGCCCTCGGGGCAAGGGGCCCCGGTGCGGGGTCCACATCCGTTACGGGAGGCACGACGGTCGCCTCCAGCAGGACGTCCTGGGGGATCTCGACCAGGACCGGGCCCGCCGGCGCCGACGCGGCGGTCCGCCAGGCCTCGCTGAGCGCCGACGGGATCTGCGACGCGTGCCGCACTGTGTACGCAGACTTGGTGACGTTCGCGAAACTCGAGGACTGGTCCGGCAACTCGTGCAGGTAGCCGTGGCGGCCCCCGCCCAGCCCCGCACGCGGGACCTGGCTGCTGATCACCAGCACCGGGGCGCCGGCCGCCCTCGACTCCTGCAACGAGGACAGGGTGAGCAGCGCACCGGGGCCCGTGGAGACCAGCAGCGGGGTGACCTCCCCGGTCAGGCGGGCACGGCCGTCCGCCGCGAAGGCCGCGTTGTTCTCCACCCGGCTCGACACGAATTGCAGCTGCGGCGCCCTGCGCAGCGCGTCGAACAGCCCGAGCGCGTGTTGACCGGGGATACCGAACACGACCCCGGCCCCCAACGCGGTCAGGGTCTCGGTCACCAGGTCGCCGCCGTTGCGCGGTGCACTCCCACTCATGTGTTCAGTTCCCCGCCTTCGTCCGGTGGTTCAGGGCCAGCAGGCCGACCAGGTCGTAGGCCACGTGCGAGGCGGCCGTGGAGGTGATCTGCGCGTGGTCGTAGGCGGGGGCGACCTCGACGACGTCGGCGCCCACCAGGTTCAGGTCGGCCAGCCCCCGCAGGATCTCCAGGAGCTCCCGGCTGGTGATCCCCCCGGCCTCCGGGGTCCCGGTGCCCGGGGCGTGCGCGGGGTCGAGGACGTCGATGTCGACGGACACGTAGAGCGGCCGGTTCCCGATGCGCTGCCGCAGAGCGTCGGAGACCTCGTCCACGCCCTTGCGCAGGACGTCGGCGGCGGTGACGATGCCGAAGCCGAAGCGGCGGTCGTCCTCCAGGTCGCGCCTGCCGTACAGCGGGCCGCGAGTGCCCACGTGGGCGATGGCCTCGGTGTCGAGGATGCCCTCCTGCACGGCCCTGCGGAACGGTGTGCCGTGGGTGTAGGCCTCACCGAAGTAGGTGTCCCACGTGTCCAGGTGGGCGTCGAAGTGCAGCAGCGCGATCGGGCCGTGCTCGCGGTACAGCGAGCGCAACAGCGGCAGGGCGATGGTGTGGTCACCGCCCAGCGTCACCAGGCGGGTCCCGGCGTCGACGAACTCCGAGGCGCCCTGGTCCAGGGTCTCGACGGCGTCGCCCACGGAATAGGGGTTGACCGGGATGTCGCCGCCGTCGACCACCTGGAACTGCTCGAAGGGGGACACGTCCAGCGCCGGATGGTACGGCCGGAGCAGGCGGCTGGCCTCACGGATCGCGGACGGGCCGAAGCGGGCGCCCGGCCGGTAGGAGACCCCCGTGTCGAAGGGGACACCGACGACGGCCAGATCGGCGCGGTCCACCTGGTCGATGCGGGGCAACCTGGCGAAGGTCGCCGGTCCCGCGAAGCGCGGGACGATGCTGGAGTCCGTGGGGCCGATCGGTGTACTCATTCGGTAGGGCTCCCTGTCGTTGTCGTTGGTCGTTCGTTCGTCGGTTCGGTCAGGTGCTCGTGGACGGCCCGGACCCGGGATCCGGGGCGGACGGCTGGTCGGCGGTTCCCGCGGGAGCGGCCGGCTCGTCGGTGTCCTCACCGCGCAGGCGGCGCCGCCAGATGTCCAGGACGGCGGGGTCGGTCGGCGGCGTCAGCAGGCTCACCACCACGTAGACCACCAGGGCGGTACCCAGGCCCACGTAGATCGGTTCGTTGGCCATCAGGTCGGTCACGATGATGGTGACCACGACAGCGATCGCGCCGGCGAACATCGACGACAGCGCGCCGGCCCGGGTTCCGCGCTTCCAGACCAGGCCGCCGAGGATCGCCACGAGCAGGCCGCCCACCAGGATGTTGTACGCGACGGCCAGCGCTGCGACGACGTCGTCCACGGCCAGCGCCACGGCGATGGTGGCCACGCCGAGCACGAGCGTGAAGACCCGGTTGGCGGAGACCTCGTCGCGCTCGGTGGCTTCCGCCTTCGGGGCCGGTGCACGGCCGAACACCTTCTTGACCTGGGGCCACAGGTCTGTGGAGGTCACGGTGGAGCAGGCGATGAGCGCGCCGCTCGCGGTCGACATCACCGCGGACAGGGCGGCCGCGAGCACGAGCCCGGCGAGGCCGACGGGCAAGGTGGCGTCGACCATGCGGGTGAAGGAGTCGTCGGGGTTGTCCAGGTTCGGGAAGAGCACGGCCGCGGCGGTACCGATGAGCGCGCCGCACACGCCGTAGATCAGGCAGTACACGCCCGCGCCGATGCCGCCGGCCTTCGCCACGCGGGCGCTGCGTCCGGTGAAGACGCGTTGCCAGATGTCCTGGCCGATCAGCAGGCCCAGAGAGTAGATGACGAAGTAGGTCAGGATGGTCTGTCCGCCGATGGCGGTGGGGTCGAAGTAGGAGGGGTCCAACGACTCGCGCATCCCGGAGAACCCGCCCGCGCTCCAGACGGCGACCGGGGTGAGGACGAAAAGAAGGCCGAACGTCTTGATGACGAACTGGGCCATGTCGGTCATGGTCACCGACCACATCCCGCCCATGGTCGAGTAGAGCACCACGATGGAACCGCCGAGGACGATCGCGACCGCGCGGGGCAGCTCGAACATGCCACTGAAGATGGTGGAGAAGGCCAGGGTGGAAGGCACCGTGAGCATGAAGGTGTAGCCCCACATGACCAGCCCGGACACCACTCGGGAGTTGCCGCCGTAGCGCAGGTCGATCATCTCGGCGACGCTGTAGACACGCAGCCGGGAGATGCGCTCGGCGAAGAAGACGTGCAGGGTCAGGATGCCCAGGCCGATCGCGACGACCAGCCAGGCGCCGGAGATGCCGTGGCTGTACCCCAGGCCGATTCCTCCGACGGTGGAGGCGCCGCCGAGGACGATGGCGGCCATCGTGCCGGAGTACATGACGGGGCCCAGACTGCGCCCTGCCACGAGGTAGTCGGAACGGCTCTTGGCGCGGCGCATGCCCCACCAGCCCAGGCCGACCATGCCCAGGAGGTAGGCGGCGATCACCGCCAGGTCGATGGTCACGATGCTCCTTGAGAGAAGGGTGCGGAAAGCACAGAGGCCGCGGCGTGTTTGACGCAGGTCACAGTGTTCCGGTCAGCGTAAGAAGCCGTCAGCCCTGGTTCCAGTGGCCGAACCGGACGAATGCAGGGCAGACTTTGGATGAACCATCCACCTCGTGTGGGTGACGGGGTCGTGTAGGCAACACCCTGGAGACACACGGCCGCAACGAGGAACCGGGTCCCGTTCCCGGGGATGCGGCGGGCGAGGACGGGGGAACCATGGCCGGACACAAGGCATCGGGCGAGAGCCACGATGTCCCGCTGGGTGTGATCGCTGCCCGCCGCGACCTCGGCCTCCGCACGGTTGTCGACGCGGGCACCCCCGCCATCACGTGGGCGGTCGCCAGTGAACTGGTCGAGCCCGCGGCCTACCTGCGCGGTGGCGAGCTCCTGCTCACGGCCGGGGTCAACCTTCCGGGGACCACCCCCCTGGTGCGCGACTACGTGGCCTCACTGGTGCAGGTGGGGGTGGGTGCAGTCGGTTTCGGGGTCGCGCCGGTCCACCACTCCGTGCCCGCACGGCTCGTCGAGCAGTGCCACGCGCAGGGACTGCCCCTTCTGGAGGTCCCCGCGTCCACGCCCTTCGCCGCGGTCAGCCGTGCGGTCGGGGAAGAACTCGAGGAACGCCACCTACGGGACGTGCGCCGTCTCGGGGAGGCGCATCAGGAACTGGCCCGGGCGGTGAGCGCATCCGCGCCGGTGGAACGGCTGCTCTCCGTGCTGGCCGACGCGCTCGGCGGATGGGCCGTCCTCGCCCCCGCAGACCCGGCCCTGCCTGCGAACCGAACCCCCGGTGCCCCGGCCTCCCTCGACCCGGAGCTGCGTTCCTTGTGCGCCAAGCTCACTGCACCCTCGGGCCCCCACAGCGCCAAGGCGGCCGACGGCGCGGGCGAGGTCTTCCTGCACACTGTGGGTACACCGCCGGAAGCGCGGGGGGTGGTGCTGGTCGGCCGTCCCGAGCCGTTGGCCATCACCGACCGAGCGGTCCTGCGTACCGCCACCGCCCTGCTCGGCCTGCTGTCGCGTTCCTCCGGGGACGAGCCGCCCGTCCCGGGGCTGGTTCTGACCGGGTTGCTCCTGGACGGCGGCCTCGGCGAGGAGGCAGCGGCCGGGCTCGCCGCACTCACCGACACGAGGACGGATTCCGACCGCCGGGCCACCGGTGGGCAGCAAGGGTCGGGCACCGGGAGGCAGGCCGAAGCGGGAGCGGCCTACCGGGTCCTGCGGGCGGTCCCGCTCCCGCGCGGCCCGCACACCCCGCCGGGCGGTCTGCCGCTCGAGACCCATCTCGTGGACCGCGGCCCGGAGACCGGCGGGGAACGGACACCGCGAGTGCGTGCGATCCTCGCGGACCGGGGCGAGAGCGCCCACCGCGATCACCTGGACCTGCTGCACTCCCACGGCTGGATCGGCGCGCTCAGNCCCCCCCCCCCCCGCCGCTCCGGACGGCCTGGCGGGGGCTGACCGGAAGGCGGCCACCCTGCTGCAACGCGCTCGGTCGGCAGAGACCCCGTTGCTCTGGGCGGAGGGCGCCGATCCGTTCGAGACCCTGATGGGCTCCGACGGTGCCGCGGAGCTCAGCCGCGAGCTCCTGGGGCGGCTGGCCGAACCCACC
>NZ_ANBF01000116.1:0-5775 GCF_000341025.1 Nocardiopsis salina YIM 90010 | reverse complement strand
GCTCGCCCGCCACGGCAACTGGGACCGAGCCGCGGCAGACCTGGGGGTCCACCGCAACAGCGTCCGCTACCGGATCGGCCGGATCGAGCGGGACCTGGGTGTGGACCTGTCCGATGCCGAACAGCGCATGCGGCTGTGGTTCGCCCTCGGCCGCCACAGCCCCGGCCGGTGAGGCCGTTCTCTGCGGAACGGGCCTCCGCGAGGGGATCGGTCCACGGCTGCGCTACGGCCGCGCACGAAAAAGTGCGGGCCGAGGTAAACCTCGACCCGCACCAAGTCTCGACCATCTCCATGTGGAATGGTTCGTGTCCGAGGGGGGACTTGTCGGTTACGTACATGCCCCTCACGGTCTCCACCGAACTCGCGTTGGACGGGCGGTGACCTGCGATGGGCACTTCCCGCTGGTCCCGCTGGACCACCATCGTCTCCGTTCTGATGCTGGCGCTGATCGCGGCCGTCGTCAGCTATTCGCATATGTACGAGCTAGCCCTTCGCCATGGCGAACCGGAGTGGCGGGCGGCGCTGTTCCCGCTCTCGGTCGACGGCATGATCGTCGCTTCCTCCATGACGCTGCTGAGCGATGCCCGCAACGGCCGCAAGGGCGGATTCCTGTCCTGGGCGCTGTTGATCATCGGGTCCGGCGCCTCGCTGGCGGCCAACGTCGCGGTCGCTGACCCCACCATGTGGTCGCGCATCATCCACGCCTGGCCCTCGTTCGCGCTGATTGGTGCGTATGAGTTGCTCATGCGCGAGTTCCGCACGGCCGCGCGCTGCGTACGCGGTGCGGACGCAGACCATACGCACGACGACGAGAGCCCAGAGGGCGACGATCAGGTTCCGACTCCTTCGGACGAACATCAGGAACGGCCGTACCTGCAAGTAGTGCCAACTGGGGTTGTCGGCGATGACCGAAGCGTTGAGAGCGAGAAGGGAAGAGGCAAGCGCATCCCTCCGCAGATGCAGCGGGACGCCCGGACGTGGGCACTGGAGAACCATCAACCGGATGGCTCCCTGCCGACGGGCGGGCAAATCGCTGACCACTTCGGCCGCAAAGAGCGGTGGGGGAGGTTGGTCAAGCAATGGGGACGGCAGGGGTATCTGGGGTCTCCAAGTTCGGTGACTTCTACAGCGACGGAGCCAGATTCGACCAGCGGGGAGCGTGTGTCCGCTCAGGTCGAAGGTTTCTGCTGAGGGATTTTCACGGCGGCTGGGAGACGTCACAGCCCTTCCCGCGCGTGGGACACCAGTTGCCGACCGCCATGCCCCGCTCGTGGGACAGTTCACACTTGCTTGCGCGGGGACCTCGCGGCCACGTGGGCGTAGTAGACCCTCGTCCTCCGGCGGCCTGCACCGAAAGGGGCCCCGAACACGCCAATGGCCCGGGACATCCTCTCCCGGGCCCGGGGCAGACTCACTTCGCGGATTTCTCCTCCAACCGCAGAGCCACCCCCAGAGCGAAGAAGGTCGGCGCCCATTCACCGATGAACAGACCCCACCGGTCCGCACGCTCTGTGCCGGCGCTCTCCGCCTGCATGGACGCGACCCAGCTCAGGACCGAGAGCCCGATACTGGCCGCGCCCGCGGTGTAGGCCATCTGCGAGGTGACACCCATCTCGGCGAGCTTGGCGATCATGGAACCTCCGTAGACATGTACTCACTGACAGTTCCCTGACGCTCTTTCCGGTCGCAGGTCAACGCATTGGCTCCCCGGTGCAAAATCCTGCCGCCACGAGCCGATTCACCAGCGGCATAAACTCGAATCACCCCTATTCGCCCTAGGACGGAAGCACGTCAAAGCAAATTGTCGTTGACCTTCCGGGTCCTCCATGTGAGGAGATCGGTTCCGGATCTTAGGAGTGAGCTCACCGCAACCCCGCTTATCCTGAGCTGTTTTAAAGTCCGCTTCGGTCGGGAAGCTGACCGCCAAAATTTCGAGCGCTTCGCCCGTCCCGGCTCCTCGCGGGCGGTCTATCATAGAATCGGTACGGCAGGGGGGATGGCATCAATTATGCAAGACGGGGACACTCGCGACGTGGAAGCCCTCGCGTGTGCAGCGATCGAGGAGTTCCTCGCAGGCTGGCTGGAGAAGACCCTGAACACCCATCGGCAAACACGTGATTCGGGCAGCAGCGCGCGCAGCACGGGAGAGGCCTTGGCGCAACTGCATGCGCGTGATCTGTCCGCCTGGCAGGAACGTGGTTACCTGAGCCACCTGCACGCCGTAGCGGTGGTCGATGTGTATTACGAACGTCGTATCGCGCAGGCGGCGCGTGCTCTCAGACAGTCGAGCGCACAGGGACCCAGGCATGAGCGCTCCCGCCAGGACTATCACCGTCTGCGCCACGAGAGGGCGAATGTCCGGGCTTGGTTGGTTGCGCGTGGGTGGGACCTGGAACTCGAGTCCACCGAGAGCGAGACCGAAAGCGGCGTGGCCGGCAACCACTGGATGTCCGACCACATCTGAGCCGGTTCCAGGTGGTCTCCTCCAACGCAGCGCGTCGAACTGATCCGGGAGGGAGCCGAGTCAGTCGATGAGGCCGGGCAACCGTTAGCGCAGTGCAGGGCCAGCCTCGTCGTCGAATGGTGCAGGTTCGCCCCAGAAGCGTTGGGACCGTGGCATCGGTGCGGCTGTCGAAGTGTTCACCGCTCGCAGGTGCACTTACCCTCCCCCTGGCAACAACGCAGTGGTCTCGGAGCCCTCCGGAACCAGGTGGGCGCGAGGAAGGTCGACGGTTCGCGGTGATCCCGCGGAGGGTGGTGGAGAGCGCGCTGGTGTGGTTGACCTCCCACCGGCTTCTTGCCAGGGACTAGGAGCGCGACCCGGCGGTTTCCGGGGCGATTGTGCGCTGGGCCGCGATCGGTCAGATGGTCCGCCGCCGCACCCAAAAACGTGACGCTGTTCATCAGCGTTTGTGGACGAGCCAGGATCATTTCCTTATCGTTCTCCAAGAGGTTTTTACTGGAGCGCAGTGCTGCTGAGTTTGTGAAAGACCTCGGTGGTCGCAACTCCAGGAACGCCGGGTGTTGCGACCACCGCTCGAAACCGAGCTCAGTTCCGGCCGTCGTCGCCCTCGCCGCGAAGCTTGTCGGCAGCTCCCCGCGCGGTGTCCTTGACGTCTTCCTTGCCTTCGCGCAGCTTGCCCTTGGCCTGTTCGGCCTTGCCTTCTGCCTCGAGGCTGTCGTTGCCGGCCACCTTGCCGGTCGTCTCCTTGATCTTGCCCTTGGCCTGTTCGGCCTTGCTCTGACCCTTCTCTTCCTTGCTCATGGCTACCTCCAGGTCTCCTGCGGTCAGCAGTTGCACGCCCACACTTCGAAGAACCGGCAACTGTTGCTTTCGGACAATCCCTGCCCACGCAACTCGATCTATTGCGCGAGCTTGAGTGTGTTCTACACCACCTCCTGTGATTATCGGAAGATGTCCGGCTTCCACCCTGCTCAGGAACCCTCTTCGTCTCCCTCCAAAGGACCCTGACGCCGTTCGTGCTTTTCCCGGAAGGCCTCGCGCCGCTCGCGCTCGCGCAAGCTGAAGGCGGCGGTGCGCACCGACTCCTCGCTCTCGAAACCGGAACCGATAGCACCTGCCACCGTGCCCGCAGCCGTCACCAACAGCGGGATTAGCAGGTATGTGCCCACGCTGACCTGCCCAGCGACATAGGACTGCAGGATGTCCGGCGAGAGCAGAACCAGTGAGGCCACGGTGTTGACGGCGAACAGGCCCGCATAGAGAAAGGCCACCCCCAGACCCAAGGTCAGAATCGTCGTCGCGTTGAACAGCACCGCTTGTTCACGCTCGACACGGGGCCGCTCCCCGACCGGTTCCCACAGCTGGTGGTAGACGATGAGCCACCCGGTCATCACCGTCAGCGCTCCCACGGCTGCCAGGACCAGGCGCCAGGCCGACAGCGTGGTGGACATCTCCCAAACCGTGGAGTTGAGCAGGTAGAAAGCGCTGAAGGCAAAGGCACCGACCAACGGCCCTGTCAGGCTCCAGACCAGGCGCCAGGGCCGGTTGGCCCGCACCATCCCCAGCAGCAACCGCGCGACCCCCCATCTCGAGGAGATCCGGGCATCGACCCCGGGCTGGTCAGGGGTTTGTCGCCGGAAACGGCCCGACAGAACAGGAAGACGCCTTTGCCGGTGTTGCGCGCTGCCCTCTTGGGGCGTGCCGGGCCGATGGATATCGGCGACGAGCTGGGCCGCGACCGCACCGACCCTGCGCCGCAGCGCCATGGCCCCGAAAGCCGGCAAAGAGACCACGACCACACGTCGGCTGCTGTTCATGTCAGCCATGATGGCCCGTTTGCCGCTGCGCATGGGCAGGTCGGTCACGCACACGACCATGTCCCACCCGTGCTCGGCCATCTTGTCCTCGGCAAGTTCCATCATCGCCGTGTGGTGGCTGTCGCTCGGCGGGAGCCGTTCTCGGAGTACCTGCGCGTCCCAGGGCTGTTCCGAGTCGAGCTGGTCGGTCAACAACTGCGGCAGGTCCTCAGCGAGTTGTTCACCGATCAGAACGGGCATGGCAACGGGATCTGCGAGCACTCCGACCGTGAGGCAGCCCTCGCTCCGGTCTTTGCGCCGTTCGCCTTCCGCCAAAACTTTGCCTTTCTGATTTGGTGGGACCCGATGCGGAGATGCAGGTCTATAATCCCCGAATCCGGCTTGCCCCTTATGGCTGTCGAGAATGAGGGGCGCATGCCTCCCGAGTGAGCGGCTCTCCCGAGGAATCCGGAGTCGAATACCGGGAAAAATCTACGGAGGGCCGCCGAAATGCAAGAATATAGACAGATACCCCGCCCAAACAACCCGCCTTACCAGGCCCCGGCAGTCCCTAGGCGGTCGGTGTTTTTTGACGGGTCAGGTCGCGGAGCCAGATCCGGATTGAGGCCACCTGCACGGTCCCGTCGTAGATCGCGGCCCGCTTGTCACATCGGGTCGACGTGGGGCGGTCCAACGTGCTGGACCAGGGTCGTGGCCAGTACCAGGGGGCGCCTGTGTTGATCGGCGAGCAGGAGAATCTTGGTGGTCCGTCCGTCCCTGGAGCGTAGGAGCGTGGCGAGCAGGGTCCACGCGGCATCGGTGAGTACATGAGGTCCGGGCACGTTTACGCACCCTGCCAGGGCAGACCCCGCTCCGCTCGCACTTCCAAAAAACAGTGCCTAACCGGGACCCGCGGGCCGCCGCTGGACCGAGCGTAGATGGGACGGTAGTACCCGCTCTAGCTCATCCAAGCTCCGGAACGACCGGTTCGCCAAATGCTCTTTCAGGTGTGCCCGCAGTATCTCGACCAGGCGGACGGGCCTGCGTGGTCGACGGGCCGGCCAGCGGCGCCGCTCACGTCATGGCGGGCTTGAGTACCACCTTGGTCCAGCCGTCCTCGCGGTTGTCGAAGTGCTCGTAGGCCTCCGGTGCCCTCTGCAACGGCAGGTCGTGGGAGACGATGAAGGACGGCTTCGCGCGGTCCTGGTGGATCATGTCGCGCAGCTGCCGGTTGTAGGCCTTCACCGGCGCTTGGCCGGTACCGATCCTCTGCCCCTGGAACCAGAACGTCCCCATCTCGAAGTCGAGCCGGCCGTTGCGGGACATCTCGTCCGAAGCTCCGGGGTCGGAGGGCAGGAAGATGCCTACGACACCGATGCCGCCGGTGAACTTCACCGACTTCACCAGGTTGTTCATGGTCAGCTCAGGGTGCTCGACACCGACATGGTCATGGGCCTGGTAGCCGACGCACTCACAACCGCAGTCCGCACGCCGCCCGTCGGTGAGGTTGAGGAT
>NZ_ANBF01000115.1 GCF_000341025.1 Nocardiopsis salina YIM 90010 | reverse complement strand
CCCATCCGCCCCACCAGGCGCAGCCGGTCGGGATGGCGGTCGACCACCATCACCTGGGACGCCCCCTGCAGCAGCGCGGAATAGCCCGCCATCAGTCCGACCGGACCCGCGCCGTAGACCACGCAGGACTCACCCGGCTTGAGCCCGGCCAGGCGGGTGGCGTGCCAGCCGGTGGGGAAGATGTCGGCGACCATGACGTAGTCGTCCTCCTTCTCCTGTGCGTCCTCGGGCAGCCGCAGGCAGTTGAAGTCCCCGAACGGCACGCGCAGGTACTCGGCCTGCCCGCCGGGGTAGGGGCCCATCCCGGCGAAGCCGTAGGCGGCCCCGGCCATGTCGGGGTCGGGGTTGACGGTCAGGCAGTAGGAAGGCATGCCGGTCTCGCAGTTGCGGCAGAATCCGCAGCCGATGTTGAAGGGCAGGCACACGTGGTCGCCGACCCGGATGCGCTCGACGCCGCTGCCGATCTCGGTGACCACGCCCAGGTTCTCGTGTCCGAGGACCTTGCCGGGCTCCAGGTCGGTGCGTCCTTCGTACATGTGCAGGTCGGAACCGCAGATGTTGGTGGCGGTGATGCGCACGAGCACATCGGTGGGACGCTCGATCCGGGCGTCCGGCAGTTCCTTGACGGAGACGTCGCGGGATCCGTTGTACACAAGGGCCTTCATGACCTTCTCCAATACGGGAGCGAGTTGGACTCGGTCAGGCGGCTCCTGGCCTTACCCGGGCCCTGTCCCCACAGCTCAGCGCTGAAACGAACCCTCGCGCATAGTCGGGACAACGAAAGCCAAGGTTTCGTGACTCGCGAGTATCGACTCCACCTCCGTGCGGGCCCATCAGCACGCCGCCGAGGCCACGAAAAAGGGGACACTGCCCGGGACGAATCGGACGGTCGCGAAGCGCTGGGACGCTCCAGGGGCGGACTGATCACCAAGATCCACCTGCTCGCTCATCAACACAGCGCCCCCTGGTAGTGGCCACGCCCCCCGGCCTTCGACCGGGTGGCCTACCGCGACCGCAACACCGTGGAGCGGGCGATCAACCTGCTCAAGCAGAACCGAGCGGTCGCGACCCGCTATGACAAGCGGACCGCGATCTACGACGGGACCGTGCAGGTGGCCTCGATCCGGATCTGGCTCCGCGACCTGACCCGTTCAAAAAACACCACCTAAGCCGCGGAAAACGCCTCAGCGCTGGGCCCGACACGGCACGGTGTGCACGGTCCCAGCACCCGCCTGGGTAAATGGCTGCCAACGCCTCGACCGGGAGGCTGTGCATCTCGTGTGGCATGCACGCCAGGACCACCGGCCGAAATCGCTCAGCCCCTCCGTCGAGTTCTGGCGGCGCCGCGCGCGAGACTCTGAACGTCCGGCTTGGCCCAGGCGAGCGAAAATGTGTCACCCCCGAGCAGGTCCGGGGCGAGTTGACGATGTCGCTGGAAGCGGTCCAGGGCCTTCTCGAGGTCGAGGATGGGCACGGGAACGGCGTGCATCGAGAGGCCCCGTGGCCGCGCAGACTCTCGTCGAGGCCGGCCAGGCATTCACCGAGAAACCGCCGACGTTTGGACGCGGCGAGTCCATTGATTCGGAGAGTCTGCTCATGATTAACAGCGGCACCACGTACTCGCAGCCCCGGCCGGGGCTGCGAGAAGCGCGCGAATTCACTTTGCGAGGATCGGTGCGAAGAGCTGGGCGGCCAACTCGCATCGCTCCTGAAACGAGTCGGGACGGTACGCGGTTTTCAGCCCGTGTGGACGTCCTGCCCTTCACGAGTTGCGTCGGGGGTTCCGATAAAGCAGTGACCGACCGGTCTCGGTGCATCTGCTCCACGCGTGTTCGATGGTGGCGCGCGACATGGCTGCCACCGGTGTGCTCAGCCCTATGGCGATCTCACGGGGCACTGCGCTCCGTCCGTCGAGAAAGGCCAGCACGTTGCCTAGGCGGTTGTCGGCGAACAATCCCGTGAAGAAGTCCGCGCCGCTGACGCGACCGCGGTCCAGTGCCCTGAGCATGATGGCGTCCATGGTCAGGTGACGTGCCCGGTGCGGTACTGGTGGAACAGGGACCCGATCGTGTGCCAACGCGTCGGCGACGGCAGCGATCTGGCGGGATACCCCGCTGAAGGTGTAACCCGTGGAGGGCCGGGTCGCCCCGCCGGCAGTCCCCACTCGGAACAGGCGGCGACCCGTGCGCGTGGTGAAACGGCCGTCGGTCATCGGGATCACCCCTTGCTCGGACGCGACGACCTCCACACCGTTGATGCCGGCCAGAGCACAGTAATCGGTCAAGGCGGTCTCGTACTGCGGTGTGGTCAGCGCCTGGCGTCCGAACTCGGTGTACTCCACGAGCGCCTCACGCTCGGTGAGGGGCAGCACGTAGCTGAAGGCCACACCCGTGTCCGGTTGTGTTGGGCGCAGGTCCATCAGTACCGCCGCTGCAGGGTCGAAGGAGCCCGGGGCCGCCCGCACGAACCGACCCCGGAAGTGCTGTAGGAGATGGGTGTGCCCCCGCGTCGTTGGTGGAGCGGGCCGGGAGTCGAACACCCAGCGGGCGGTGTGCCTTACTTCTCGGCCATCGGGTGTCCGCGCGACCACCGTCGCGTGGTCGGGGCCGTCAGAGACCGCGATGACCCGCTGTGTCAGTTGATCGAGGTGGTCGTCGGCGTGTGTTCGCACGTGATGTTCGACGTCGGTCGACCGGAGCATTTTGTACACGAAAGGGCTCGCGGAAGAACGGTGTACTTCACCATCGGCCCCGATCACGGCCAGGTCCTTCCAGGAGGCGGTCAGCAGGGCGTCCCACCGGCCTCCCTCCGGTTCCCAGAAGCACCATGTACGGGGAACCGGTGTCGAGGCGCCAGGTGGCGGTTCGAGCAGAGCCGCTCTCAACGGTTGCGAGCGCCGAGCGTTGACGCCGGTCAGGTGATGGGCCAAGCTGAGGCCTGCAGCGCCCCCGCCGACGATCAGGAAGTCGTAATCGGGCATGTTCCCAGCATGGCTTGGCACGGCTCGGGCCGCGATACGTGTGTGACAAGGATTCCGGGGGGACCATGGCCGCCTCGACCGATGACATGAAGACCGGTGCGGTCACTGACGAGTTCGACCACGCTTCCGACTCCTACGACCGCCTGGTTGGCGCCAATCCCGGGTACCACCGAGATCTGCGCACGTCCGCGCGGCGTTTGCGCCTTCCGCGCCGCGGCAGAGGACTGGTTCTGCTCGATCTGGGCTGTGGGACCGGAGCTTCGACGGCCGCGCTTCTGCGCGCCGCGCCCGAGGCGAGGATCGTGGGTGTGGACGCCTCCCAGGGCATGCTTGACGCGGCCGAGGCAAAATCATGGCCGCGCCGGGTCACGTTCACGCGGGCCCGCGCTGAGGAGCTGACGCCGTCCTGGGTGGAGGAACACCTTGGCGGACCGGCCGACGCGGTGTTCGCGGCATACGTGATCCGCAACGTCCCGGACCCGGACCGCTTCCTCGCAGCCGTTATGTCGATCCTGCGCCCGGGCGGCCGGCTGGCACTGCACGAGTACTCCGTGGCCGATTCCGTTCTCGCGCGCGCGGTCTGGTCGGCCGTGTGCTGGGGCGTCGTGATTCCGGCAGGCCGGGCTATGACCGGACGCTCGGACCTGTTCAGCTACCTCTGGAGCAGTGTGCGCGAGTTCGACGGGCGTGCTCGTCTGCTCGAACGCATGAGCTGCGGTGGCCTGGAGATGGTGGCCAGTGCCCCCATGCCGGGTTGGCAGTACGGCATCACCCATACGTTCGTCGGCCGCCGTTCTCCGGACCCGAACGTACACGGCCCGACGTTCGAGAGCGAGCTCCACGCATGAACGCGGACGTGCGCGACCCTGCAGCTCACGCTGTCCATGCCCGAGCACCGGTTGGAACACGGCCTCGGAACATGCCCCGCGTGGCCGTCGTCGGTGGCGGTATCGCGGGCCTTGCTGCTGCGTGCGCACTCGCCGAGCGAGAGGTCGAGGTCGTGGTCTTCGAACGCGAACGAGGACTGGGCGGACGCCTGCAGGGCTGGGAGACCACGCTCACGGACGGGAGTACCGTCACGATGAGCCGCGGTTTCCACGCGTTCTTCCGTCAGTACTACAACTTGCGCGGGCTCCTGCGCCGCGCGGATCCGGACCTCCGGTGCCTCGTGCCGCTGGAGGACTACCCGTTGGTCCACAGCGACGGGCACGCCGACCGCTTCTCGAACCTGCCGCAGACACCGCCGTGGAACGCACTCGCGTTGGCGGCTACGAGCAGAAGCTTTCCTCCCGGCGAGCTGACCCGGGTCAACGTTCCGGCAGCGCTGCAGCTTCTCGACGTGGACGTTCCGGGGATCCACGAACGCCTGGGCCACCGTGATGCCCGCGAACTGCTGGAGATCGCACGTTTCCCGGAGACCGCACGCCACCTCGCGTTCGAAGTGTTCAGCCGCAGTTTCTTCGCTGCGCCCGAGCGCCTCTCCGCTGCGGAGATGGCGTTGATGTTCCACACCTACTTTCTCGGGTCCTCCGAGGGGTTGCGTTTCGACGTGCCCCGATCGCCGTTTCCCCAGGCGCTGTGGAACCCGCTGGCCGGCTACCTGGAGGGCTGCGGAACCGAGCTCCGCACCATGACGAGAGTGCGCTCGATCGAGCGCTCGGACGCCTCCGGGCATGCCGTTGCGTGGGAGGACGAAGGCGGTACCTCTGGCACCGATGAGTTCGACGGGGTGGTCCTGGCCACTGAGTCGGCAGCACTTCCCGGAATCGTCGCAGCCTCGCCCGCTCTGGGGGATCCTGGTTGGCGGGCGAGAGTGGATTCCCTGGNGCCGCCCCCGCCGTTCCTGGTCTCCAGATACTGGCTGGACCGTCCGGTGCGGCCGCACCGTCAGGGTTTCGTGGGTACAGGCGGTTACCCGACCCTGGACAACATCAGCATCCTCGAACGCTACGAGGACGAGTCCGCCCGTTGGACTGCCCGAACCGGCGGCTCGGTCGTGGAGCTCCACGCCTACGCACTGCCGGAGAACTGCGACCCGGAGGCCGAGCAGGACTCATTGTGGCGCCAGGCCGTCGCGGTCTACCCCGAGCTCGGGGAAGCCCGCGTCGTGGACGCCCGGCACGAATTGCGTGCCGACTGTCCGCTCTTTCCTCCCGGCGGTTACAGGTCCCGCTGCGAAATCCGTACCTCGGACCCCTCCCTGGTCGTCGCGGGAGACCACGTTCGTGTGGACCTTCCGGTGGCGCTCATGGAACGCGCAGCCACCAGCGGGATGCTCGCCGCAAATGCCCTGCTCTCGAGGTGGGGGCGGCACGGGCACACGGTCTGGACCGTGCCGATCCGCGGGCGCAACGCTTTCCTACGTTTCCTTGCGCGGTCGACCCGTCAGTCCTCTGCACGGCGGGCCGACCGCAAGAGGTAGCGACGCTCGGCGTAAGCGAGGTCGTCGCGCCACAGTCGCCGCGCTGTCGCGCGCATGAACGGTCGTACCGCTCCGGCGACGCGGCGTGCCAGGGAGAAACCGACCCGTTCCGAGCTGGCGATCGTGGCCTCGACGACCGCGGTCCGCGGGACACCGGATGCGTCGCTGCCCAACGGGGTGGCGTGGGTCTCGACCACGCTGCCCACGCCTTCACCCTTGATGATGCGCATGAGGACCGTGCGGGGTTCGGGACAGATGAACTCCGCCTGAACGGGCACACCCCATCTCCCAGCCACCTTGAACCCGACTTCGACGACCATACGGTCCGGATCCGGCTCCGGGCCTTCCGGCACCTCGAGGACACGGAGCGCCACGAAGGAGTAGGGGTGGAACCAGGATCCGTGCCAGGGGTCGAGCCGGTTGGCGATGATGTCCTCGGGCTCGCACCGCCCTGCCATGCTCTCCACAGCGGCGATACTGGCGGCTCGCTCCGGGCGCTCCGGAACCACCGGGGCCTCGAGCGGGTCCTCGCCTCCGACTTCGTTCAGTCGCACCCAGACCAACACGCCGTCGTCGTGGACGGGATAAGGGCTCCAACCGGGAAACCCCTGCGGCCCGAGTGACAGACCGTGCCAGCGGCAGACCAGGTTGCCTTCGTCGACCGCGCCGCGGCACAGTGGCGCGCCGAGGTGAGGACACGCTCCTGGACCGGCGTGCGCACCGCCGTCCGGGGTCCGCCAGGCGACCACCTCGGCGCCCCCGACAAGCCGTCCGAAAGGACGGTCCGCGTGAATCTCACTGCTCGCCGCCAGGACGAACCAGTTTCCGGACGGCCGGGCTCGAGCCCGCTCGAGGGCGGCCTCNGGGGGAGCCGTGAGGGATCCGGCGCAGCGGCAGGCGGCGCGGCGTGGGGTCGGGCAAGTGCATAGATCTCCTTCGGCGAGGGAGTGCCCCAGATGCGTGAGGGACGGGCACCTGGGGCGGGAGCGGTCCTTAGACGCGGGAAGGCCCAGCACGGGCCCACAACGAGCGTGCCAGAGCCGGTAAGGCGGCGGCCAACTTCCGGCTGTCCGAGACACGGTGCCTCTTGTCCCACACGTGGTAGTCGGCGGCTTCGATCTCGTCCAAGATCGCCCGGTAAAGACGGAACGCTGTGGCGACACACGGTTGGGCCACCGGTTCGAGCATCGCGATACCGGGCTGGGCTTCTCGGTAGAGCGCACGGTTGATGTGCACGAATTCAGCCAGTGCCGCCCGTACACGTGGGTCGGACGTGCGGGTGTGGGCACAATGCTCCATCAGCGCACGGTCGGCGTCGTGCGACGCCAAGACGTCCTCAGGCAGGTAGACGCGGCCTCGGTGCAGGTCCTCGGAGACGTCTCTCAGGAAGTTCGTGAGCTGGAACGCCTCACCCAGCGCTGCCGCATGGGGCGCAGCCTCCTGCTGCGGCACGACCGTGCCCAGCAAGGGGAGCACCTTTAAACCGATCACAGCCGCAGAACCGTACATGTATTCGCGCAAGTGGGCCAGGTCCCGGTAGGCGGTGACCGTCAAATCCATGCGCATGGACCGCAGGAACGCGCGGAAGTGGTCCGAGGGCAGTGCATAGCGATGGGCCGTGTGTGCCACCGCACGAAGCACCGGCTCCCGGGGAGCGTGCCCGTCCAGAGCCCTTTCGAGGTCCTCGGCGATGTTGTGCAAGCGTGCGCCCTGCTCGGCGGCGCTCACGCCGGGCTCGGGTTCGTCGACAATGTCGTCCACCCATCGGGCGAACCCGTACAGCGCATGAACGCCCGGGCGGCGCGCCGGGGGCAGTACCCGGGTCGCGAGGAAATAGGTGCGGCCATGCCGAGAATGCAGTTCACGGCAGAGCAGGTAGTCCTGCCTCAACCGGGGCTCGGTAATGGCTGCCGCGTCGAGTTCTGCGGCCGCGGTGCCGATCACCGGGCGCCCTGCGCAGCCCGCTGCATCACCTTCCGGGCCGCCAGCTTGCCGGACACGAGAACGGTCGGCAGACCCACACCCGGTGTCGTGCCGCACCCGGCGAGCACGGCGTTGGAGATGCCCCGAACAGTGTTGCGGGGTCGGAACGGTCCCGTCTGCATGAAGGTGTGCGACAGAGAGAAGGGGGTGCCGTGGGCCAGGCCCTGGCGCTGCCAGTCCTGCGGGGTGATCAGCCGCTCCGAGCACACGGAAGCGTCCAGGCCCGTCAGACCCCGCTTCTCGAGCGTGGCAACCAGTTTATCGCGGTACCGTTGTCCCTCGTCGGCCCAGTCGATCCGTCCGGCCCGCAGATTGGGGGCAGGCGCGAGCACGTAAAGCAGGTGCCGGCCATCGGGGGCCAGAGACGGATCGGACACCGTCGGTTGGGTGACCAGAAGTGAGGGATCATTCATCGTCCTTCCCCGCTCGATGATGTCGGTGAAGGTCTGCTCCCATTCCCGGCCGAAGAGAATCGTGTGGTGGGAGAGCTGTTCCCAGGTGCGGTCCGTTCCCAAGTGCAAGACCACGGCCGAAGGGGAGAAACCTCGGCGCGCCGGACGCCGAGGGCTGCGGCCGAGGAGTCGGTACGCTTCGGGCAGGTCGTTGGTGAGCACGACGTGGTTGCAGGGCAGCCGTTCGCCCTGGTCCGTGTGAACCGCCCTCACCTCGTTTCCGCGGCGTTCCAAGCGTTCGACGGACGTGCCGTATCGGATGCTCGCGCCGGCATCGCAAGCGGCCGAGGCCATGGCGGTGCCGACGGCGCGCATCCCGCCCTTGGGGAAGTAGACACCGGCCACAGTGTCCATGTAGGAGATCACTCCGTAGGCCGCCAACGCTTTCTGCGGTGACACCCCGGCGTAGAGGGCCTGAAAGGAGAAGATCCGTCGGAGCCTCTCATCCTTCAAGTGACGCCCCACCGTTGGTGCGAGGCGCCCGAACCCGCCCAGGGCAGCCAACCGGACGAGATCGGGACCCACCAGGTCGAGCAGGGAGTCGAACTGTGCATCGATGAAAGAGCCCATCTCGATTCGGTACANTCGCGGAGCCGCAGATAGCCGACCGCTTCGCTCAGGCCGGCTTCCCGCGCCACCTCTGTCGTCATTCGACGCCGGTCGGTGTGCACGTCGATCACCGAGCCGTCGGCGAAAGACGCGCGGTAGGCCGGGTCCAAGGGCATCAGCTCGAGTCGCTTGGAGACGGACGAGCCCGCTGCGCTCAGTGCCTCCTCCAGTAGCTCCGGCATTGTCAGCACTGTCGGTCCCGTGTCGACGCGGAACCCGTCGAAGTCCATACGGCCGGCCCGTCCCCCGGGGTGGTCCTGGCGTTCGAGCACGACCACGTCGTATCCCTCGCCCACCAGGTGGAGGGCACAAGCCAGGCCCGACCACCCCGCCCCGACCACGACCACACGGGACCGACCGCCGTTTCGGCTGCTGGTTCCCACGTTTCGGCTCACTCTCTTCACGCGCTCCCCGCCGTTCTGGCGAAATCCTCGAGACCTTCCGCGACAGCGGCCGGAAGGTCCAGTTCCACCAGATACCCGAGCCCCGAGGAAGCCAGCCGCGCGCACCGTCGCGTGATCTGCTCCCGTGCCCCCACTGACTCCAGCGCCCGGGCAGCCTCGGCCGGGCTCGCAGCCTCCCGGTGTCCGACCGAACGCAAAATTCTCAAGGCCTCGCGGTCATCCGCGCGCTCTGCCAGCTCGAGCCCCAGCGCCAGCAGCACGGTGTTCTTTCCCTCCCGAAGGTCTTCGCCCATGGGTCTTCCCGTGTGCTCAGGAGCTCCGAAAGCGTCCAGCAAGTCATCACGGAGCTGGAACGCCACACCCACGTCTGCCCCGTAACCCCGTAGAGCCGTCACGGTCGCCTTCGAGGCAGCTGCCATGGCCGCGCCCAGATGAAGCGGACGTTCCACCGTGTAGGAAGCGGTCTTGAGGCGGTCTATACGGAGCGCCGTGGCCTCGGACCGCTCGCCACGCGCCTGCGACTTCAGGTCGAGGAACTGCCCCACCATGAGCTCTGTGCGCAGGTCCCGCCACACCTGCTGGGCCTCGTCGGCATCGGTCAGCTCACTGAGTGACTCTCTGAGCAGGTCATCGGCCCACGAGAGGGCAAGGTCGCCCACAAGCACGGCCATGGACTCCCCGTAGCGTTCAGATTCCCCGTAATACCCGCGTTTCTCGTGTGCCTGGGCATGTGCGACATGACAGGCCGGCGCGCCACGTCTGAGTTTCGCGTTGTCCATGACGTCGTCGTGGGTCAGCGCGAAGGACTGAAGCAGCTCGATGGCCGCGCAGGCGCCCATTGCGGCTCGGGCATGCGGGCCTTCGCTCGGCCCGCCGCACGCCAACCACCCCCACCAGGCCAGGACCGAGCGCATCCGGCGCCCGCCTTGAACGGTGAACTCCACCAGAGGTGCCACCAGATCATGCCCGCAGTCCCCGTCGAGCTTTTCAATTTCCCTCAACCGCTCATCCAGGTACTCGCGTAGCAGCAGTTCGATCGCTCGCCTGGCTCCTTCGCGGTCTGCGGGCAACCTCCTCCGCCCGCTCTTTCGCAGGGGTTGCACGATGTGCGATACCTCCAGGTTGGCCCCAAAGTTCCGATTTATCTAGCAAGCATGCTTCTCGTCTTTCGAACTATTTCATGCATCTAGGCCACCAGCCTGCAGCGGCGAGTCGGTGGCCTGCGCCGACTCCTGTTGCTCTGGCCTCCAGCTCCTGTTGGGTTCGACCCGGTGCTCGAGCGGCGCTGCTCGTTCGGAGGGTGTCTTCTCGGGCCGCGGAGGGGCTGGCTCGGTCCCACGGGTCACTGTCCCGGAGGGTCGCCCGGAAGTCCTCACCGTGACCCGGCGGCGTCGGGTTCGTTCAAGAGCTCAGCACTCGTCACGGTTTCACCGATGGTCGAGGGCTCCACGGCCGGCGGCGTCCGCCCCTATGCAGCAGGCTCGCGCCGAGAGCCCCGGCGGCGAGGCCGGTCGTGTAGGCCGGCCAGGCCGAACATCAGGCTCATGAACGCCAGTACAGCCTCTTCCAGGGCGGCAGATCGGGGGAGCAGGTGGCGTCAGGAGCAGCCGATGCGCACCGCTCCATGTACGAGATGGCGTCGACCATTTCTCCGGGCGGACCCCGGTGTTTCCGGTGGGAGCAGGAATTCTATCAGGTCCAATGGCCGTCGGTCAGGGGCGAGGGGATCAGCACCAGGAAAAGCAACGCCGCCTGATTCGGCATACGGATTATCCGTCGATCCACCGACGATTCCTAGTGAGTATGCTTTATCAAAAATGGCGAATGTGGCCATGTAGCAGGCGAGCGGCCGCCGCCGGTGTGGAGACGAAAAATCCGGAGCGGCGGCCGCATGAACTACCGTACGGGATTGCTGGGGCATCCTGGACATGGCCTCCATGATCGCCCCCTCGGGGCGGTTGACCAGCACGCCCGAGCACAAGGTTCGTATGTTCGCCCACAGTACTCCCGTGAAGTCCAAGACCCGTGTTTCGTTAGTGACGCTGGTGGCTGTCGCAATAAAAAGGGTTGATCACGTGTACACCCTTCTGGTTTCACATGGACGAGCGTTTCGCTGAACTTCTCGGGGTGCACAACCGCCGTCCACGACCGGTGGGCTACTGTGCGTGCTTCGCCGCAAGGCTCCTGTTGGCACCTGAACCCTGGGGCTTTCCTGGGCGGCGTATGCTCGCGGGCGCCCGCGAGCGAGGGGGCGAGTCGACCCGAGCTCGACGGGCCGCCGCTCGTGGCGCTGAGTGGCCCGGCTGAGTCCGCCCTGCAGAGCTCACCCACTGCAGGGCGGACCGCCCGGCCAGGGCGGGCAGACACCGGGATCATCTGCCCACGGCTACGTGGGGTGCCCGCCCGCCATGGCCCTTGACCAACCTAAACGTCGTCACCTGGAACAGCGGCCTCTCAACGCGGGCGGGTCGGCTGTGGGCCCCTACCCGCCCCAGGAATTGAGCCGAATGTCCCGGCCCGCATCATGGCTCGTTGTCGGCGCCGAGCGGCGCGCACCGCAGTATCACTACCATGTTCACGCTGCATAGGTCGGGATGTCGTTGGATCCGTTCTTGCGCTGCACGCCCGCGGCTTTGTTGAGTAATGCGCCGTGTGGGTGGTCACTGCATCAGCACGGTGTAGCCCGGCGGAAGTTGAGAGCGCAGCTGATCCACTTCCCTGGCACCGACCGTACGCGCAACCGTGCCCAGCACCGCTCGGGCGTGGTCCAAGGCCGCATCCGGGCTGGCGTGGTTTCCCTCCCGCTGGGCCACGCGTCTGCAGAACTCGTCCACGCCGAAGGTCTCGCCGGTGTCCTGGTGGCCGGTGAGCACCTCTCTAAGACGCGCTGGTAGTTGCGCGGCCAGATCCAAGGGCTCGCTTCCGGCCAGGCGCTGGCCGAGCACGTGCAGACTCGCCTCGACTGCGCTCTCTGCGCGAGTTCGGTCGCCGATGGAGGCATCTTGGCACACTTGGGCGATGAATTCCTCATACTGCATGGCTTTTCCCTTTCTGGTGGGCAGTTCGGCGGTGTCGGCCCTCGTTGGTCGTGCCTTGCCGCGGTCGACGCACTCGCCACCGTGACGGCGCGCCATCTCGGGGCGTTCGGAAACGGTGTTGACCCCGGTGAACTTCTACGCGCCGAGGTATCGGGCGATGCGTGCGCACATCTGACATTTTGATCGGAGCGAACTCGGCCGGGGCTACATCGTTCGGTTCCAGCAGCGTCGGGCCCTCGACGTTGTAGACACGAATGTCGCCCGCGCCCCTGCCATCACCGCCCTCATATCCGCCTCCGACACGACCGCACCGCACGTGTCTGGCTCGGTCGTGCCTTGTGCTTTGCGGCTTCTGCGAAGATCCATGAATCGAGCGGGACAGCTTGTTCTCCTGTCAGGTCTCCTGGCGGCGGAACAGGAAGAGCCCGTACCGCGAGTCGAAGTCCTCCCAGTGGGCACGCAGGCTGAAACCGTGCTTGCCCACCTCGCGGACCAGGTCCTGGCCGTCGAACTTGACCGAGTAGCCGACGTTGAGGAATTGTCCACGCGGAATGATCAGGGTGAGCCCGAGGCCGGGCACGGGCACCGCTCGGTCGGCCTGAGCGCGGAGCCGCCCCTCTACGGTGGAGGTGTCCGCGTTGTAATAGGCTTCCGGGACGAAGTCGTCGAGCACGAAGTCGGCACCGTACCGGCGGTTGAGCTGGGTGAGGTAGTTGAGCCGGAAGTCCGCGAAAGCCGAGTACCCGGGCGGGTCGTTGTAGCAGGACTCCAAGGTCTCGCGGCTCTTGTCCAGATCGGCGGAGAGCAGGAAGCTGCCGCCCGGTCCGAGGCTGTCGGCGATCGCGCCGAGCAGAGTCTCGCGTTCTGCGCACGTGGTGTTGCCGAAGCTGCTGCCGNGGGGTAGGGGTGCCCAGCCACTCGAGGCCGGCTTCGTAGCGTCCCCACAGGCCGACGACCTCCAGATTGGCCAGTTGCGAGCACAACGCGGCGCCGCTGGCGTGCAGCATGGTCCGGTCCACGTCGATCGGATGATAGATCGCCTTGCGCAGGTGCACGCAGCTCTCCAGCAGGAGGCGTGTCTTCTTCGCGCTCCCGCTGCCCAGCTCCGCGATCCGTCCGCAGGAGAGCAGTTCGGCTATCTCCGAGGAGTGACGCGCCAGCAGGTCGTGTTCCACCCGGGTCAGGTAGTAGGTGGGCAGCTCGGTGATCTGCTCGAACAGTTCGGAGCCGACCGCGTCGTAGCCGAGCCAGGGCGGTAACCGCGGCGGTTGCTCTCGGAGGCAGTCGCGCACGACCGTCTCCTCCGATGCTCCTTCATCTGTGTCGGCCACGGGAAGGACCTCGGCCCGAACCGCCGGTCCGTGTGGTTTCACGGTGTGCTCGCCTCCGCTCTGTTGCGGAAGCTCGACTCACCCAGGTTCCAATGGTGCAAGAGCCGCTCCTCCAACCGGGCGCCCAGTAACGTGCTGCTGCGGATGCCGAACACGACGTCGGAAGCCAGCTCGGGCTCGGCGCACAACAGCGGTGCGATGACCCCGCGCCTGACGAGCTGCTCGTGCACCGCGTCGGCCTCGACGTGCTCGGCGTAGAACCGAATGGCATCTGGGCCGCAGCCCAGCCTCTGCATGGCCTTGACCAACCGGTCCGAGCCGGGCGAGGAGGTCAGTTCGACAGTGGCGAACTGACCGATCAGTGCCGCGCGCAACCCGCGGCGCAGCCCACACAACGACATGAAATTGACCTCGGCCAGCATTTCGGCAGGGGCGGAGTCGAGATAGGCGCCATAGGCTCCCGACAGCCCGAGGTTCCTCATCATGTCGGCGAAAAGTTTGGTGTGGGCCCGCTCCGGGTCTCCTGCCCCGTACTCGTCATGCTGCACGGTCACGAGGGCGGCCTTCGGCGGCCCGTCCAGGCGCGGGATGGCGAAGGTCTGCGGGTCGGCCTCCTTCAGGTGATAGAGGGAGCGGTGCGCGACGTATTCGCGCAACTGCCACAGTTGCCCGTCCCTGCGCAGATGATGCGAGACGCCGAAGGCATCGACGTGTTCGACGAGGAGTTGGCCGAGCTCACCATCGACGTCCGTGCCAGGGGGCACATCCTCCCTGAGCGCGTCGAGGAAGAGCCGTTCCAACCCGGCGCGGATCGTCAGCAGGGCCGGGTCCCACTCGCGGTCGTCGTCGACCCCCTGGAACCCGCGGTAGTGGGGTTCGTAAGAGCAGTAAAGGGCCAATTGCAGGTCCTCGCCGTAGGGCAGGGCCCCGTCCACAGCGGGAACTTCGGGCCGTTCTCCGCGCAAGGCCGACAGGACCGCTGCGGAGAGCGGGCCACGAGCAGCAGGCAGTGCAGGTTGTTTCGCTGTCGTCGCGGTCATGAATCGTCCTCCTTCCTCTCCGCGTCGCGCACGCGCCGACGGTGGCTGGTATCGCAGAACGGGAGGTGCGCCGTGCGGCCGCACGCACACAGCGCGGTGACCGGTCGGTCGCTGTGCACGCGCTCTCCGTCGGGCATCTCAATATCGACCGGGCCGTGGACGAGGATGGGGCCTTCGCCGGTGACGACGACCCGGCGACGAGCGTCAGCCATGCTGCGCCTCGATGACCACGAGTTCCTCCTTCTCCTGATGGGCGTCGAGCAACCCTCGGGCGCGCAGTGCCAGGGCTCGCGCCCGCAGTACCGGTCCGAACGGCACCTGGGCTCTTGCGAGTACCTCCGGCACGAGCCCGGCCGCTTCCAGCCGGTCCGACGTGGCCTGCTCACCAGCGAGCGCGGACTGCACGAGCAAGAGCGCGCCACCGTGGTTGAGCACCGAGGGCGCCCCCGCGCAGATGCGGTCCAACAGAAAGCGCCCGTCCGGTCCTGCGTCCCAACACCTCGCCATCCGGTGGCGGGGCGGTACCCGGCCGGGGGCGGGCATGTAAGGCGGATTGGCGAGGACGAGGTCGAAGCGATGCGGAGTCACCGGAGCGAACAGATCGCCGCGCAGGACCGTGGCCGGTGCGCCGTTCAACCTGCTGTTGAGCCAGCTCGCCAGGACAGAGCGCCGCGACAAGTCAATCGCAGTAAGGCTGGCCGCCCCGGCACGGCAAGCTTCGATTCCCAGCGCCCCGCTACCGGAACAGACGTCGAGGACCGAGCTGTCGAGCAACCGGCCTCGGCGCCCGAGCATGCGCAGAACACCACGGAGCAGTGCGGTGTCCTCCTGAGCCCGATAAACGCCCGGCGGCCTCACTAGCAACATGGACAACCACTACCCGACCGCCGAGTCACGTAACCGAGCACCGACCTCCGGCGGCCAAACGAAAAGCAACCGTTCAGGAGGCCGGATACTGCTGCGCGCGAAGCAGTTTTGCGAGATGCGCGGCGTTGCGGGCCGCTGTAGCAGTGGTACTCGCCACTGCTTCGGGGGTGTCAGCGAGGTCCTTGTAATCTCTCGGTTTCATCGCCTCGGAGTTCCAGTAGGTGGAGCCCGTGGCCGGTATGGTGAACCCGGTGTCACTCAACGCCTGCACACAGTCCGCGACGATCTTGTGCGCACCGTCTTCGTTGCCGACCACGGCGACCACGGCTACCTTGCCGTACATCGAGGGTCGGCCCTCCTGATCGGTCATGGAGAGCTCGGCGTTGATCCGCTCCAGCACACGCTGGGCGATGCTTGACATGTGACCCACCCAGGTGGGCGTGGCGAGCACCAGAATGTCGGCCTCGACCAGCTTTTGACGGAGGCGCGGCCACTCGTCGCCCTCGCCCATGTCAACTGCCACACCTGGATCGACCCGGTGATCGGCGACTCTGACCGAGTCGCCCTCGACGCCGTGTCCTGCGAGGTTGTCCAGGACCTGCCGTGCGATCAGCTCGCTGCTGGATGGGTCGGGGCTGGACTTGAGGCTGCAGACCAGGGCGAGGGCCCGAAGGGTGGAAGGCATGGCGGCAACATACAGCGCAGTCCTGGTTACCTGGGGCTTCTGCTCTCAGCGTGTCGCTCACGGCCACTTCCTGCTCACCGGGCTGGGCATCGCCAGCACTCGGGTAGCTGGAAGCAGATCCCGAAGCTGCTCGGTAAAGCGGGCCGCGCTCGCCGCGTGGGTTCAGTTCGTCCCGCCCCCGCAGCGCTGAAAAGGCGCCCTCACTCTCCCGCCGAGAGAGTGAGGGCGCCAAGTGTTCGCGTCGGGGCCTGCCCCAGACACGCCTAGCATACGCGTACGAACATACCAGGCACTCCCGTCTGACCTGCGGAGCGAGCGGGCCCCGGGTCTCGGCCACGGGGCCCGGTCAGGGCGGGTCGGCCATCACCGCGTGCAGCGCCTGCAGGGACGCGGTGAGCAGGCGGGAGACGTGCATCTGCGAGCACCCCACCTCCTCGGCGATGCGGGCCTGGGTCCAGTCGTCGAAGAACCTGCGCTTGAGGATCAGCCGTTGGCGGTGTTCCAGGCACGCACACGCGGCACGGAGCGATTCCCTGTGCACGACCAGCTCGAGGTTGCCGTCCTCGACCCCCATCCGCGCCTCCAACGAGGGCGGCACGTCCTCGCCGTGGGCCTCGAAGGAGGAGGCGTTGTAGGACTCCGATGCCAGCATGACCGTCTCCACCTCCCTGACGGTGAGCTCCATGGCCCCCGCGATCTCGCCGACGGTCGGTACGCGTGCCAGCCGTTGCTCGAGTTCCTGCCTGATGTGGTTCAGGCGCTGGCGGCGGGCCTGGGTATCCCGGGGGACGTGCACCGCCCAGGTGCTGTCGCGGAAGTGCCGCTTGATCTCACCCGTGACCGTGGGCAGCAGGTAGCTGATGAAGGCCTTGCCGCGGTCCGGTGCATAGCCGCGGATCGCCTTGGCCAGGCCCACGTGCGCG
>NZ_ANBF01000114.1 GCF_000341025.1 Nocardiopsis salina YIM 90010 | reverse complement strand
CCGGGGACAGGTCGTGGAAGGCCCGCAGCAGCTGCTCGGCCGAGGCGTCCGGGGCGGGCTCCCGGACGGACGACCGATCGTCGGACGTCGTGTGCGCAGACAAGGCAGTCTCCTGACCGTCGGGTGCGGAGGACCGCCTTCACACACGCATGCCTCGCCCGTGTCCGGCCACGGACCTGTGCGGGGGAGTCTCGTCCGAAGGCGACCCTGTCCGTCGGACTGCCCCGAGTGAGACGCGGGAAAGCTGCATTGTCGAGCCTTGATCGGCTTTTGCCCCGAATTGCCTCCTTCGTCCAGGTTCTGCAGGTCGGCGTCAGCCCGGGGACACGGGCTCCGCGGAGCGCAGCAGGTGCTCGCAGGCCTGCCACACCGCATCCGCGGTCAGGTCGGCCAGCCCCGGATCCAAGCGGTCGGAGTGCGGATCGCCCCGACGCCCCGACCACAGGCACACGTGGGCCCCGGTGTCCACGAGCGGCCCCCAGAGAGCGGGCGACACCGGCCCGAAGAGGCGCACCGACGGGGTGCCGCAGGCGGTCGCCACGTGTGCCACACCGGTGTCGCCACACACCAGGAGGCGGGCACGGGCGACGAGACCGACCAACCGGCGCAGGTCCGTCCGGCCCGCAACGACCGCGCCGTCCTCGAGCCCGGCCCACTGTGCGACGCGCTCGGCCAAGGGCTGCTCCTGTGCGGAACCGGTGAGCAGGACCCTGAATCCGCGTTCCCGGAGGAGGCGGGTCACCTCCGCGAAACGTCCGGCCGGCCACCTGCGCGACGCCGAAGCCGCACCCGGGTGCACGAGCACTGTGCCGTCGCCGGCGTCCGCACGCACCGGCCAGCGCACGTCCCCGGGGTCGGCGGGAACGCCGTAGTGCTCCAGGAGCCCGCACCAGAGCCGTGAGTCGTGCACCGCGCCGGGCCAGGGCGGCCCCGGGACCCCCGGCGCGTCCGGATGTGCATGGCTCCAGATCTCGCCGGGGCCGAGCGCCGCCAGCGCGAGCGTGCTCCGGGGCCCGCGCCCGTGCAGGTTCACCGCGAGATCCGGGGCGGGGCCCTCCCAGCCCGGCGTCCGCAACAGTCCCGTGGGCAGCACCCGCCACCGCAGACCGGCCATCCGCACCAGTTCCCGGTGGGAGGCGGGCGCCGCCAACACCCGCACGTGGCCGGGGTACGCCCGTTCCAGCGCCCGCAGGGCGGGCACCGCGGTGACAAAATCCCCCAGCCCGAGTGCCCGTAACGCCAGGAGCCGCGGGCGGGTCGCCGGAGACATGCCCCCTCCTCCGTTCCGGGTGCCTCGTTCTCAGGCGGCTAGCCGTCGGCTCCCCGGTCCAAACATGCAGGTCGGGGGCGAAAGGGCCGCGGTCGGGCCTACGTTTAGCCGCCCTGACGCCTGGTAGTCGACTGCATGTGTTCCGGATCGACGCCCGGCCGCTGAGGAGGTCGCCATGAGGGTGCTCGGTGTCAACGCCGTCTTCCACGACCCGTCCGCGGCCCTGGTGGTCGACGGACGGACGGTGGCGGCCGCGGAGGAGGAACGGTTCTCCCGGCGCAAGCACGGCAAGGAGCCGGTGCCCTTCTCCACGTGGGAATTGCCCGTCGAGGCGATGCGCTGGTGCCTGAGCGAAGGAGGGATGAGCCCCTCGGAGCTCGACGCGGTCGCCTACTCCTACGACCCCGCGCTGGCCGTGGACCGTGGCCCCGGCCTCGACCCCGCCTGGGAAGGCCTGCGCAGGACCTACGTCGAACGGGCACCGCACTTCCTCGCCACGGCGCTGCCCGGTCTGGACCCGTCGCAGGTCGTGTTCTCACCGCACCACGTCGCACACGCGGCCTCCGCGGCGCGGCCGCCCCGCCCGCCGAGGGCGGCCGCGCGGTCCTCACCGCCGACGGCCGCGGTGAGAACACCTCGCACCTGGCCGGGGCCTACTCCGAGGACGGCCGGCTGGAGATCCTGGCCCACCAGGAACTCCCCGAGTCCCTCGGCCTGGTCTACGAAGAACTCACCGAGCACCTCGGGTTCCGCCGGTCCAGCGACGAGTACAAGGTCATGGCGCTCGCCTCCTACGGGGAGCCGGCCATGGCCGGTCTGATCGCCGACCGGATCGCCCACCTGGGGGACGGCCGGATCGTGGCCTCGCAGATCGACTGGGAAGCGCTGGCGCCGGCCAGGGCACCCGGTTCCGAGCCCACCCGCCGGCACGCCGACCTCGCGGCGAGCGTGCAACGGAGGTTGGAGGACGTCCTCCTCGACCTCCTCGGCTGGCTCCACGAACGCACCGGCAGGCGCGGCCTGGCCATGGCGGGCGGGGTCGCCCTGAACTGCGTGGCCAACAGCCGGATCGCGCGGGAGGGCCCGTTCGAGGACGTGTGGGTGCAACCGGCCTCCGGGGACGCGGGCACCGCCCTCGGCGGCGCGTTGCAGACCGCGGTCGACCTCGGGGAGAAGGTCGAGCCCATGCCCGGCGCCGACCTGGGGCGCGGTTGGTCGGACGGCGAACTGGCCCGGATCCTCGACGACGCTCCGGGAAGGCACGGACATGAGCCGGCCCGAGTACGCGGTGGTCGTCCCGACGACGGGGCGCCCGGCTCTGGCGGACGTGCTGCAGCCCGTCCTCGACGCCCCTGCCTCCGTCGCTCCGGCCGAGGTCGTCGTGGTGGACGACCGCCCTGACGGACGCAACGGCGCCGAGTTGCCGGGTGTGCCCGACCATCCGGCGGTCCGGGTGCTCAGCACCCGGGGTGGGGGCCCGGCGACGGCAAGGCAAGCAGGTTGGCACGCCTGCACGGCACCGTGGATCGCCTTCCTCGACGACGACGTGCGGCCGCCCGCGGGCTGGCCCGAGCGGCTGTGCGCGGACCTGGAAGCGCTGCCCGACGACTCCGGCGGCAGCCAGGGACGGATCGTCGTGCCACGCCCGCCCGGCCGCAACCCCACGGACGCCGAACGGGCCACCATCGCGCTGGAGGACGCCCGGTGGATCACCGCCGACATGGCGGTGCGCAGGCGGGCCCTGGAACGGGTCGGCGGGTTCGACACCCGCTTCCCCCGTGCCTACAGGGAGGACACCGACCTCGTCCTCAGGGTGCAGGACGCGGGCCTCTCCCTGCACAGGGGCGAGCGGAAGTGCGTCCACCCGCTCAGGGCAGGAGGACGGCACGCCAGCATGCGGGCCCAGCGCGGCAACGGCGACAACGCCCTCATGCGGAGGGTGCACGGCCGCTCGTGGCGCGACCGCGTCGCCGAACCGCCCGGAGGTCTGCGCTCGCACCTGGTCACCACCGCTGCCGCCGCCACCGCGCTGCTCGCAGCGGTCACCGGTCGGCGCGGGACCGCCGCCGCTGCCGCCGCCGTGTGGGCCCTGTCGACCGCCCGGTTCGCACTCGCCCGGATGCGTGCCGGGCCGGCCGAGGCCGCCGAGTGGGCCGACATGGCGGTGACGAGCGTGCTCATCCCGTCCCTGGCCTGCTGGTACCGGCTCCGCGGCGAGATCCGGCACGCCGGGGCAGGTGCCTCCCGCGGTGTGCGCGCACTGCTCTTCGACCGCGACGGGACCCTCGTCGAGGACGTCCCCTACAACGGCGACCCGGACGAGGTCGTCGCACGGCCGGGTGCGGCCGAGGCCGTCGCCCTGGCCCGAGAGAACGGTCTGAAGGTCGGGGTGGTCACCAACCAGTCCGGTGTCGGCCGCGGGACCCTCACCGAGCGGGACGTGGACCGGGTCGACCGGCGCATCGAGGAACTGCTCGGCCCCTTCGACCTGTGGCGGGTCTGTCCGCACACCCCGCAGGACGGCTGCGCCTGCCGCAAGCCGGCCCCGGGGCTGGTCTTCGCCGCGGCCGGCGGGCTCGGGGTTCACCCTGCCGAGTGCGCGGTGATCGGAGACATCGGGGCCGACTTGGAAGCGGCGGCCGCCGCCGGGGCGCGCAGTGTCCTGGTCCCGACACCGGTGACCCGCGAGGAGGAACGGCAGCGTGCCCCGGAGGTCGAGCACGACCTCCCGTCGGCGGTGCGCAGGATCGTGGGGGGTGCAGGCACATGACCGCACGGACGGTGCTGGTGGCGCGGCTCGACAGCATGGGCGACGTCCTGCTGTCCGGCCCGGCCGTGCGCGCCGTCGCGCGCGGCGCCGACCGGTTGGTCGTGCTGGCCGGGCCCCAGGGCGAACCGGCGGCGCGTCTGCTCCCCGGCGTGGACGAGGTCATCACCTGGTCCGCGCCGTGGATCGCCGCGCACCCTCCCGAGGTCGAGCGCGGCGACGTCGAGGACCTCATGGCGCGGATCGC
>NZ_ANBF01000113.1 GCF_000341025.1 Nocardiopsis salina YIM 90010 | reverse complement strand
CCCGACACACGGGGGATCGCGGGCCCCGGCGGCTACACCGTCGTGCACGTGGGCGCCGACGCTCCCGCACGCGAACTCCCCGACGCCCTGGGCCGCGCCGTGGTCGCCCGGCTCGGCGCCCGGGGCCACCGCGTCGTGGTGACCGGCACCGACCGAGAGAAGGCCGGGGACGTCGGCGGCCGGCTCGGTCTCAACCTGGCCGGACGCACCACCACGGCCGAGCTCGCCGACGTGCTCCGCAGAGCCCGTGTCGTCACGGCGGGCAACACCGGTCCGGCCCACCTCGCCGCCGCGGTGGGCACGCCGGTGGTCTCGCTCTTCGCGCCCGTGGTGCCCGCCTCGGCCTGGGCACCGTACGGGGTCGCCCACCGGGTGCTCGGGGACCAGGACGCAGCGTGTGCCGGAACGCGGGCGCGGCGGTGCCCCGTGCCGGGACACCCCTGCCTCAGCGGTGTGACCGCCGGCCAAGTCCTGGAAGCCGCCGACGAACTCGGGGAGGCACCATGACCGTGCACACGGACAGGACCACCGCCCCGTCGGGAGGGGTCGCCACGCGGACGAGGACGCCCGCCCGGCCCCGGCGTGTGCTCATGTGGCACGTCCACGGGTCGTGGACGACCTCGTTCCTGTACTCGGGGCACACCTGCGTTCTGCCGGTGACCCCCGACCGCGGCCTCGACGGGCGCGGCCGGGCCGACACCTGGGACTGGCCGCCCAACGCCCTGGAGCTCCCGGGCGAGCAGGTGCGCGGGGCCGGCATCGACCTGGTCCTGTTGCAACGCCCCCACGAGATCGGCCTCGCCGAGCAGCTCCTCGGCGCGGTCCCCGGAAAAGACGTGGCCGCGGTCTACGTCGAGCACAACACCCCGCGCGGCGCCGTACCCGACACCACGCACCCGCTCGCCGGACGGTCCGACATCCCGGTCGTGCACGTGACGCACTTCAACGCCCTCTTCTGGGACTGCGGACGCGCACCGGTCCACGTCGTCGAACACGGCGTCCCGGACCCCGGGCCCCTGTACACCGGCGAGGTGGCGCGGGTCGGAGCGGTGCTGAACGAACCCCTGCGCCGCTGGCGCTTCACCGGAACCGACCTGCTCCCCGGGCTCGCCGCCGAGGTCCCCGTGGACCTGTTCGGCATGGGTGTCCGGACGGTACGCGGCAGCTCGGACTGCCCGGGTCACGACTGCGCGCACACGAGGACCTGCCCCAGCACGCCATGCACTCCGAGCTGGCGCGCCGCAGGGCCTATGTCCACCCGCTCCGCTGGACGTCCCTGGGGCTGTCCCTCATCGAGGCGATGATGATGGGCCTGCCCGTGGCCGCCGTGGGCGCGACCGAAGCCTACGAGGCCGTTCCCCCGGACGCGGGCGTCGTCTCCACGGATCCCGGCGTGCTCGCCTCGGGGCTGCGCGCGTTCCTGGACGACCCCGGACACGCGGCCCGTACCGGAGCCGCCGCGCGTGAAGCGGCACTGGACCGGTACGGGCTCACGAGGTTCCTCGACGACTGGGACCGCGTGCTGGAGGAGGTGACACGATGAGGATCGCGATGGTGTCCGAGCACGCCAGCCCGCTGGCACTCATCACGGGAGAGGACTCCGGCGGCCAGAACGTCCACGTGGCGGAACTGGCAACCGCACTGGCCCGACGCGGGCACGACGTCGTCGTCCACACACGGCGCACCGACCCGACCTCGCCCGACACCGTCGGTTTCNCGGGGGGAGCCGATCGGCAAGGACCGGCTCCTGCCCCACATGGGCGAGTTCGAACGCGAGCTCACCGGGGCGCTCGCACGCGACAGACCGGACGTCGTGCACGCCCACTTCTGGATGAGCGGGATGGCCGCGACCGGCGCCGGCGCCGCACTCGGCATCCCCGTGTTCCAGACCTTCCACGCGCTGGGATCGGTCAAGCGGCGTTTCCAGGGGCTCGCCGACACGAGTCCGCCGGAGAGGCAACGGATCGAACCGTCCGTGGCCCTGGCGAGCGACAAGGTCGTGGCGACCTCGGGCGAGGAGAGGGACGAGCTCGTCGGGTGGGGTGTCCGGCCGGAACGGGTCGCCGTGGTGCCCTGCGGTGTGGACACCGGGCGGTTCACCCCTGACGGTGCCGGCGCCCGCAGGGGAACACGGCCGCGCCTGCTCAGCCTGGGCCGGCTCGTCCGCCGCAAGGGCATCGACACGGTGGTCATGGCGCTGGCCGGGGTCCCCGACGCCGAGCTGTTGGTGGTCGGCGGGCCGCGCCCCGAGCAGGTGTCCGGGGACCCCGAGATCGCACGGTTGCGCACGGCCGCCCGGCGCACGGGTGTGGACGACCGCGTGCGCTTCCTCGGGTGCGTGGACCGCGACGAGGTCCCCGAACTCATCCGTTCCTCGGACGTGTCGGTCAACGTGCCCTGGTACGAGCCGTTCGGTATCTCGACGGTCGAGTCGATGGCCTGCGGGGTCCCCGTGGTCGCCTCCCGGGTGGGAGGCCACCGCGACACCGTGCTCCACGGGGAGACCGGGCTGCTCGTGCCCGCACGCAGCCCCGGCCGGTTGGCCGGGGCCGTCCGTCGGCTGCTCGCCCGGCCCGACACACGCAGGGCCTTCTCCGAGGCCGCCGGCAGGAGGGCCCGCGAACTGTACTCGTGGTCGGAGGTGGCCCGGGCCACGGAGCAGTGTTACCGGTCGCTGACCGCCGGCGCCGTCCTTCCCCGCGCCCCGGAACACGACCGCGTCACGGAGAGGACGGCCGCGACCGCCGTCGGAGGGGACGAGTACTGATGCACACCCATCTGCGCGCACTGGGCGAGGCACTGCACGGCACCGACGTCGCCCGGGTCGAACGCTGGTCCCGGACCGCCGCTCCGGCCCTGGCCTCCGGACGCCGGCTCTTCGCGTGCGGCAACGGCGGGAGCGCCGCCGAGGCCCAGCACCTGACCGTCGAGCTCACCGGCCGGTTCGAGACCGAGCGTTCTCCGCTGTCGGCGCTGGCACTGCACGCCGAGAGCTCGAGCATGACCGCCATCGCCAACGACTACGGGTACCAGCAGGTCTACGCCCGACAGCTGCGGGCACACGCCTCACACGGCGACCTCCTGGTGTGCATGTCCACCAGCGGCAACAGCGAGAACGTCGTCGAGGCGGTCAAGACGGCCCGGGAACTGGGTGTGCTGACCTGGTCCCTGACCGGGCCGGGGCCCTGCGCGCTGGAAGCGCTGAGCGACGACACCGTCGCCGTGCCGGCCTGTTCCACCTCGACCGTCCAGGAGGTCCACCTGGCACTGGTCCACGTCTTCTGCGCCGAGGTGGACCGCTCCCTCGAGCGGCGGCGCCGTGTCCCGTCCGCTCCCGAACCCAGGGGGACCACATGAGTGCCCTGCGTCTGGCCGTGCTCGGCGACAGCATCCTCGACATCGACCTGGGCGGGGAGTCCCGCCGCCAGTGCCCCGACGTCCCGGCGCCCGTCCTGGACGAACCCGTGCGCAGGCTCCGGCCGGGCGGTGCAGGCCTGGCCGCCGGGCTGGTCCACGAGTACAGCGGCGGCGAGGTGGTCCTGGTGACGGCTGCCGGGCGCGACGAGGGCGCCGTCGAACTCGCGCGCAGCCTCGGCCCGGGCGTAGTGCTCGACGGGCTCCCGGTCAGGACGCGTACCCCGACCAAGATCCGTGTCCAGGACCGCGGAACCACACTCGCGCGGCTCGACGAGGGCTGCGAACAGGTCGTGCCGGACGTGTCGGCGGAGGAGGTGCGCCGGGCCCTGCGCGGGGTGGACGCCGTCCTGGTCTCCGACTACGGGCTGGGACTGACACACAGCCGGTCCGTGCGTGCGGTGCTGGCCGAGACCGCCGTGCACACACCGGTCGTTTGGGACCCGCATCCCCGTGGTGCGCCCCCGGTGCCGGGCACGCACCTGGTCACACCCAACGCGGCCGAGAGCATGGTCGGCGCGGCCACGGACACCGCGCACACCTTCCGGCGGGCACGCGGCCTCGCGGACCGTTGGCGGGCGGACGCCGTCACCGTCACCCTGGGCGACCGCGGCGGGATCTGGGCCGACCGGTCGGGCAACGGCGGCGAGGTGAGGGCCGAACCGGTGCCGGGACCCGGCGACACCTGCGGGGCGGGCGACGCGTTCGCGGCCGCCTGCACCGTGCTGCTGGCCCGGAGGTTCGTCGTCGAGTGCGCCGTCGAGGCCGGCACGTGCGCGGCCGGGCGCTTCGTCGCCTCCGGAGCCGCGGCCGCGTTCGCCGAGGCACAGAGGGGGCGCGGGCCCGCAGTGGGGGTGCTCAACCCGCCACCCGCGGTCGAGGGCGCCCGCAGGGAGGGCAAACGCATCGTGGCCACCGGAGGCTGCTTCGACCTCCTGCACGCCGGCCACGTCGACCTGCTCCGCAGGGCCCGCTCCCTCGGCGACCACCTCGTCGTCCTGGTCAACGACGACTCCTCGGTCCGCGGACTCAAGGGGGAGGAGCGTCCCGTCGTCCCGGAACACGACCGGGCCCGGCTGGTGGGCGCACTCTCCTGCGTGGACACCGTGGTGCTCTTCGGCGACAGCACACCCATGAGCATGCTCCGGCAGATCAGGCCGGACGTGTGGATCAAGGGCAGCGACCACGACGCCGACGACCTGCCCGAGGCGTCGGTGGTGCGCGCCGCCGGGGGCGAGGTCGTCACTCTGCCCCTGCTGCCCGGCCGGTCCACGACCGGGCTCATCGACCGCCTGAGGGGACAGGACGGACTCCCCGCGACCTGAGACACCGTCTGTGAAGGAGAAGAAGATGCGCAACCTCGGACTGACCATCGTCACCGGAGGCGCGTCCGGGCTCGGCGCCGCCACGGCGCGGGCCGTCGCCGAGGAGGGCGGCCGGCCCGTCGTGCTGGACCGCAAGCACCCGGAGACCGACGTGCCCTTCGAGGAGGCCGACCTCGCCGACCGCGAGGGCGTCGAAGCGGCGGTCTCCCATGTCGTGGAGAAACACGGCCCGCCCTCCGGCCTCGTCAACGCCGCCGGTGTCGACGCCTGCGGGACGTTGGAGGACGTGGCGGCCGACGATTGGGAACGTGTGATCGCCGTGAACCTGTTGGGCACCGTGGCCGTGACCCGGGCGGCCCTGCCCCACCTGAAGGAGACCCGCGGGAGCGTGGTCAACTGCGCGTCCACCCTCGGCCTGCGTGCCTTGAGCGATGCCAGTGCCTACTGCGCGTCCAAGTTCGGGGTCGTGGGCTTCACCCGGGCGCTGGCCGCCGAGCTCGCCGGGTCCGTCGGGGTCACGCTCCTGGTCCCGGGAGGGATGCGCACGGCGTTCTTCGACGACCGTCCGGAGCAGTACCGCCCGGGGGCCGACGCGCAGCTCAACGATCCGGCGGACGTGGCCTCGGCCGTGCTCTTCGCCCTGCGCCAACCGCGCGGGTGCGAGGTCCGGGAGATGGTCGTGTGCCCGTCGGACGAGACTTCCTGGCCCTGAGGGTCTGTTCGGCGAACACCCATCGAACAGATCCCGGGGCCGCCCCGAGCAGGCGCTGCGGCACGGGCGGCGGCGCCGCGGGAGAGAGGACCGAACGATGCTGTATCCGAGAAGGGGGTCCGCGCTGGTCACCGGCGGGGCGGGCTTCGTGGGATCGCACCTGTGCCGGCGGTTGGTCGAGCGGGGGCAGAGGGTGGTCTGCCTGGACAACCTCGCGACCGGGCGCACCGAGAACGTGCGGCACCTGCTGGATCACCCGGGTTTCACCCTGCTCCTGGCGGACGTGACGGAGGACTGGGAGGTCACCGAACCGTTGGAGGCGGTCTTCCACCTCGCCTCCGCCGCCTCTCCGAGCGATTACCTGCGCATGCCCCTGGAGACGTTGGAGGCCGGCAGCGCCGGGACACGCAACGCGCTCGCCTGCGCGCGGGCGCACGGGGCCCGGTTCGTCCTCACGTCGACGAGCGAGGTGTACGGGGACCCGAGGGAGCACCCCCAGAGGGAGACCTACTGGGGGCACGTCAACCCGATCGGGCCCCGGAGCGTGTACGACGAGGCCAAGAGGTACGCGGAGTCGCTCACCACGGCGCACCACCGCACCCTCGGGACCGACACGGGGATCGCCCGGGTCTTCAACACCTACGGGCCCGGCATGCGCATGGACGACGGCCGGATGATCCCCACCTTCCTCCGGCAGGCGTTGAAGGGCGAACCCATCACCGTCACCGGCAGCGGGAACCAGACGCGGTCGATCTGCTACGTGGACGACACGGTCGAGGGCTTGCTGGCCCTGGCCGACAGCGACACGGCGGACCCCGTCAACATCGGGAGCGAGGAGGAGGTCAGCGTCCTGAACCTCGCCGACTACATCCGGGTGCTCTCCGGTTCCCGGTCCGAGGTGTCCTTCGTCGACCGGCCCGAGGACGACCCGCACTACCGGAGGCCGGACATCAGCAGGGCCATGCGGGTCCTCGGGTGGGCGCCGGTCGTCCACCTGGGGGAGGGGCTGCGGCGCACGCTGGCGCACGTACTGGACCGGGAGGTGTTCCCGGACCGGCAGGGGACCATCCCGCAACAGGGGCGGAACGGGAGGACCAACCATGACGACCGAGGAGCGCTCCCGGGTCTCGGCCGTGGTCATCACCCATGACCGGGCCGTCGAACTCTGCCGCACACTGGCCAACCTCAGACTGTTGGAACCCAGGCCCCCGGTCGTGGTGGTCGACAACGCCTCCGGGGACGGGACGGCGGACGTGGTCCGGGCGAGCTACCCGGAGGTGACACTGGTCCGCAACCCGAGCAACACCGGGTGCGCGGCCCGCAACCTCGGGGTGGCCCACACCTCGACGCCCTACGTCGCCTTCTGCGACGACGACTCGTGGTGGACCGGGGACTCGCTGGAGGCCGCCGCCGACGCCTTCGAGGCCCATCCGCGTCTGGGGCTCGTCGCCGCCGCGGTCCTCGTCGGCGGTGAGGAGCGCGCCGACCCCGTCAACGCCGAGCTGATCGACAGCCCTCTGCCACCGGCCGAGGACCTTCCCGGACCGCGGGTACTGGGGTTCCTGGCCTGCGCCTGCGTCGTCCGCAGGACCGCCTTCGACGAGGCGGGCGGGTTCGAACCGCTGCTGTTCTTCGGCGGGGAGGAAGCGCTGCTGGCCCAGGACCTGGCGGCGCGGGGCTGGGGGCTGTGCCACCTGTCCCGGATCCACGCCCACCACCACCCTTCGCAGGCCCGCCCGCCCTCGGAGTGGCGCCGGACCCTGGAGGAACGCAACGCGCTGCTGACCGCGTGGATGAGGCGCGGACCCAAGGCCGTGCTGTCCTCCACCGCGCACACGGCCGGACGCGCCGTGCGCGACCCGTGCGCACGCCGGGCCCTGCGGACGGCGGTCGCGATGCTGCCCGAGGTGTGGGCGTCCCGCAGGCGGGTCCCGGCCGCGGTGGAGCGCGACCTCGAACTCCTGGAGCGGGCATGAGACCGCGTGTGGGCGTCGTCGTCATCACCCGCGACCGCTGCCCGGAACTGATGCGGACGCTGTCGCACCTGGAGGCACTCCCGGAACGGCCGCCCGTCGTGGTCGTGGACAACGCCTCGGGCGACGGCACCGCCGACGCGGTCGCCCGGGACCACCCGGGGGTGGGGCTGATCAGGGCCCCGGCCAACCTGGGCGCGGTCGGGCGCAACATCGGGACCGAGGCGCTCACCACGCCCTACGTCGCCTTCTGCGACGACGACACCTGGTGGGAGGTGGGGGCGCTCGACCGTGCCACCCGCCTGTTGGACGCCCATCCGCGCCTGGGTGCGGTCACCGCGCGCCTGATCGTCGAGCCCTCGGGGGAGGAGGACCCGCTCACCCCGGAGCTGCGCCACTCGCCTGTCCCCGGGCCGGGTTGGCTGCCGGGCCCGGCGCTGCTGGGTATTCTGGCGGGCGTCAGTGTCCTGCGCGTGGACGCCTTCCGCGCGGCCGGCGGTTTCTCCGAGCGCCTGTGGTTGGGCGGTGAGGAGGAACTGCTCGCCCTCGATCTGGCGTCGGCGGGATGGTGGATGTGCTGGGACGGACACACCGTCGCGCACCACGAGGCATCGGCCGTGCGTGACCCGCGGCGGCGCCGCCGGCAAGGGATGCGCAACACGCTGTGGACGGCGTGGCTGCGCCGCCCGTGGCGGGGCGCGCTGGAGCACACTCGGCAGGTGCTGGGGTCGGCCCCGAAGGACCGCGCCAGCGCCGCGGCCGTCGCCGAGGCCCTGCGCGGGTTGCCGTGGGTGCTCCGGGAACGCCGGCCCGTACCGCCGCACGTGGAGGAAGGCCTGCGGCTGCTCTCCGGTCCGCGGAAAGCGTCGCGGGCGCGCCGCTACGTCGGCTGACCGCCGCCTGCGCCGCCCGGGCCCCGGCCGGCGCGGTCACCGGTGCCCTGCTGCCGACGGGGCGGCCCGTCGACGTCCTGGAGACATCGCGGGGCGGGATCCGCGCCTCCCTGGTCGACGCGGCCAATCCGACCGCTCTGTTGTGGGGCCCCGACCTCGGGCTGGCCGGGGACGAGAGCACACACCGGGTGGACGGCGATCCGCGCCTGCTCGCGGTGCTCGGCGAGGCGCGCGCCCACGCCTCGGCGCTGATGGGCATCGCCCCTGATGCGGCCGACGCCGACCGCGTGTCCCGGGCGATCCCGAAGCTGGTCTGGACCGCCCCGGCCGCCGACGGGGGCGACGGGATCCAGGGGCCATGCTGTCCATGGGGCGCACCCACCCCGCGCTGGCGGTGACGGTGAGCGTGGCCTTCTCGGCGGCCTCCGTGACCGAGGGCATGGTCGTCCCCCGGCCCGGCGACGGCGGCCTCCTGCGCATCGCGACCCCCTCGGGCACCATCACGGTGCGCGCGGACCTCGACCGCGCGGGGGCGCTGGAGACGGCCTACGTCACCCGCAACGCGAGGCGCCTGGCCACAGCGGAACTGGAGTTGCCCGGTGAGGGGAGGAGGGCTGCCCCGCATCCGCGGAGGCGGCAGGCCCCGCCCCGGTGCGGTCGGGCCCCGGTCCTGAGTGAACCGGCGTTCTGGGGGGTGTGTTCGTGCGGGCGCCGAGGGCCTGAGGCCGGAACTGCGACCGGCCGTAGGGCCCGGGGTCTCCGTACACGGAGACCCCGGGTCGTATGGCGGCCCCGGCAGGATTCGAACCTGCGGCACCCGCTTTAGGAGAGCGGGCAAGACCCGTTCACGGGGGTTCATTAGCGTTCTGACCTGCTGTGGCGTACTTGTCCGAACCCCGGTGGACCACGGCGTACTGAGACTAGAACTGAGACTGGCGCGGCTCGGGCCCCTGGCTGCGGATACCTCTCAGGGTGCCGAAGCCTCGCGCTTGTTCCAGGGCGGTGAAGGCCGGTGAACTCGGAGAATTGGACCCGGTGGGTGACCGTGCGGTGCTCGTGCGCAACGTCACCGCAGCGTTCAGTCCCTGGCTGCAGGCGGGGTCTTCATTGCCCCTACGAGGGGTAGCAACGTCATCGGCACCCAGGTAGGCGCGCGGATGACCGGTCCTTATCGCCCTACGAGGGGTCGCCATTGCACCCTGAGGTCACCGAGGCCGGCCGACGACTCGGTATCGCTCGAGGACGGTGCGTCCATGCAGCAGACGACCTGACACGTGCGAGCGGGGGCGCCCCCTCCAAGGTGGGGCGCCCCCGTCGGTCAGGGTCGGCGTCAGGCGGCGTCGTCCTCTCTGGTCTCGCCGTCCTCGTCGTGTCCGGACCGGCGGCGGGTGGCCCACAAGGCCGTGGCACCGGCGCCGGTCGCGGTCATCGCGGCGACCACCAGTCCGGCCAGCGCGCTACCGGTGACCGGCAGCGACCGGTCGGAGGTGTCCCCCGCGGCCGGGTCCTCACCGTTGTCGGTGGGCGGGGCGGGCTTGTGGTCGCTGTCCCCACCCCCGTCCGGCTCTTCAGGATCGGTGGGGTCCTGGTCCTCGACGACGAGGTCCTCGAAGCCGTGCACCTCCACCCAGTGGTGGCGCTCGGACTCGCGGTTGTACTGGCACTGCACGGCGGAGGCGTCGCTCCAGGCGTAGAGGAGCAGGGCGTGGTCGCCCTTGCAGAACCGGCCTGGCTCGACGCCGTCCGGGGCCTGTTCGAGTAGGGACACGAACTCGGCCCACTGATCCGGTACAGGGTCACCCGGCTCGTCGGTGGGCTCTTCCGTGGGTTCCTCGGTCGGAGTCTCGGTGGGGCCGGGTGTGGGCT
>NZ_ANBF01000112.1 GCF_000341025.1 Nocardiopsis salina YIM 90010 | reverse complement strand
GGGGGGGGTCGGTCGGTTCCTCGGTGGGATCGACGATGATCTGCCACACCGGGTCCGCAGACCCGCGCTCGAGCGAGCACTCCAGCACGATGCCGCCGTCGAGCTCGACGGTCTCGCGCAGCTCGGTGCGCTTGCACTCGTCGCCAGCCTGTGTGGGTTCGTCGGCGAGAGCGGGGGTGGCGGTCAGCCCCAGGGCGAGCGCGGCGGTACCCGCAGCGGCCAGGATGGTTCGGATGGACACAGGTCTCTCCTGTGGGTTCGTCGGATCGGGGGAGTCCGGCGACCGGGGGCAGGGGCGTGCGGGGCGGCCGGCATGAGTTTGACGCGGGTGGGCGCGTTCGGGTGTACAGCTCGGCAGGTTTGTTCGCGCTTAGCGACAGTAATGCCCCATGGCCTTTCGGAAGTGTGCAGCTTTCGCCTCCGTCGAGCGGTTCACCATCGGAGAATCAGGCTCCGCGGCGTGATCCCCTGCCGACCTTGTTGCCGGTGTCGTAGGTGAAGGACGCGGTCTCCCTGTCAGAGGCCGTGGGCGTGGGTGCCGTTGAGGTTGTCGGTGACGATGTGCAGGTAGGAGAAGCCCACCCCGGCCTCGGTGGCGGCCTGGGCCATGTGTCCGAGCTCGGGATCGACCACGTCGGTGTCGGCGCGGTGGGTGTCCAGCCAGGTGCGGGTTTAGTCCATGACGCTGGCGAGGGTGGCGTGGCGGACCCCCGGGCGAACACTGGCTGGCGCCTGCCTGAGGTCGAGGAAACTGTTCCACGCCAGAGGTCGGTCGCGCAGGCGTGTGGTGGTTCCGGTGACCACGAGCGTGTTAGGTACGCACTGGTTGTGGCCTGGCCTGGGAGGAACGCCCCGTGCTCGGAAGGTTTCGAGGCGCCCCTTCTGCCATGCGCGGCAACCTCAACGGGCCTGAGGAGCCAGACCACGCGGTCAGCCTGCGGAAGGGAGGAGCGCCGGGTGTCAGCCCTCTTGGGGAAGGGGCACGTCGAGCTTCTGTGCATGCCGGGCCATCACGTGCAGTGTCCCGACTCGCACGGGGATGTCCCGCACGAGGTGGAACCCCTGCGCCTGGTAGTAGTCCCGTAGCCGGGGGTCGAGGCACCCGCGCCGTACCCACGTCCGCTCCTGCCGGGCAGCCCGGTCCACCGCCCAGTGCGCGATGACCGTGCCCGGTTTGAGGCTCCGGTAGTCAGGGTGGGTGACCGTGGAGAACAGGTACAACGCTGGCTCACGGCGCTCGGCCTCGGTCCAATCGCGCGCCGGGCCGTGATCGAGCACCGTCGTGCACCCGACCACTTCCCCGTCGCCGGTGGTCAGCACCCACACGGTGCCGTCCCCGCACTGCTCGGCGAGCAGGTCCACGCGCCGGCGTAAGGACGGCAACTCCCGCTGCTCCAGCCAGTCACAACGGGCGTGGATCATGCCGGCGACGCACGTGCGGTCCTCGGGCACAGCCAACCTGATCTCGAACAGCCGTTCACCTTTCACTGTGGAGCGCACGTTGCGGAGCCCATCCGTCCTGTGACAACTCCTGGAGCTCATGGCGTACCTGGTTGAGGATGTTCTCGGGGAGGGTGTTCGGCCCGAGCCCTGCCTCGGTACACACTTTCGCCAGACTCTCGTGTTGGGTTCCAGAGAGAGCAGCGCGTGCGTCATCCAGCAGATCCCGAGCCGCGTAGCCGTCCGTCGATGCGGTCTCCACCAGCCAGACCAGGAACTCGCCGACCACAGGCCGACCGCGGGCAAGGAGGCAAGGCATGGAGAGTCCGGCCCGAGTGGCGAACAGCGGCATGCTGAGGGTGCGGATGGTTTCGACCAGCTCTTCTGCTCCCTCCGCTTCCTGGTTGCAGCGGAGTCGCAGGATCAGCTGGACGCAGCATTCCCAGGGTTCTCGGATCTCGCTCTCGTCGACTAGCCTCAGCGCTTGTTCGGTCTCTCCGCCGGCGATGAGGGACAGGACGGTGACCTGACGCCCGTCGAACAACCTCTGCCCGACGCCGCCGAGCAGACGTGCCTGCTCGGCGGCGTCCTGCCATCGCCCCTGCGTAGCCAGCGCCCGCATCCCATCGCCCAGGTAGACGGCCCACGCCCATCGGTAGACCTCGACCCGTTCGCTCTCGGTCCGAGTGATCCGGTCCAAGGGCAGCACGCGGTCGTGGACCCGCACCGGTGTCCCCTCACGCAGGCCGCGCAGCAGTCTTTCCAAGATGTCCAAGGCGTGGTCGGGGCGCCCGGCCCGGATCTCGAGCCGGGCCAGGTTCACCACCGGTTCCAGCGCCCGGCAGGCGCGGTCGCGGGAGAGCGGGAGATCACCGAGATGGTGCTCGGCGTGCTCCCAACACCACGTGCGCGCCAGGTCCGGCATGTGGGCGTCCGAGGCGATCAGGGCTGCCCCGTTGAAGGCCCGTGCCAGTCCGTTTGCGGCTTCCTGGCCCTGACTCGTGCGTGCGAGCGCGGCGTCGCGCAGGATGCGTTCCACCCGTGTGCCGATCGGCTCGGCCGGCGGGCGCTTGCGTGGCACTAGGGGGAACCAGCGGTCCTGATTCACCGGGCGGGCTCCCAGGTGACGAGGAGGGTGGAGTGCTTCCGGTGCAGTACCCGGCGCGTGAGCGTGGGCGCGTCACTCTCCCGTGCGTAGGACAGCGTGAACGTGAGCTGGTCGTGGCGGTGGGGGGCCCATTCGCGGGCAAGGTCAGCCATGTCTTCGGCCAAGGGTTGGGAGGCGGGGCCGTGGGCGATGACACCGAGTTCGTGGCGGCTGTTGCCCATGGGGTCGGGGCGCATGGTCAGGTAGGCCAGTCCGCGTTCATCGATCGGTACTGCGGCCATGTCGCCCCACGGCAGGCCGGGGGAGACCAGGCCGGTGTCGATGGCGGTGCGCTGGACGGGCATGCGCGAGAGGCGGTTGGGCAGGTGCGTGGCCAGCCAGAGCCAGAGGGTGTCCAGCGGCTGGCCCTTGCCGAAGGTGACGCCGCTCCACACGGCCTTGGAGGGCTCGGCGAGGACGCCGCGCACCTGTTCGGGGTAGATGCTCTGATCCTGGTTGGCTTGCACCTGGACTGTCGCGTCCTCGTCCGCGGCTAGGACCGTGCGTCGGTCGTCGCCGACACTGTCGCGTAGGGGCATGAACGTGCACAGTGCACTGTCCACCGAAGTCCAGTGGTCGCCATTGGCCTCGAAAACGATGGAGCGGCTCACGTCCCCGGCGATGCGGATCGGGATGATCAACCGCCCGCCCGGCGCCAGCTGGTCAACCCACGCCCGGGGCACGTCGTGGGAGCCGACCGTGGCGACGATGCGGTCGTAGGGGGCGTCGCCGGGATGGCCGAGGGCGCCGTCGCCGAGCACGGCCTCGACGTTGGTCGCGCCGTGCTCCTTCAGGCGGGCTCGCGCCTCTTCGACGAGGTCGGTGTCGACGTCGATGGTGGTGACCGATCCGTTCGGGCCGGTCAGGTGGCCGAGCAGGGCGGCGTTGTATCCGGTGCCGGCGCCGAGCTCGAGCACGCGCATGCCGGGTTCGATGGCAGCCTGCTCCAGCATCATGGCCACGATGCCGGGTTGGGATCCGCAGCTGATCGAGTTGCCGGTCTCGTCGTATTTGATGTGCACCGGCGCGTTGGTGTAGGCCTCCTCGACCGTCGCGTGGGGCAGAAAGGCATGCCGGGGCACGGTGCGGAAGGCGTCCTCCACCTGTGGGCTTCGGATGGACCCCGCCTCGCGCAGTTGCTCGACCAGGCGTGCGTGCAGCGGCTCGGTCTCTGAGGTGGGGGTGGTGGTCGGGGTGTGGTCGGTCATGAGTCCCTCGTGTGCGGTGGGCCGGAGCATCGATCCTGGAGTCTCGACGTGAGGATTTCGCGAGGGTACGACGTTCTCGACGACACGAGGCGAGCGGTGCGCTAGGGATGGGCTCTCAGCCGGACAGGACGGAGGCCTCGAGATCCAGGCGCCCTGGCCGTGACGTTGCCGCCCCGGTCGGGATGGAACCGCCGCCCCAGTGGTGCGAGTACCGGCGGCATCGGCAGGACCCGATGGGAGGTGCCGTGATCAAGCAGTGCGCCGCAGACGGCATGCCGCGGCAACGCTCTTACCTCCCGGTGAGGATGCCATGACCTCAAGGCGAAAAACGTGCTCTGACCAGCTGAAACGTTGTGATCCTGGTCGTGGTGGCCCCTACCCTGATGAGGGCAAGCGCCGCGAATCGGGCGCCGAACCCGTGCGTGTAGAGCTCCCGTCAGAGTCTCCCCAACTGACTCCCGAGGCTGCCCGCGCGCTACTCACGATCATTCGCAAAGCGTACGCACGACGAACAGGAAGCTGAGGGGTGGCCATGACGCTCGAGCCACAACAGTTCGCCTTTCTAGGGCGCGTCTCCACGGAAGACCACCAAGACCCAGAAGCCTCCCGAAACTGGCAGCGCCAGCGGGCCCTTAGCCTCATCGAACCGCGCAACGGGGCTATCGTCGCTGAGTATTTCGACATCGACCACTCGCGCTCGGTCCCCCCGCAACGACGTCCCGAAGCCAGTCGGCTTCTGGAACTGCTCGCAGACCCCAACCGCGGGTTCGACGCGGTGGTCGTCGGTGAGCCCCAGCGCGCCTTCTACGGCAACCAGTTCGCCATGACCTTCCCGATGTTCGAGCACTACGGCGTCCAGTTGTGGGTCCCTGAGATCGGTGGGGCGATCGACCCCGCCAACGAAGCCCACGAACTGATCATGTCGATGTACGGCGGCATCTCCAAGGGAGAGCGCACACGGATCAAGACGCGAGTGCGTGCCGCCATGGCCGCCATGGCGCAACTGGAAGGGCGTTTCCTCGGCGGTCGCCCGCCCTATGGCTACAAGCTCGCCGATGCCGGCCCGCACCCCAACCCGTCCAAGGCCGCCGACGGCAAGCGACTCCACAAGCTGGTGCCCGACCCGCAAACCGAGGGGACCGTTCGCCGGATCTTCGCCGAGTTTCTGTCCGGTCTGGGCATCTTCGCCATCGCCGAAGGGCTGACCCGCGATGGCATCCCTTCGCCGTCGGCCCATGACCGCAAGCGCAACCCACACCGCGAGGGGGTCGCCTGGGCCAAGGGAGCGGTGCGCGCGATCCTGAAGAACCCCCGCTACACCGGCCACCAGGTCTGGGCCAAGCAGCGCAAGGACGAGGTGCTGCTGGACGTCAACGACATCCAGCTCGGCCACCAGACCAAACTGCGCTGGAACAGCGACGACGAATGGGTGTGGTCGGACCGTCCCGTCCATGAGCCGCTCGTCAGCCGGGAGGAGTTCGGCCAGGTTCAGACGCTGTTGGGCTCGCGCGGGCGCACGCGGGGTGGGGAGCACAAGGTGCACCGCACCCGTCATCCGTACCTGTTCCGAGGAGTCGTCGTGTGCTGCCTGTGCGATCGCAGGATGCAGGGGCATTGGACCAACGACGAACCGTACTACCGGTGCCGCTACCCGCAGGAATATGCCCTAGCCAACAGGGTGCATCACCCGCGCAACGTCTACCTACGCGAACGCGACCTAGTCCCGGCTCTGGATGAGTGGATCGCCGCGGAGTTCGCCCCCGGCAAGCTCGCAGTGACCCTGGACACGCTCGCCAGCGCTCAACAGGAACAGCAGACCAGCCACACTCGTGAGATCGCCCGGCTGCACGAGTCGATTGCCGAATGCGATCGCAAACTCGCCCAACACCGCGCCGCACTGGAAGCAGGCGCCGATCCGACGTTGGTGACCGAATGGATGAAAGAGACCCAGGCCCAACGCTCGGCTGCCAAGGTCAAGCTCGACCGCAGCGGGCAGACATCAGGCCGGATGAGTAAGGACGACATCATGAACATCGTTGAAGCGCTCGGCAATATCGCCGATGTTCTCCACCACGCCGACCCCCGCGACAAGGCCGAGGTCTACGAGGGGCTTGGCCTGCGGCTGCGCTACCAACCTGCACACAACACTGTGCGGGCCGAGGTGAACCTCGACCCGCACCGCAGTCTCAACCACCCATATGGGGAAATGGTTCGTGTCCGAGGGGGGACTTGAACCCCCATGCCCTTAACGGGCACTAGCACCTCAAGCTAGCGCGTCTACCTATTCCGCCACCCGGACGTGGTTTGTTCCGGGGCTCTCGCTCCGGACACCTCAACCATAGCAAAGCCGCGAGGGTGCCCGAACCATGTTTTCCGGGCGGCGGTCCGCGTGGCAGTGTTCTGTGGGAAAGCAGGGCACAAGGTGCGGACGGACGGAGTGCAGAGATGGCCGAACCCGGTAAGGACCTGAGCGCGGCGGAGGCCGAGGTCACCGACCTCTGCCGGGAGCTCATCGAGATCGACACCTCCAACTACGGCGACCACTCGGGCCCCGGCGAGCGCAAGGCCGCCGAGTACGTCGCGGGCCGTCTCGACGAGGTCGGCGTGGAATCGCAGATCCACGAGAAGCACCCCGGGCGCAGCAACCTCGTGGCACGCATCACGGGTGAGGACTCCGGCCGTCCGCCGCTGCTGATCCAGGGCCACCTCGACGTGGTCCCCGCGGCCGCCGACGACTGGACCCACCACCCCTTCGCCGGCGAGGTCGCCGACGGGTGCGTATGGGGTCGGGGCGCGGTCGACATGAAGAACATGAACGCGATGGTCCTGGCGATGCTGCGCCAGCGCCTGCGCGAGGGCCGCCGTCCCCCGCGCGACATCGTGCTCGCGTTCGTGGCCGACGAGGAGGCGGGCGGTACCTGGGGCGCCCAGTACCTGGTCAACGAGCACCCGGAGCTCTTCGCCGACTGCGACGCCGCGATCAGCGAGGTCGGCGGGTTCTCCGTGACGATGGAGGAGAACCGCCGCCTGTACCTCGTGGAGACCGCCGAGAAGGGCATCGCGTGGATGAAGCTCACCGCGCGCGGCACGGCGGGCCACGGGTCGATGACCAACCGGGACAACGCGGTGACCGAGCTCGCGGCGGCGGTCGCGCGCCTGGGCGAGCACGAGTTCCCAGTACACCTCACCCCCACGGTGCGCACGTTCCTGGAGGAGGTGTGCGAGGAGTTCGGGATCCCCTTCGACGAGCGCGACGTCGAGGGCACGGTCGCCCGCCTGGGACCGATCGCGAAGATGATCGGTGCGACGCTGCGCAACACCGTCAACCCGACCGTGCTGGGTGGCGGGTACAAGGCCAACGTCATCCCGGGTGAGGCGACCGCCCAGGTCGACGGCCGGTTCCTACCGGGCACCGAGGAGGAGTACTTCGCCAAGCTCGACGAGCTGCTCGGCCCGAAGGTGAGCCGTGAGTTCATCCAGCACCTACCCGCCGTGGAGACCTCGTTCGACGGCGGCCTGGTCAGTGCGATGTCGGAGTCGTTGCTGGCGGAGGACCCGGGCGCCAAGGCCGTGCCGTACTGCCTCTCGGGCGGCACCGACTCCAAGAGCTTCCACCGCCTGGGGATTCGCAACTACGGCTTCTCTCCGCTGAAGCTCCCGCCCGAGCTCGACTTCGCCGGGATGTTCCACGGCGTCGACGAGCGGGTGCCCGTGGACGGCCTCCAGTTCGGTGTGCGTGTACTCGACCGGTTCGTCGGCATGAGCTGAGCCGTCCGCCTCGGGGCAGCTTGCCCCGATACGCCCACCGGCCGGGCCGAGATCTTCTCGGTCCGGCCTGGTAATCCCGTGCGCAGTCACGGAACGTGATGCTACGGTTGCATCGAGTTCAAGGGGTTGGAGCTCCTCTCACCACCGGAACAGGTGTGTGCGGACGGCCCGACCCCGCCGTGCGACCGCGGCGGTGCCGCCATTCGGGACCGTCCAGCAGCAGCGAGGAAAGGGGCATCCATGGTGCTCGTGGGCAAGGGGTGGCCGGTCACGACCGGTCGCGCTGCCCGCAGCTCCCACGCTCTGGCCCGCTTGCTGCTCCTGTCCGGCATCGTCGCCGTCGCGTGGCTGGCCGGGGGCATCGGTGTCGCCCACAGTGACACCGCCTCCGAGTCCGAAGGGCTCGTCGACAATGTCCTGGAGCTCGACGAAACCGCCGAGCAGGCAGGACAGGAGGCCGGTGACGAGGTCCGGGACTCCCGGATCTCCGACACAGCCTCGCAGGCCGCGGAGACCACCGGCCAGGTTGCCGAGACCACCGGCGAGGTCACCGAGGGGACCGCCTCCCGGGCGGCCTCCCTTCCCGCGGACACGCTGGAGGAGACCGGCGTCGCCGAATCCCTCGAGGGCACCGCGGAGGTGAACGGGTCCCTGGAGGACTCCGGAGTCTCGGAAGCCCTCGAGGACACCAACGCCGAGGCCGGCCGGGTCGTCGACGAGACCTCCCAGGCCGTCGACGGCACCGCCCGCGGCGCGGGTGAGCTGGTCACCGGCCTGGCCCGCACCGGACAGGGCGCCATGGACTCCACCGACAGCTCTCTGCGGGGCGAGACCGCCCTGGTCGACACCGTCACCGAGGGGCTGACCGATTCGGCCCGCTCCGTCGGTGTGTCCGTCGACGGCGACGACACCACCGCCGACGAGGCACGCACCACCGACGACGACGGCGAACGCTCCACGGGGCCGGAGAGCAACGGGCGCGGCGACGAGCGGGGCGAGAAGGCTCCCGCGTCGGAGAACGCCGCNAGGCCGCGGCCGCCGAGGCCGCCGGCCACGCCTCCTCCGACGAGGACGACGAGGCGGAGCGGATCCGCCTCATCGCCGGTGGTGGCCAGCATTCTGCGGGGACGGACTCCACCGGCGCCTCCGCGCCGAGCTTCCCCGCGCCCGGCGCCGCCGGGTTCCTCACCGCCCGGGCCGATCACCTGGCTCCCCGGGCGCTGCGGGTCGTCATGCCCGGGGACCCCGACATCGTGGTCCGCGACGCTGCCGACGACCCGTCGTACTCCCCTGACTAGCCGCGTTCTTCCTCGACCGCGGCCGGTCAGTGCGCCTGCGCACAGTCGCCCCGCCCTCTGCGGCGGGTAGCGCCCCCAGTCCCGGCCCCAGCGCCCGGGTCACGCCCGTCCGCGGTCGAACGAGTGGCTCCAGTCAACTCTTCTCTCGCTGACCTAAGGACATGCGATGACCCATGAAACCCACGCCCGCATCGCCGCTCTGGTGGCTGCCGGCTTCCTGATGACCTCCGGGGGCGCTGCCTTCGCGGACACCGCCACGAGCGGGAACGGATCGATCGGCGGCGGCAACCAGGTGGGCGCCGACGTCGACGCCCCCGTCAACCTCTGCGGCAACGCGGTCGGCCTGCTCGGTGTGGCCGGCGCGAACTGCACCGATTCCGAAGCCTCCGTCGAGGACGGCTCCGAGGACGAGGGCACGGACGGCCGCGAGGAGGACGAGGACGCCTCCAGCACCGAGGCCCCGCAGCCGCCCGAGGAGCCCGCCCCGGACGAGGAGGACCCGGGTGAGGTCGACCCGGGCCCGGACGAGGACGGTGAGGTGCCCGCAGACCCCGCCGACCCCGGGGACGGCGGGGAGAACCCGGGCGAGGGCGGCACCGACAACGGTGAGGAGCCCGCCGAGTCCGACGACGAGATGCGCGTCCCCGGTGAGACCGCAGAGGAGCAGCAGGCGCCCGGGGCAGAGGAGCAGCGTGAGGCCGAGCCCGTCACCGACGCCTCCCCGGCGGGTACGGAGCTGGCCGACACCGGTACCGAGCGCGGCCCGCTGGTCGGCCTGATCGCCGCCGCCGTGGGTGCGGTCGCCGTCGGTGCCGGCCTGGTCTTCGGGCTGCGCCGCCGCACCGGAGCCTGATCGGCCTCCCGGGCCGCCGCCGCGCGGCCCGGGGGTTGACGCGAGTCCCGCAGCACGGGTCAGAAGCCATGTTCGCGGGGTTCACGTCAGCCGCCGCCCCGGAAGGGGCGGGGTTGATCGGACAGGGCGCGGGCGCCGGGCCACCTCCAGTGGACACCGGTCGCGGCGCGCTCCTCGACCCGGCAGACACGCACCGCCCAGGTGCGCGGCCGACCGGATGCTCCCCGGCCGGACCGGGGCGCCGTTCCCCAGCCAGGGGCAACGGACGGCCCGGGTCCGGCGGCACAACCTTCTCAGCACAGCAACAGCAGAACGAACATCCCGAACTCTCGAAAGGAAGTCCCACATGCGTCAGTGGGCCAGCACATCCGCCAAGTCCCTGCTCCTGGCGGCCGGCTTCGTCGCCCTGGGCAGCGGGGTGGCCTTCGCCGACAGCGGGGCCGCGACCTCCGGGAACGGCTCGCTCGCGGGCGGCAACCAGGCCGTGGTCAACGGCGACGTCCCGGTCAACCTGTCCGGCAACGCGGTCGGTGCGGTCGGCGGGATCGCCGGCGCGAACGCGACGGACACCGGGGCCGGGGTCAAGGACCACGGTGACAGCGACATCCACTCCTCCGGCAACGGCTCGGTGCTGGGCGGGAACCAGCTGGTGGGCGACCTGGACGTTCCGGTGAACGCGACCGGCAACGCGGTCGGCGCCCTGGGCGGCGCCGCGGGCGCCAACGCCACGGACACCGGAGCCGGCGTCGAGCACCAGTCCGCTCCCACCGAGCACCAGTCCGCGCCGAGCGACGTCTCCGCCACGGACGTGCTCGATGAGGCCGCCGAGAACGCGGAGCTGCTGCCCGCCGCGGACACCTCCGGGGTGGACGCCGGCGTGCTCCAGCAGTCCGCGCCGAAGGGTGGCCATGACCACTCGATCGCCACGTCCGGGAACGGTTCGCTGCTGGGCGGCAACCAGGCCGTGGTCGACGGCGACGTCCCGGTCAACCTGTCCGGCAACGCCATCAGCGCCCTGGGCGTCTCCGGTGCGAACGCGACGGACACCGGGGCCGGGGTCAAGGACCACCACAACGACGTGCGTTCGTCGGGCAACGGCTCGGTGCTGGGCGGGAACCAGCTGGTGGGTGACCTGGACGTTCCGGTGAACGCCACGGGCAACGGCATCGGTGTCCTGGGCGCGGCCGGAGCGAACGCGACCGACACCGGAGCCGGCGTCGAGCACCAGAGCGCGACCGAGGAGCAGTCCGCGCTGGAGGGCCTGCCGGTCGTGGACGAGCTGCCCGAGGTCCCGGTCTCCGAGCAGCTGCCGGTCGACCACGAGCTGGAGGAGACGCAGGAGCCGGCGGCCGAGGAGACCCCGCTCGACGAGGCCCCCGCCGAGGAGGCCCCGCTCGACGAGGCCCCCGCCGAGGAGGCCCCGGTCGAGGAGGCGCCGGTCGAGGAGGCGCCTGCCGAGGAGGCGCCGGTCGAGGAGGCGCCTGCCGAGGAGACCCCGCTGGAGGAGGCCCCCGAGATGCTCGAGGGCGCCGAGCTGCCCGAGGCCCCTGCGGCCGAGCAGGGCAACCCGGTTGATGCCCTGCTGGGCGCCACGGGCCTGGGCCTGTAGGTCCGGATCCGCGCACGCCCCACTCGGGGCCGTGAGCGTGGCAGGTCCCGGTGTGCAGGCCGGGACCGTGGGAGCGCGAAGGTGTCCCGCCTCCGTCTGAGTCACGGAGGTCGCGGTGGACCGCGGGAGACCTGAGGCACTCCACCACGGGAGCGGCCCCGTCGAGGGTGGTCGCCTCCGCACCCCTGCTCGCAGATGTCGCGGTGGACCGCGGGGGAGCGGGGTGACCTCCACTCGAGAAAAGGCGTGGAACACAGTCGAGTCCTCCCGGGAATATCCGGGAGGACTCGCCGCATTTCGGTAGCGGGCAGAGCGAGCGTCGACAAGTGTGAGCGAAATCACCTTGATGTGGCGTTCCGGGTGCTCGACAGAGGCGGTGGAAGGGCTGAGGCCCCCACCGCCATCGGCGCTGTTCGGGGTTACGGGCCGGTACCGGTGCCTCGAACGCTTATTCTGCGGGTGCCGGTGGGGTCCGGGCGACCGTGGCGAGACGTCTCCCGTGCGCACGGGGCACGCCCCGGAGTCCCACCGACGGGGGAGGGCCCGGTATTCGGTTACTGTCGGTTCCCACGGAACACCGGCGGACCACAGCCGAACAGATCAGGTAAGGCTAGACGTAGGGGAACAGCGTGCCAGCCACGAAGGGCAGCGCCGGCAAGAACGGCTCCAAGGACAGCGGACGTCAGGGCGAGGGCACCGCGCTCGTCATCGTCGAGTCCCCCGCCAAGGCGAAGACCATCGCCGGCTATCTGGGTCGCGGCTACGTCGTGGAGTCCAGCATCGGTCACATCCGTGACCTGCCGACCAAGGCCGCAGAGATCCCGGCCAAGTACAAGGGTCAGGCCTGGGCGCGCCTCGGTGTGGACGTCGACGGCGACTTCGAGCCGCTCTACGTCGTCAACACCGACAAGAAGGCGCACGTCAAGAAGCTCAAAGAGCTCATGGCCGATGCCGACGAGCTCCTGCTGGCAACAGATGAGGACCGCGAGGGCGAGGCGATCGCCTGGCACCTGCGCGAGGAGCTCAAGCCGAAGATCCCCGTCCGCCGCATGGTCTTCAACGAGATCACCGCGGACGCGATCCGCCGCGCCGCCGACAACACCCGCGAACTCAACACGCGTCTGGTCAGTGCACAGGAGACGCGTCGGATCCTCGACCGCCTCTACGGCTACGAGGTCTCACCGGTGCTGTGGAAGAAGGTCATGCCGAAGCTCTCGGCGGGCCGCGTGCAGTCGGTGGCGACCCGCCTGGTGGTGGAGCGCGAGCGCGAGCGCATCGCCTTCACCTCCGCCGACTACTGGGACCTCAAGGCGGTCTTCGACGCCACCGGTTCCGGCGCCTCCGACGGCCCCGCGACCTTCCCCGCCACCCTGCTGTCGGTGGACGGACGCCGGGTGGCCGTGGGCCGCGACTTCACGCCGCAGGGTGCGCTGCGCTCCGACCGCGACGTGCACCACTTGGACGAGGAGGCCGCCCGCGGGCTCGCCGCGCGCCTGGACGGGGCCGGGTTCGCGGTCAGTTCGGTCGAGCGCAAGCCCTACCGCCGCTCGCCCTACGCACCGTTCCGTACCACGACCCTGCAGCAGGAGGCCTCCCGCAAGCTCGGACTGTCCTCCAAGCAGACGATGCAGGTCGCCCAGCGCCTGTACGAGAACGGTTACATCACCTACATGCGTACCGACAGCACGACGCTGTCGGAGAACGCAGTCAAGGCCGCGCGCGATCAGGTGCGACGCCTGTACGGCGGGGACTACCTGCCGGACAAGCCCCGGGTGTACGCGAAGAAGGTCAAGAACGCCCAGGAGGCGCACGAGGCCATCCGCCCGGCGGGCGACACGTTCCGCACGCCCGCCGAGGCCGGCCTCAACGGTCCCGAGGGGCGCCTGTACGAGCTCATCTGGAAGCGCACCGTCGCCTCGCAGATGAAGGACGCCGTCGGCGAGTCCGTCACGGTCCGTATCGAGGGCACCTCCAGTGCCGGTGAGACCGCCCAGTTCACCGCGACCGGCAAGGTCATCACCTTCCACGGGTTCCTCAAGGCCTATGTGGAGGGTTCCGACGATCCGGCCGCAGACCTCGACGACCGCGAGCGCCGCCTGCCCTCGATGGAGGAGGGCGCACCGCTCAAGGCCGAGAGCCTGGAGGCGGAGGGCCACTCCACCCGCCCGCCGGCGCGCTACACCGAGGCGACACTGGTCAAGGAGCTGGAGGAGCGGGAGATCGGCCGCCCCTCCACCTACGCCTCGATCATCGGCACGATCCTCGACCGCGGGTACGTGTTCAAGAAGGGCACGGCCCTGGTGCCCTCGTTCCTGGCGTTCGCCGTGGTGCAGCTGCTGGAGCGCCACTTCGGCAGCCTGGTGGACTACGAGTTCACCGCCCGCCTGGAGGACGTGCTCGACGACATCGCCCGGGGCGACGCGCAGAGCCTGCCGTGGCTGCGCCGTTTCTACTTCGGCGGCGAGACCTCCGGGGGCGAGTCCGAGGTCGGGCTGAAGGACCTCGTCGGTGACCAACTCGCCGACATCGACCCGAAGGAAATCAGTTCCGTGCCCGTACCGGGCACCGACATCCTGCTGCGGGTCGGGCGTTACGGCCCCTACCTGGACCGCGACGGCGAACGGGTCAACGTGCCCGAGGACCTCGCGCCCGACGAGCTCACCCAGGAGAAGGCCGAGGAGCTGTTCGCCCAGCCCAGCGGCGACCGCGAGCTCGGCACCGACCCCGAGACCGGGCGTGCGGTCGTGGCCAAGACCGGCCGTTTCGGCCCCTACGTCACCGAGGTGCTGGAGGAGCCGGCCGAGGGCGAGACCAAGCCCAAGGGCAAGGCCAAGGTCAAGCCGCGCACGAGCTCCCTGTTCAAAGGCATGGACCTGGACACCGTCACGCTCGAGGACGCCCTGCGCCTGCTGTCGCTGCCCCGCGTGGTCGGCGAGGTCGACGGCGAGGAGGTGACCGCCCAGAACGGCCGCTTCGGCCCCTACCTGAAGAAGGGAACCGACAGCCGTTCCCTGGAGACCGAGGAGCAGATCTTCTCGATCACCCCGGAGCAGGCCAAGGAGCTCTTCGACAAGCCCAAGCAGCGCGGCCGCCGCGCCGCCGCCCCGCCGCTGCGCGAGCTCGGCGAGGACCCGGCCTCCGGTGCGAAGATGGTCGTCAAGGACGGCCGTTTCGGGCCCTACGTCACCGACGGAGAGATCAACGCTTCCCTGCGCAAGGGCGACGAGGTCGAGTCCCTGAGCGACCTGCGCGCCGCCGAACTGCTCGCCGAGCGCCGCGCAAAGGCCCCTGCCAAGAAGAAGGCCCCGGCCAAGAAGACCGCGGCGAAGAAGAGCACCACCACCACGAAGAAGGCCTCCACCACGAAGAAGGCCTCGACCACCAAGAAGTCGACGGCCAAGAAGCCGGCCGCGAAGAAGACCGGGGAACCCGAGAGCGGCTCGAAGGGGTCCGAGGACGCCTGATCCGGCCACCGGTACGCACATGCACGGTCCGTCCTTGCGGGGGCGGGCCGTGCCGTGTCCGAGATCCCCTCGTGACGATCGTGAACTGTGCGTGTTGCCGCGCCGTACTAGTCTGGGTGAGGCGGACGGGAAAGCTGAAACGTAAGCGAAGCCCGTCAATGCCCACCGAAATACTTCGCGCGGGTCGATCGGCCCGCGGTTCCCTCTCCCCTCATCGATAATCGTGAGCGCTATGAGCAGATCTGCACCCTTGGGAGCGCCGTCCGAGGCGCGCAACGTCCTGGCGATCACATCCTTCCGCAGGCTGTGGATCTCGCTTTCCCTCTCCAGCTTGGGTGACTGGCTGAGCCTGCTGGCGCTGATGTCGCTCGCGGTGATCTTCACGGCCGACGCCGCGCCCCTGGCGGGCCATCTCGCCGTGGCCGCGGTCGTGGCGATCAAGCTCGNAAGCCCCCCCGCCGCTGGACCATGGTCGGCGCCGATGTCGTGCGCGGGCTGCTCTACGTGTCCATCCCGGTCGTGGGCCTGCTGTGGCCCGGGTTCGCGCTGCAGTGGCTGTTCATGGCGAGTCTGCTCGCCGAGGTCGTCGCCCTGTTGTGGACCCCGGCCAAGGACTCCACGGTCCCCAGCCTCGTGCCGCGCCGCCAGCTCGCCGAGGCCAACCGCCTCACCCTGCTGGCCGGGTACATGACCGCACCGGTGGCCGCGCTCCTCTTCGCGGCCCTGGCCTCGGTCAGCAACATCCTGGGTGCGCTCGTACCGTCGTTGGCCAACCCCGAGGCCGACATCGCGCTGTACCTCAACGGCCTCACGTTCTTCGTCGCCGCGATCGTGGTGGCGACGCTGCCGATCCCCAAGCACAACCCCGGTCTCTCGGCGGCGAGCCCCAACCGGGACGGAGCAGTGCTGTCCTCGGTCCTGACAGGCCCCCGCCACGTCGGCAGTTTCCCGCTGGGCCGCGGTCTG
>NZ_ANBF01000111.1 GCF_000341025.1 Nocardiopsis salina YIM 90010 | reverse complement strand
CGGGGGGCCCGCCGTCATCGGTGTGGGCCGCGCTCACGTGGAGGCGCTCGGAGCCGGCAACGGCGGTTTCGGTGTGCTCTTCGCCGCGGTCTTCGGCGGTGCAGCCCTGGGCATGGTCGCCGGTCCGCGCCTGCTCAAGAAGTTCAGCCGCCGCCGCCTGTTCGGGCTCGTGCTCGTGCTCGCCTCGATCGCGCTGCTGTTCACCGGCCTGGTCTGGGACATGGTGCTCTCGGCCGTTCTCGTGCTGGTACTCGGCTTCG
>NZ_ANBF01000110.1 GCF_000341025.1 Nocardiopsis salina YIM 90010 | reverse complement strand
CCTCGCCCGCCGGCACCATCTCCGAGGAATCGGTCCACCGCGAGCGCGCGTTCGCGTACGCCCACGGGGTCGCCCGTCTGACGTTCCTGGTCGCGACCGTGCTCGCCCCGGTGTTCGCCGGGTTGGCGGGCGACCACACCCTGCCGATCGGTGCGCAGCTGGAGTACGACCTGTGGGGCACGGGCATCGTCCTGACCACGGTCGGCCTGGTTGCGTTCGTGCTCAGCGCTCTCGCGCACCGCCTGGTCAACCGGGACGACCCCGAGGCCGGCCCGGGCCTGCTGCCGGAGCTGTTCGCCGCTCTGCGCGGGGCCGATCCCAAGGCCGACGACGGCGATACCGAGGTGCGCACCCCGGGCGCGTTCGTGGTCGTCGAGGGCGGTGAGGGCGCCGGCAAGTCCACGCAGGTACGGGAGCTCACCGTGTGGCTGCGCGACCAGGGCTTCGAGGTCGTCGGCACCCGCCAGCCGGGCGCGACCAAGCTCGGCATGCGCCTGCGGGGCATCCTGCTGGACCGGGAGAATTCGCACATCACCCCGCGCGCCGAGGCGATGCTCTACGCCGCCGACAAGGCAGACCACGTCGAGCAGGAGATCCTGCCCGCCCTGCGCCGCGGAGCCGTGGTCATCAGCGACCGCTACGTCGACTCCACCCTCGCCTACCAGGGGGCCGGCCGTGAGCTGGAGATCGACGACCTGCGCGAGGTCAACCGCTGGGCCACGCAGAACCTCGTCCCCGACCTGACGGTGCTGTTGGACGTGCGGCCCCAGGACGGCCTCGGCCGCTTGGGCGGGCCCGCCGACCGCATCGAGTCCGAGTCGGTGGACTTCCACGAGCGGGTGCGGCGCGAGTTCCGGTCCCTGGCCGACGCCGACCCCGACCGTTACCTGGTCGTGGACGCGAGCGAGCCGCAGGAGAAGATCACCCGGCAGATCCAGAAGCGGGTGCGCAGCCTGCTGCCGGACCCGGTGCCGAGCAGTTCCGAGGCGCCCACCGGCATGATCCCGATCATCCGCGACGAGGACTGACGCCCCCGTGACAACGAGGAGGCCCCGGCGCATGTGTGCCGGGGCCTCCTGCGTGTGCGGGGTCAGGACGGGGTGATCGTCCAGTCCCCGTCGGCCTCCACGTGCAGGAACGCGGTGTCCTCCGACATGGTCTCGGAGCCGGTGTACTCCCCGATCTCGTTGACCAGCAGGTCGGAGAAGCCGACCTCGTCGATGTTGTGGGCCCAGATGGCGAAGTTCGATTCGCCGGAGTGCTCCATCTCGACCTCGACGTCGGTGGGCTCCCAGTCGATGAGTACGACGTCGGGCCCGGAGCCCTCCAGGGGTTCGTCGGGGTCGTTCCAACTGTCCGCGTTCTCGAGGGGCTCGTCCGAGATGCTCCAGGACTCCTCGTCGCTGCGGACGTCGAGCTGGGTGATCTCCTGCTCGGCCCTGTGGTTGTATGGGGCCTTACCACCATTGCCGGTGTAGTGGCTGTGGACCTCGTCGACCCGGTCACCCGCGGCGTCGCGCAGTTCGACGGTGACGGTGCCTTCGGACTCGATGGTCATGAAGCGGGGGCCGGTCAGTGGTTCGTCGAGCTCGATGAGCTCGTTCCTGCCGCCCNCCCGGCCCCCCCGCCGCCGGCGGCGGCTTCGTCGTCGGCTCCGTCCTCCTCTTCCTCCGTGTCCTGCTCGTCCTCGGACGAGGCGGAGGCGGGCTCGTCCGACGAGAACGGGCCCGTCAGCACGATGACGCCCCCGGCCACCAGTACGAGGGCCAGGGCTGCGGCACCACCGATGAGGCCGATCTTGGCGCCCTTCGACATCCCGCCACTGGGACCCGGCGGCTGTCCGGGGCCGTAGGGGGGTTGTCCGGGGCCGTACGGGGGCTGTCCCGGACCGTAAGGAGGCTGCCCGGGCGCGTAGGGATGGCCGCCCTGCGGGTGCGCGTACGGGGGCTGCCCGGGCGGCGGGGGCGGCGGGCCCGGCTGGTGCGGTCCCGCCGGGTGTCCCTGGGGCGGGCCCTGCGGAGCCTGGCCGTCCTGCGGGGGTCCGTAGGGCTGGGGGCCTTCGTGCGGGCCCGGGGAAGGGGGATGGCTCATATCGCTGCTCCGAGGCTGCTTCGGGGGTTTTCACCGGACGCGGGGGCGTACGTCGAACGGACCCACGTTGTGTCGAACGGGCCCACGCTATCGGGGATGCCGCGGCTCCCATTCCGTCCGGGGGCTGTCCGGTGAGGGCCGGAACGTCGCCGCGCGCTCCTATCCTGGAGGGCGCACCTGCAAGGCACACTCTCCCGGGGGTACGCGTGACGGTCTTCGACGACCTCGTCGGCCAGCGGACGGCCGTCGCCCAGCTCGGCCGCGCCGTCACCGGGGCCGACGACCTGGTATCCGGCGGTCCGGGCACCGGCATGACCCACGCCTGGCTCTTCACCGGTCCCCCCGGCTCCGGCCGCGAGGAGGCCGCCCGCGCCTTCGCCGCCGCCCTGCAGTGCCCCGATGGCGGCTGCGGGCACTGCGACTCCTGCCACCAGACGCTGTCCGGTACCCACCCTGATGTGCTCTACGTGCGCCCGAGCGGTCTCAGCTTCGGTGTCGCAGCCACCCGCGACCTCGTGCTGCGTGCAGGGTCCAAACCCTCCGGGGGCCGGTTCCGCATCGTGCTGTTCGAGGACGCCGACCGCGCCACCGAGGCCGCTTCGAACGCGCTCCTCAAGGCCGTGGAGGAACCCTCCCCGCGCACCGTGTGGCTGTTGTGCACACCCACCCCCGAGGACCTGCTCGTCACCATCCGCTCGCGCTGCCGACTCGTCACGCTCACCAGCCCCGGCACAGCCGAGCTCGTCACCGCGCTCACCGAGCGCGACGGCATCGACCGCTCCACCGCCGAACAGGCCGCCCGCGCCTCGGTCGGGCGCATCGACCGCGCACGCCAGCTGGCCACCGACCCCGACGCCCGCGGCCGCCGCGAAGAGGTCCTGTCCATCCCCGCGCGCCTCGATGGCCTGGGCGCGTGCGTGACCGCCGCCTCCCGCCTCTACGAGATCGCCGAGCAGGAGGCCAAGGCGCTCACCGGCGCGCTCGACGAGAAGGAGCGCGACGAGCTCAAGGCCGCCTTCGGCGAAGGGTCCCAGGGCAAGGGCGTGGCCAAGGCGATCCGGGGCGCCTCGGGTGCCCTGAAGGAGCTCGAGGAACGCCAGAAGCGCCGCGCCACTCGCATCAAACGCGACTCCTACGACCGCGCGCTGCTCGACCTGGCGGCCTTCTACCGCGACGTGCTCACCCTCCAGCTCGGTGCGCAGGTCGAGCTGTCCACGGCCGAACGCTCCGGTGACCTGCAGCGCCTGGCCCGGTCCGGGTCGCCCGAGAGCACCTTGCGCCGCATCGACGCGATCATGGCCTGCCGCGAACGCATCGCCGCCAACGTCCACCCGCAGATCGCCATGGAGGCGATGACCTCGGCCCTCCTGACCGGCTGACCCCGTCTCCCGGGCCGTCGGGCACAATGGGCGGGCGCCGCGACACACCGGCGGTGCGGCCGCGACGGGAGGGTGACGGGTGAGCACGAGGGTGAGGAACACGGTGGCCGGCCTGGTCGCCGGGGCGGTGCTGGCCGTCACCGGGTGCACGGGTCAGGAGACCGACGGGCCCGAGGACCCGGCCCCCTCCGAAGCCGCCCCCGAGGAGTTCACCGAGCAGGACCTCGACTGGGGCGCCTGCGAGGAGGGTGCTTCCGGGACCGAGTGCGCCACGTTCGAGGTGCCGCTGGACTACGACGAGCCCGAGGGCGAGCGCATCGAGATCGCCGTGAAGCGCTTCCCGTCGGAGTCCGGTGATCCCGACGGCTCCCTCGTGGTCAACCCGGGTGGTCCCGGCGGCTCCGGTCTCGACTTCGCGGACGCTGCGCCCTTCGCCACCAGCGACAAGGTTCGCGACCACTTCGACGTGGTCGGCTTCGACCCGCGCGGTGTCGGCCGCAGCACCCCGCTGACCTGCCTGGACTCCGACGGCGTCGACGAGTTCCTCGGCGAGGAGTACGACACCGCCGACGGCACCGGCGACCCCGCCGACCTCACCCCACAGGGTGTGGAGGAGATCGAGGAGAGCAGCCGCGAGTTCGTGGAGGCCTGTGAGGAAGAGGACGCGGACCTCATGAGGAACGTGGGCACCGCGGACGTGGCCCGCGACATGGACGTGCTCCGGGCCCTGCTCGGTGACGACCGGCTCACCTACATGGGCGCCTCCTACGGGACACACATCGGCGCCCAGTACGCCGAACAGTTCCCCGACCGGGTGCGCGCGCTCCTGCTCGATGGTGCGGTCGACCCGAGCCAGGCGCCGCTGGAGGCGAGCGTGGCGCAGGCGACCGGGTTCGAGACCGCGCTGCGCGCCTTCGTCGAGGACTGCCTGGGCCGCGGTGACTGCCCGCTCGGGGAGGCGGGCGACGACATCGAGGACGGCGTGCAGAGGCTCACCGAGTTCATGGAGGACACCGCGGAGCAGCCCCTCGACAACACCGCCGACGCGCGTGAGGTCAACCGCGCCCGCGCCGAGCTCGGTGTGATGTCCGCGCTCTACAGCGAGGACCAGTGGGATCGGGTGCGCCAGGGGCTGGCCGACGGTATGGAGGACGGCGACGGGACCGTTCTCGTGCAGCTCGGCGACGACCTGTACAGCCGTGGCGACCCGGCCGCCTACGAGAACTCCACGGCGATGCTGACCGCCGTGAACTGCTCCGACGCCCCCGGCCCGCGCGAGGTCGATGCCTACGAGCAGGCCGCGCAGGCGGCGGGGGAGGACTCGCCGCTCTTCGGTCCCGGCCTGGCCTGGGGCGCACTGACCTGCGCGTACTGGCCGGAGGAGGCGGTCGCCGACGGGGGTGAGCTCACCGCTGAGGGCGCCGATCCGATCATGGTGCTCGGAACCACACGCGACTCCGCGACCCCCTACACGTGGTCGGAGGCGCTGGCCGAGCAGCTCGAACCCGGGTTCCTGCTCACCCGCGACGGCGACGGCCACACCGGTTACCGCATGGGTGACGAGTGCATCGACGCCGTCGTCGACGACTACCTCGTGGATCTCGAGGTCCCCGAGGACGGCGAGGCGTGTGCCTGACCGCACCGGAAACGGTGTACCTCAGCACTCCGGGAAGGCGCTAGACTGGTGCCTGCCTCGCCGCGCGGAACGCGCGGCGCGGTGCCGCCTTAGCTCAGTCGGCAGAGCGATTCACTCGTAATGAATAGGTCGCCGGTTCGATTCCGGCAGGCGGCTCCGACACATCGAAGGCCCGTCCGGTCCATCCGGACGGGCCTTCGTCGTTCCCGGACACCGGCGGTTGGCACCGGGCATCGCCGGGCGGGACGTCTGCTTCCACGTGGAGCCGGGGAGTTACGTGGCTGCCGCGCCGATCGCCCGGCAAGACGACGGTGGCACGCTTCTACGGGGGATTGCCGGCGGCCCCGGGCGTCCTCGCAGAGGGGCAGGTCGTCGAGGTCTACCGTCCCGATCCGGTTGCCGGGCACATCGGGCAGACGGCGCCGCGCACGCGGGAGCGGGTTCCGGATTCATGAGGGGGCGCTGGACGCACTGCGCACGGTGTTGGTGGGCGACCACGACCGGTTCGCCGCCGGCAACGGCCGTGAGGTCCGCACTTTCTTCGAAACCTGCGTGACCCGGCAGGCCCGCAGGATCGAAAGCGCTGCGTCCGAGGGAGCTGCGCCGGGGATGGAGGATCTGCGGACTCTGGCCGCCCGCGATCTCCGCTGACAAACCTTTTGCCAGCTTTGCGTGTTCTTGTCATGACACTGTGTAGGCTCGCGCCATGAGTCTGATGCTGATGATGTTCGCGCTGCTGGGGGCGGTCGTGGTCCTGGGCGGCGGCTCCTACGCTCTGCGCCGGGTCGTGGCACGGATCGAACAGGGGCCCCGCCCACCCGGGTCCGCCGGTCCGCCGGGCGATGCGCAAGTGGGCGGGTACGTGCCGGCGACGAGCTCGCCCGAGCAGCTGTCGGACACCGTGCGCCGCCGCGTGCTGGCCCTGGTCGCCGACGGGCGTCGTGAGGAGGCCGTGCGCATGGTCGCGGAGCGCCTGCGCGCCGACCACGCACGCGCCCGCCGCATCGTGGCCGATCTCGTCGGCCCCGGAGCCACCGGCGACCCCGCCTCCGGTTAGGGGCGGGGCCGCGCACCGCGGGCGGTCAGCTCTTCCGCGATCCGGTGAACCACCCCCAGGCGGCGGTCACCACGAACAGCACGGCCGCGATCGCCGTGAGCCAGAACAGCCCACGCAGCACCGCTCCCAGGATCCCCAGGACGAGCCAGATCGCGAGCAGCACCAGGACGATACGGAGCATGGTCCTCCCTCGAACGTTGTCGGCCCCGCCCCGAGTGCGGGGCCTCTTCCGTGCCCGGGGGCGCCGGTGCACGGCCGCAACGATTCTCCCGTGCAGGTGGGCCTCCTGTGGCGGGAGGGGCCCGGGAGCGTGTGTGCGGTGCCACATTTGCGGGGAAGGGAGGAGCATGAGTCTGCAAGAGGCATCACGCCAGTTGGAAGCCGCGATCCACGACGCCAGGGTCTCCTTCGACTGCATCCTCCTGGACGAGGTCGACCGGGCGCACACGAACGCCATCACCGCACGCGCCGCGATCGACGCCGCAGAGCACGCCCTCAACGTGGAACTGGAGAAACGGGCCGCCGAGGCCGAGGGCGGTTCCGACAGCAGTCCCGGGGGCGGGCCCGAGAGCTGATCGAACGCTGATCGAACAGGTTTACGAAGGCCGGGGTATGCTGGGGTCATGCCCGATCAGTCGCTGACACCCGACTGGCCCGCGAGTGTGCACCCACCCGGGTCGGACTCCTTCGAGCAGACGGCCCTGGTGTGGCTGTTCGACCACGTGCCCGCCGACTACCGCCTGCACGGTGTCCTGCGCCGCCATCCCGTCGCCCTGTCCCGCCTGGCTCTCCAGCACGTCACCGCGGCACTGGAGGCCGCGCGGGAGGGCTACCGCACCGCGCGCGTCGATCTGCGCGACCACCTGCCGCCGCACGCACTGGACCAGGTCATGAACGCCTACCTGGCCGAGGGGCAGCGCACGGCGGCACTGCTGCGTTCGATCGAGGTGGTCGACGCGGCCCTGCGCGAGGCCGCCGCCGGGCGGGCCGATGACACCTGAGGCTCGTCGCTCATGCGGTCACCCGCAGCACGACCGCCATCTCGTCGCCGGTGTTGACGAGGAACTGGTGCCCGCGCTGACCACCTGCGGCCGGGGTCCCCACGACCCTGCTGCGGCCGGGCGCCAGCTCGGCCGCCGATCGCATCCACCCGTCCGGGCCGGAGTTGATGAGGTGCGCGCGTCCGCTCACCAGGTGCAGGACCTCCATTGGGCCACGGCGGTGTGCCGGCGACTGCGGGCCGGCGACGAAACTGTTCGGCTCCAACGCCACCACGCTCACCCGCAGCCTTCCGGCCGCGTGGCGTCGGGCGCTGCGGGGGGCGGGTTGCCAGCGCCCGCGGCGTACGGGCCACGTGGACGGCCGGACCAGCACCGCGGCGGCCTCCCGGGCGGCCGAGCACAGCTGGCCCAGGGTCGGTGCGCGGCGCTCACCGAGATGGGCGTAACCGGATCTGGCTCCGGCGTCGACGACGTCACCGATCCCCTCCAGCGAGACACGGGAGGGCTGCGGTTCGAGGGCTCCGGGGGCGGTGGGCGATACCTGACGGGACATCGGGGCACTATCCTTCACGTGTGCGCGCCCGACACCATGGCGGGCGCGAGGGTCGTCCGAGGGCACCGGGGAGCAGCGGGCGCCGAACGGCGCAGCACGCACAGGTCTCCCGCGGTCGAAAGAGCAGGCCACCGTCGTCGCGAGTGCGCGTTCGGACGGTGGGAAGCACCGGGCCGGTCAGTGACAACGGCCGTTGCGGTGGCTCAGGGACGACAACACGGACACGCCGCACGGGCCAGGCGGCAGGGGGCCCAAGGGGCCGTGCGAGCCGGGACGGCGGTGCGGGTGTGCGGATCCATGGTTGCAAGGACACCAGCATCGACGGGGGCAGTCAAGCCGATCCGGGTCACACGTGTCTCGGGCGCCGGCGTCGGCCCCGGATGTGTTGCGGTGGGAGTCCCGTGGTGGTGACATGTGCACCCCGACGGCGGCCCGGCCGCCGATACGGGCAGCATCCCCCGCGGTAGTGACAGGAGTGGCCGAGATGGCATCCCTCGGTGGGCCGACTTGACGCCCCAGGCACAGGGCCTGTGGGCGCTCCTGCTCGTGCGTGCGCTCGTCGTCGCGGCGGCCGGGGTCATGGCCCTGGGTTTCCTCGGCGCGGGGGCGGCGGTGCTGGTGGCAGCGCTGACCGCGCTCACCTATGTGCTGTTCTGGCTGCGCTCCCGCTTCGCCGCGGGGAGGTGGCCCTTCCTCCCTGCCCCGGGGTACGGGGAGAGCGCCGGGGAGGACTCCGACCCGACCGACTTTCGCTGAATGGCGGGGGCGGGCGCCGTACCCGGCGTAGATTCTTGGTCTATGACCGACCGGGACCTGCTCCTGACCCTGTGCTCCAGTCGTGTACCTGCGCACGAGGCCTACGCCGAACTCCTCGACACCTACGGCGACGAGCTCTACCGGTGCTGCATCCTCGAGCTGGCCGACCGCGATGCTGCCCACGTCGTACTGAGGGACGTGCTGATCGCCGCCCGCGCGCATGTCGACAAGGTGCGCGACCCCGACGACCTCGGGGGCTGGTTGCGTGCGATGGCCGAGGCGGAGTGCGCCCGGCACCGGGCGGTCGCGGGGGAGACCCTGCCGTCGGGGCTGCCGGAGTGCACCGGGATGGTGAGACGCCGTGTGCTCAACGCGGCCGCCGGCCCGGAGCTGGACGGCTACCGCGCGCACGTGGCGGCGCGTACCGACGACTTCCGCCGGGACGGCTTTCCCCGCCGTCCGGGGGAACCGGCGCCGCTGAGGGGGCTGTTCACGCTGCTGCCGGTGGGGTTGGCGCTGCTGGGCGCCCTGCTGCTGTTGACCCTCGCGGGTGTCGTGCTCTCCGAGGACACCGCACTCGAACCGGTCCCGGGCACCGTCACGCCGCAGAGCCAGCGGTGACGGGGCCCGGGTGCGGGAGCCGGTTACTCGTTGCTGCTGCTCGTGGTGATGTGCGAGGAGTCGCCATGGGTGCCGTGCTCCTCGGCGCGCTTGATCGACGCCAGGATCTCCTGCTCGGCCTCGTGGCGGCCGGCCCAGGACGAGCCTTCGGTGGACTTGCCGGGCTCGAGGTCCTTGTACACGCGGAAGAAGTGCTCGATCTCGAGGCGCTCGAACTCGTTCACGTGGTGAATGTCACGCAGGTGCTCCTGGCGCGGGTCGGTCGCCGGGACGCACAGGAGCTTGTCGTCGCCGCCGGCCTCGTCGCGCATGCGGAACATGCCGATGGCGCGGGCGCGGATGAGGCAGCCGGGGAATGTCGGGGCCTTGAGCAGGACGAGCGCGTCCAGGGGGTCGCCGTCCTCGCCGAGCGTCCCCTCGACGAAGCCGTAGTCGGCGGGGTAGGTGGTGGAGGTGAACAGCATGCGGTCGAGACGGATCCGGCCGGTCTCGTGGTCCACCTCGTACTTGTTGCGCTCCCCCTTGGGGATCTCGATCGTAACGTCGAATTCCATGCTGATCTCGGCTCCCAATGCGACTAATGTCGCCGTATAACTACAACGTCAGGCCGCGACACCGAAGGAAGGGCAGGTGCCCCGGGTGCGACGGGTACGAGGCGAAGCGTGCGTCACGCTGGCCCTTCTCAACATATTCGTGCTGATCGCCGGTTTCGTCACCCTCGACATGATCGAGGCCAGGCCGCTCCCGGCGGCACCCAACCCGGTCACGGACGCCGAGGGCGCGGCGTCGGTGGATCCCGCGGCGTCGACCCCGGCCGACCCGGAACGGATCGCGGACGTCCTCGATGATCCCATGTCGGCCTCCGGGCTCGAGGAGGGCCTCTCCGGTTACGTCGTCGACGGCGTCTCCGGCGAGACACTCTTCGAGCTCGACGCCGACAGCTCTGCGATACCGGCCTCGACCACGAAGATCGCGACGGCCATCGCAGTGCTGTCCACCGCCGGCCCCGACCACAGGCTCACCACCGAGGTCCACCTGGACCCGGACGACGACCGACTGGTGCTGCGCGGGACGGGCGACGCGACGTTGACCGCGACGACCGACACCGGAGCTTACCCGCAGGCGGCGACCTTGGAGGAGCTCGCCGAGAGCACCGCCGGGGCCCTGGAGGAGCAGGGTGTGTCCTCGGTCTCGCTCGGCTACGACGACTCCCACTTCACCGGCTCCGACACCGGCCCCGGCTGGAAACCCAACTACATCACCGAGGGCAGCACCGCCGCCGCCCACGCCCTCCTTCTCGACGGCGGCCGGGTCGAACCGGACGTGTCCACCCGCGAGGACGACCCGCCGCGCGCCGCAGCCGATGCCTTCGCCGCGAAGCTGGAGGAGGCGGGCGTCGAGGTCGACGGAGACCCGTCCGAGGAGGAGGCCTCCGGCGCGGTCCTGGCCGAGGTGGAGTCGGGCCCGGTCTCCGACCTGGTCGAGTTCATGATGCTGGCCAGCGACAACAACATGGCCGAGTCCCTGGGCCGCGTGGCCGCCCTCGAACTGGGGGAGGACCCGGATTTCGACGGCGCCGCTGCGGCCACCCACAGCGTTCTCGACGACCTCGGCATCGAGGGCGTGGAGGTCTCCGACAACAGCGGCCTGAGTCCGGAGAACAGCATCACGCCCCGCGCCCTCGTGGAGATGGTGCAGGTCGCCGGGGATCCCGAGCACCCTGAGCTCGACGCGACCGTGACCGGGTTGCCCACCGCCAACGCCACCGGCACTCTGGCGGGCCGCTACTCCGAGCAGTCCGAGTCCCACGGCGGCGCGGGCCTGGTGCGCGGCAAGACCGGGACCCTGGACGGCGTGAGCTCCTTGGCCGGGACCGTGCACGACCAGGAGGGCAATGTCTTCGTGTACGCCTTCGTCGCCAACGTCGACGGCGCCACGGGACCGCAGCTGGACACCATCGCCGCGGCTCTCAGCGCCTGCGGCTGCTCTTGACCGGCAACGACGCCGTTCGGTCTCCGGGACAACCCCCAGAGCACCCGGATTTCCGTCCGCGACCCCGGTGCCCGCCCTGACCCGTGGGTAGGCTGACGGATGTGACTGTGATCGACTGGGACGTAGCCGTCAGCACCGGTGTCCGCCTCGTGCGCCCGGGGCCGCAGGTGGAACTGTCCGACGCGCGGCAGGCCGTCGCGCAGTTGCGCGAGCTCTCCACCGTGGCCGCCGGGCACGTACGCGACTTCACCGGTTTGAACCCTCTCGTGCCGACCGGCCCCGCGGTGATCGTCGACCGCCCCGGTTGGATCCGCGCCAATGTCGACGGGTTCCGGGTCGTGCTCGAACCCGCCCTCGAACAGATGAGCAGCGAACGCTCCGAGACCCCCGGCGCGAACCTGGCGGGCGCCGTCGGGTCCCGCGTGACCGGGATGCAGCTCGGCGCCGTGCTCTCCTACCTGGCCGGGAAGGTCCTGGGCCAGTACGAACTCTTCCTTCCACCCGACCCCGACGGGAACCTGCCGACCGGGCGCCTGACCCTGGTCGCGCCCAACATTGTCAACACCGAACGCGAGATGGACGTCGACCCGCACGACTTCCGCCTCTGGGTCTGCCTGCACGAGGAGACCCACCGGATGCAGTTCACGTCGACGCCGTGGCTGCGCGGGTACGTCCAGGACCTCATGCAGGAGCTCCTGCTCTCCTCGGAGATGGATGCCGCCGCCTTCGTCGACCGCCTGCGCGCGGCGGGCGAGGCCGTGGCCGGTGCGGTTCGCGGTGACGGTGAGGCCGGCGGGTTGCTCACCGCCTTCCAGAGCCAGGAGCAGCAGGAGATCATGGACCGTGTCAGTGCGGTCATGAGCCTGGCCGAGGGGCACGGCGACTACGTCATGGACGCCGTCGGTCCCGAGGTCGTGCCGAGTGTGGAGCGCATCCGTGCCCGGTTCCAGAAGCGCCGCGAGTCCGCCAACCCCCTCGACCGCATCATGCGCCAGCTCCTCGGCATGGACATGAAGATGAAGCAGTACGAGGAGGGTGCCGCCTTCGTGCGCACGGTCGTCGCCCAGGTGGGCATGGCCGAGTTCAACAAGGTGTGGACCTCTCGCGAGACTCTGCCGACGATGGCGGAGATCCGAGACCCGAACGCGTGGATCGACCGCGTGGTGCGCCCCGCCGCCATCGCGG
>NZ_ANBF01000109.1 GCF_000341025.1 Nocardiopsis salina YIM 90010 | reverse complement strand
CCCCCCCTGCCACGGGACACCACCGTGTTCTCGGCCTGCAGCGGCGGCCCCGACTCCCTGGCGCTGGCCGGGGCCCTGGCCTTCGAGGCGCCCCGACGCGGCCGCCGGGCCGGTGGTGTGACCGTCGACCACGGGTTGCAGGACGGTTCGGCCGACCGCGCCGTCGCCGTCGCCGGGGCCATGGAGGATCTGGGCCTGGACCCCGCGTTGGTGCGTACCGTGCGTGTGGCCCGCCGGGGCGGTCCAGAGGCGGCCGCCCGCACCGCCAGGTATGCCGCGCTCGACGCCGTGGTCTCCGACCATGCACCCGCCGCCGTGCTGCTCGGCCACACCCTGGACGACCAGGCCGAGACGGTGCTGCTCGGTCTGGCCCGCGGTTCTGGCGCTCGCTCGCTCGCCGGGATGCCGCCCCGTTCCGGCGCCTACCTGCGGCCGTTCCTCGAACTGGACCGCGAGACCGTGCGCCGCGCCTGCCTGTGCATGGACCTCTCGCCGTGGGAGGACCCGCACAACCACGACCCGCGTTTCTCCCGCTCCCGGGTCCGCCACGACGCGCTCCCCGCCCTGGAGAAGACCCTCGGTCCGGGCATCGCACGCGCGCTCGCCCGTACCGCCGGGATGCTGCGTGCGGATGCCGACACCCTCGACGGCCTCGCCGCGGACGTGCGTTCCCGCGCCGGCGGCGACCCAGCGGAAGGGCTCTCCGTCGCCGAACTCGAGTCCGCCCCGCCCGCCCTGCGTACCCGGGTCCTGCACCGCGCCGCGCTCGACGCCGGATGCCCCGCCGGCGACCTCAACGCCGGGCACGTGCGCGAGCTCGACCGCCTGGTGACCGACTGGCGTGGCCAGTCCCACATCGACCTGCCCGGCGGCCTGCGTGGGCGCCGCAACGGCGGCCGCATCAGCATCGGGAGATGACTGGCGCACGGTGTCGGTTCGGTCCGCGTTTATCCTGGTGCCGCACACGGGGAACCCAGCAGCGAGGAACACGAAGCGTGGACGCCAAGGACATGGGCCAGGACCTCGAGAAGGTCCTGGTCACGGAAGAGCAGATCACCACGCGCCTGCAGGAGATGGGCGCGCAGATCGACGCGGACTACGCGGGCCGGGACCTCTTGATCGTGGGCGTGCTCAAGGGCGCCGTCATGGTCATGGCCGACCTCGCGCGGGCCCTGCATTCGCCGGTCGCGATGGATTGGATGGCCGTCTCCTCCTACGGCGCGGGCACCACCTCCTCCGGCGTGGTGCGCATCCTCAAGGACCTCGAGACCGACATCAAGGACCGCGACGTCCTCATCGTCGAGGACGTCATCGACTCCGGGCTCACGCTGTCCTGGCTGGTCGGCAACCTCAAGTCGCGCGGACCCGCGTCGGTGGAGATCTGCACGATGGTCCGCAAGCCGCTGGCCTTCGACGTCGACCTCGACGTGCGCTACGTCGGCTTCGACCTGCCCAACGAGTTCATCGTCGGTTACGGCCTCGACTACGCCGAGCGCTACCGCAACCTGCCGCTCATCGGCACGCTCGCTCCGCACGTCTACGAGGACGACGCGTAGGTCACCACACGTTGGGCGCGTAGCCCGTCTCACCCCGGTCCCTGTACCCGTCCGGGGAACAACTCGGCGGGGCGCCGTCGTTGGTTCCTTCGACGGCCCCACGCCCCTCGACCGCGGGGGACACTGCTCCGAATGTGCGGTGTGCCCGCCCGGCGACGTGAGGTGTACCGTCGATGATCCCGGCGACTTCGCGGGGAGCACGTGTCCGATAGGTCCTGCTTCGGAAACTCCTCCGGTGCGGGCTGCTGCCTGGTCAGAAGGGACGGACCCGTCAGGGGACCGCTCACATGAATCTGAAGCGTATTTTCCGCGGCCCGTGGATCTGGATCCTGGCCGTTCTCCTCGTCCTCGTCATCGGCTTCCGCGTGTTCGACATCGGCGGCGGGCCCGAGACGCGCGAGGCCGACATCTCGGAGATCTACCAGCTCGTCGAGAACAACGACGTGGTCAGCGCCGAGATCGTCGACCGTGACCAGCGCATCGTGCTCACGACGACGGGCGACGAGGTTCTCGAGGCCTACTGGGTCGAGGACCAGGGAACGCAGCTCGCGGAGATGCTCCAGGCGTCGGCCGACAGCGAGGAAGGCAACGTCGACTCCTACCAGGTGTCGGTGGCCACGACCCCCGTGTGGACGACCGCGCTGTTCACCCTCCTGCCGCTGGTCATCCTCATCCTGATCTTCTGGTTCATCTTCAGCCAGATGCAGGGCGGCGGTTCCCGGGTGATGAACTTCGGCAAGTCCAAGGCCAAGCTCATCACCAAGGACACCCCGAAGAACACCTTCTCCGACGTCGCCGGTGCGGACGAGGCCATCGAGGAACTCCACGAGATCAAGGAGTTCCTGGAGAGCCCCGAGAAGTTCCAGTCCATGGGAGCCAAGATCCCCAAGGGCGTGCTGCTCATGGGCCCGCCCGGTACCGGTAAGACCCTGCTGGCGCGCGCCGTGGCCGGTGAGGCCGGGGTGCCGTTCTACTCGATCTCCGGTTCGGACTTCGTGGAGATGTTCGTCGGTGTGGGTGCCTCGCGTGTGCGCGACCTGTTCGAGCAGGCCAAGGCCAACGCCCCCGCGATCATCTTCATCGACGAGATCGACGCCGTCGGGCGCCACCGCGGCGCCGGCATGGGCGGCGGCCACGACGAGCGCGAGCAGACGCTCAACCAGATGCTCGTCGAGATGGACGGTTTCGATGTCAAGGGCGGCGTCATCCTCATCGCCGCCACCAACCGCCCCGACATCCTCGACCCCGCGCTGCTGCGACCGGGCCGTTTCGACCGGCAGGTCGTCGTGGACCGCCCCGACATGGATGGGCGCCGAGACATCCTCAAGGTGCACTCCCAGGGCAAGCCGATGGCGGAGGACGTCGACTTCGACGTCATCGCCCGCCAGACCGCCGGGATGACCGGTGCGGACCTGTCCAACGTCATCAACGAGGGCGCACTGCTATCTGCGCGCGGGGGCGAAGACGTCATCACCCACTCCCTCCTGGAGGAGGCCATCGAACGGGTGATGGCCGGCCCCGAACGCAAGACCCGGGTGATGTCCGACCACGAGAAGAAGGTCATCGCCTACCACGAGGGCGGTCACGCGCTCGTCGGCCACGCGCTTCCCAACGCCGACCCGGTCCACAAGATCACGATCCTGCCGCGCGGCAGCGCCCTGGGCTACACCATGTCCCTGCCGACCGAGGACAAGTTCCTCACCACGCGTTCGCAGATGATGGACCAGCTCGCCATGATGCTGGGCGGGCGGGCGTCCGAGGAGCTCGTCTTCCACGAGCCCACCACGGGCGCCAACAACGACATCGACAAGGCCACGAGCCTGGCCCGCAACATGGTCACCGAGTACGGCATGAGCGAGCGGCTGGGTGCGCGCAAGTTCGGCACCTCCGGCTCCGAGCCGTTCCTGGGCCGGGAGATGTCGCACGCCCCCGAGTACTCCGACGAGATCGCCTCGGTCATCGACGAGGAGGTCCGCCGCCTCATCGAGTCCGCGCACGACGAGGCCTACGAGGTGCTCGTGGAATACCGCGACGTGCTCGACCATCTCGTGCTGCAGCTCCTGGAGAAGGAGACGCTCACCAAGTCGCAGGTGCTGGAGGTCTTCGCCCCCGTGGAGAAGCGCGCCTCGCGCGGCTCCTTCACCGGGTACGGCAAGCGCCAGCCGTCCGACCGTCCGCCCGTGCGGTCGGAGAAGGAGCTCGCGCGCCTCAACGGCACCGAGGTCCAGGGAACATCGCCCAACGGACAGCTCACCGGCTCGTCCGCCGAGACCGAGGGAGGGGACACGTGAGCGAGATCGAGGACATTCCTCCCAGATCCGTCGACCACGCCCGCATCGAGAAGGCCGTCCGGGAGATCCTGCTCGCGATCGGTGAGGATCCCGACCGCGACGGGCTCCAGCAGACGCCGGCGCGCGTTGCCCGGGCCTACGAGGAGCAGTTCGCCGGTCTCGACCAGAAGCCCGGGGACGTGCTCACCACGTCCTTCGAGGCCGACCACGAAGAGATGGTCCTGGTCAAGGACATCGAGCTCTACTCCACCTGCGAGCACCACCTCGTGCCCTTCTACGGGGTCGCGCACGTCGGCTACATCCCCGGCGCCGACGGGCGCATCACCGGGCTGAGCAAGCTGGCCCGGCTCGTGGACGTCTACGCGCGCCGCCCCCAGGTGCAGGAGCGCCTGACCGGGCAGGTCGCCGATGCCATCATGGACTCCCTCGACCCCCGCGGTGTGATCGTCGTCGTCGAGGCCGAGCACCTGTGCATGTCCATGCGCGGTATCCGCAAGCCCGGGGCCAAGACCGTGACCTCCGCGGTCCGGGGTGCGTTCCGGGCCAGCGACCGCACGCGGGCCGAGGCGATGAGCCTGATCCTGGACCGCCGCTGAGGCGGCGACATCCGAAGAACGAAGGACCGACCGGAGGGGCCGGGGCAGCTGCTCCCGGCCCCTCCGCCTGCGCGTAGGGTGATCCCCATGGGGCCGAATTACACAGTTCCGGGCCTGCCCGAACAGGGGCGGTGCCAGGTCATGGGGGTCGTCAACGTGACCCCCGATTCCTTCTCCGACGGCGGCGCGTGGTTCGACCACGGCCGGGCGGTCGACCACGGTCTGCACCTGGTCGAGGAAGGGGCAGACGTCGTCGACGTGGGCGGTGAGTCCACCCGGCCAGGTGCCCAACGGGTGTCGGCCGAGGAGGAGCTGCGCAGGGTCGTTCCGGTGGTCCGCGAACTCTCCGCGAGTGGTGTGGCCGTCAGCGTGGACACGATGCGGGCCCGGGTCGCGGAGCGATCCGTCGAGGCCGGCGCGGTTCTGGTCAACGACGTGAGCGGCGGGCTGGCCGACCCCGACATGGCCCGTCTGGTGGCCTCTTCCGGTGTGGCGTACGTGTTGATGCACTGGCGTGGGCATAGTCATGACATGCAGAGCCGTGCCGTGTACACGGATGTCGTGCAGGAGGTCCTCGATGAGCTCCGTGATCGTATGGAGGCCATGATCAGTGCAGGTGTTGCTCCCGACCAGATCGTTCTGGACCCGGGACTGGGCTTTTCCAAACGCCCCGAGCCGGCGCACAACTGGGCGCTGCTCCACCAGCTCGAACGGTTCCACGAGCTCGGCCGCCCCGTGTTGGTGGCCGGGTCCCGCAAACGCTTCCTGAGTCGGCTCCTCGGTGACCCCAAGGGCGAGGACCGCCTCTTCACCGAGTGCGATGCCGCGACCGCTGCCGTCACGACCCTGTCGGCCGACCGGGGCGCCTGGGCGGTGCGGGTGCACGACGTGCGCCCCAACGCCGACGCCGTCCGGGTGGCCTCGGCCTGGTCCGACGGTGGTGCCCGCCTGACCGAGGGCCGCGAGCGCCCCACCGCCCGGGGTGGCCTGTGAATTCGCGGCAGGAGGTCATGGAGCGCGTGGCCGACGCCAACGCGCAGTTCTACAGCGCCATCGAGAACGGCGACATCGACCTGATGCAGGCGGTCTGGGCCGAGGAGCACGATGCCCCGGACATCGTCTGCGTCAACCCCGGTTGGCCCCTGCTGCGCGGGCGTACCGAGATCATGCGGGCCTGGTCGCTGATCATGGCCAACGTGACCTACATCCAGTACGTGCTCACCGAGACGCACATCGGGGTGGCCGGCGACATCGCGATGGTCACCTGCGAGGAGAACGTGCTCACGGCCGAGGACGACAGCCCCGGGTTCGTCGCCGGTGGCCAGGTGGTCACCACCAACCTGTTCGTCGACACCGAGCAGGGGTGGCGCCTGTGGTCCCACCACGCGTCACCCGTCCTCATGGAGGAGGACGAGGAGGGGGAGGGCACCCCGGATGCATGACCGCATCACCCTGCGCGGGCTGCGGGCGGTCGGCCACCACGGGGTGTTCGACTTCGAACGCCGCCAGGGCCAGGAGTTCGTCGTGGACGCGGTTCTGCACGTGGACGCCGCCACCGCTGCGGCCTCCGACCGGGTCGAGGACACCGTGCACTACGGGGTGCTCGCCGACCGGCTCGTGGAGGTCATGACGGGCGAACCCGTCGACCTGATCGAGACCCTCGCCGAACGCCTGGCCCGGGTGTGCCTGGCCGCCCCGCTCGTGGAACGCGTGGAGCTGACCGTGCACAAACCGTCCGCGCCCATCGAGCACGAGTTCGCGGACGTGGCTGTGACCGTCGACAGGCGTCGGGAGGAGGAACGGTGACCACGGCTGTACTGTCCCTGGGGTCGAACCTGGGCGACCGGTGGGCGACGCTGCAGGGCGCGGTCGACGCGCTGCTCTCGGGGCCGGGCGCGCCGCGGGCGGTGGCGCTGTCGCCGGTGTTCGAGACCGCGCCGGTGGGCGGGCCCGAGCAGGGTGCGTTCCTCAACGCTGTGCTGGTCGTGGAGACCGACGAGGAGCCGCGCGCGCTGCTGGCCCGGGCCCAGGGCGTCGAGCAGGACTTCGACCGGGTCCGCGAGGTGCGCTGGGGGCCCCGAACCCTGGACGTGGACGTCATCGGCTTCGGTGACACGCGTTCCGACGACCCTGTGTTGACCCTTCCGCACCCGCGCGCACACGAGCGTGCCTTCGTGCTGCGCCCGTGGTCGGAGGCTGCCCCCGGGGCCGAGCTGCCCGGACACGGGAGCGTCGCCGACCTGCTCGAGGGCCTGGGTGAGGACCAGGAACTGCAGCGCCGGGACGACCTGGCGCTGTCCCTGCCGCGGGGGACGTGATGGCCGAGGACGAGCCCCAGGACCGGATCGCTCCCACGGGATGGCGTCTGCCGGCGCTGCTCGCGGTGTGTGGGGTACTGCTGGGGCTCCTGGCCAACCAGCTCGTGGCCGGGATCCCGCTGGTGCCGTGGTCGGCCATCCCGACCCTGCTCCTGTTGGCGCTCGCCGAGCTGTTCACGGCGTCCCGGACCCGGCGCCGGATCCACCGCGCGCCGGGCACCGAACCCATGGAGCCGCTCAGTGCAGCGCGCCTGTTGGCCCTGGCCAAGGCGAGCGTGGTGCTCGCCGCGCTCGCCGCGGGTTTCTTCGTCGGTCTGGCCCTGCCCCTGGTGGAGACCCTCGCGCTGCCCGTGCACCGCGAGGTGTTCCTCAACGCCCTGGGTACCTCGGCCGCAGCCGCGCTGTTGCTGGGCGCCGCGCTGTACCTGGAGCACTCGTGCCGCGTTCCCGACGACGAACGGGACGACGACGCCGCGGCTTGACCCTCCCGGCCCGGGAACGCGGCCCGGGAGGGTCCTCCAGGGGCTTGCGTACGGATGGTTGACTGGCCTCGTGGAGAGCAGCGAGCCGAATCCGCCGTACGTGACGCCCGGGCCAGCGCGGCCCCCGGGGCCCTTCGACCCGCCCGAGGGCACACACTGGAACCGGGTGCCCGGGGCTCTGGCGTGGTACCGCCGCGTGATCGCCGCGGGCGTCTGCCTGATGGTGGGTGTCCTGGGAGGCATTATGGCCCTGGTCTGGGCCGGTTGGTCCTGGGCTCTGGCCTGGGGCGCGGCCGTGCTGGTCGCGTTCGTCGTCAGCTGGTTCGTGGCCGGGGCGTTCCGGCGTTCCTGGGGTTTCGTCGAAGGGCAGTCGGAGTTGTACCTGACCTACGGGGTCCTGCTCCGCCAGCTCGTCGTGGTCCCCTACGGGCGCATGCAGGTCGTCGACATGACGGCCGACATCCTGGAACAGGCGTTCGGGATCGCCACGGTCCGCATCCGCACGGCGGCCAGCACCGCCGACACCAGGGTCCTGGGTCTGCCGCTGGAGCAGGCCGTCCAGCTGCGGGGCCGCCTCGCGGCGCGCAGCGAGAGCTTCTCGACGGGGTTGTAGTTGCACGGACCAGCACAGCCGGAACAAGGGGATGCCGACCGCGGGCACGGGGGAACGCCGCGGCCCGGCGAAGGATGGTCGGTACCCGGGGGAGGACCGCCGCCCGGCCCGCCGCAGGGCCCGCCAACCGGACCTCCCGGGCCACCTCCCGGCCCGCCGCCCGGGGGATGGGCGCACCGGCCCCAGGGCCCTCCGCAGGGTCAGGGCCCTCCGCAGTACCTGCACGGTCCCACCTCGTCGCACGGCCCGCACGCCGCGCAATGGGCTCCGCCGCAGACCGTGCCGCCCGCGCCCCAGGGGCAGTGGCACGCAGCCCCGATGCCCCGCACGCTCCAGGACGTCACCACGGGTGTCTTCCGCGCCCACTGGTTCGCCGTCCCGTTCCAGGTCATCGCGGTCACCATCGTTTTCGTCGCACTTGCTGGGCCGATCCTGGGCCTGTTCGGGTTCGACTGGGTCCTCATGATGACGGTCGGGGTGGCCTTCGGTGCGCTCGCGTACTGCCTGCCCGCCTGGTGGTATGCCACGTTCGGGCTGCGCGGTGATCACCTCGTCGTGCACAGCGGCCTCGTCCTGCGCGGTTCCCGGGAGATACCGCTCAGCCGGCTCCAGGCCGTCGACGTGGTGCGGCCGCTCCTCATGCAGGTCTTCGGCCTGGCTGAACTCCGCGTGGAACTGGCCGGGGGCGACGGCAGCGTCGTCCGCCTCCGCTGTCTGCGCCACGACCTCGCCGAACGCCTGCGCGTCGCGATCCTTGCACATGCCGCGGGTCTCCCCGGGCGCGCGCCCGAGGCCCCCGAGTGGCCGTTCTACCGCCTGCCGTTCCCACTCCTGCTGGGCGCGCTGCTCTTCCGGGTCCCGGTCCTGCTTTCCTTCATGGCGCTGTTGATGCTGCTCACCGCAGGTGTGGTATTTGGGGAACCGGGGGTCTTCGGTGCGGTCGTCCCGCTCGTGCTCGGTCTGTTGCGGCACTTCTGGGGCCCGCTCACCCGTTACACCGACTTCTACGCCTCGACCTCCGGGGACGGGCTCCGCCTGCGCTACGGCATGTTCCAGCGCCGGATGCAGACGGTGCCGCCCGGCCGGGTCCAGGCCGTACGCGTCGTGGAACCGCTCCTGTGGCGGGCCCTCGGCGTCGCTCGGGTGGAGGCCAACGTCGCCGGTTACGCGGGCGCACGGCAGGGCGACTCGGCGACCCTGCTCCCGGTGGCGCCCCGCCGCCGCGCGTTCGCCCTGGTCAACGAGGTCTTCCCGGACAGTGACGCGGTGGCGGTGCCGTTGGTCCCGGGCGGAGGCCCGTACCACAGCGATGCCGGCGCCGATGAGCACTTGTTCGTCACAACCCACGGGGTCTTCTGCCGGGTCACGGATGTGGTCCCGGTGGAACGTGTGCAGGCCCTGCGCCTGTCCGAGGGCCCGCTGTCACGGTTCACCGGCCGCTTGTCCGTGGGCACGGACACCCCGCCCGGGCCGGCCGAGGGCCGCGCCCACGGGTTGGAGCCCGGTCACGCGCGCTCCGTCCTGGACGCCCTCATCACTCACGGGCGCCGGGCACGGAACCCCGACGCGGGCACGGAGCGCTGGGCGACCCGCGCGACGCTGACCCGTGGTCGGCACGATCCCCGCAGCTCCTGAGGCTTTTCGGGCACGGTCCTGCGACACGCCGACGGTGATCGCCACACCTGGGCCGCGGTGTGGCTGAATAACAGCGGACACAAAAAGTGTTCGCATTACTGCAAAGCGTAAGCAACCGTCGGCGCCTCAGCTCCGACATTCAGGAGAAAGACATGCTGAAGAAGGTTCTCGCCGCCAGTGGGATCGTTGCCGCCGCCGGTGGCGTGCTGTTCACCGGCGCCCCCGCCATGGCTGCCGACGACGTCGTGACCTCCGGCAACGGCAGCGTCCTCTCCGGCAACCAGCTCGTCGCCGACCTCGACGTCCCTGTCAACGTCTGCGGCAACTCGGTCGCCGTGCTCGGTGTCTCCGGCGCCAACTGCACCGACTCCGGGGCGTCGGTCAAGCACTGAGGCTTGTTCGGTGGGCGCCTCCCGTTGCTCCGACGGGTACTGAGCCGGAGGCGTCCGTCGGGGGTGGTGGCGGGTGAAGGTGTGGGCCGGTGTTCGCGAACCAGGCCCTGGGGCACCGCTCGCCAGGTAGCTGCGCCCGGCGCCGTCCCGCTTCCGGCGGGGCGGCGCTTCGTCGTGTGTGGGTCGCATGTGTGCCCTGCGGCGCATGTGAGCTATGGCACATATGCGGGCTGATTTCCTGCCCGTCGGTCATGCCATGTCCGACATGCGATATCACTCCGGGCTATAACTCCAGGTCACGGCCGGAAAAAGTTCGGGGAATCCGGGCCCATGGGGGCGCCGGATGTGGCTCAATGGTTCCTGAACACGGGGAGTGTTCGCAGTCATACAAATCGTCGACTTCCGGACGGTTGGTTCCCCCACGGGAGCCGGTCCATAGGAGAAAACATGCTGAAGAAGGCTTTCGCCGCCAGTGCCATCGTCGCCGCCGCCGGCGGTGTGCTGTTCACCGGTGCTCCCGCCATGGCCAACAGCGACGTTGCCNCCTCTCCGGCAACCAGGCCGTGGTGGACGCCGACGTGCCCGTCAACGTCTGCGGCAACTCCATCGCGATCCTGGGTGTCTCCGGCGCCAACTGCACGGACTCCGGATCCACCGTCAAGAACTGGTAGTTCCGTGAGTGTGCACGCTCCGGCCTGACCGGCTCTGCCCCGAGGGGCCCTGGCGGGCGGCCGGTCGGCGGGGGCGTGGGTGTGTGGGCGCCATCCCGTGTCGTGGGGTGGCGCCTCTGCCGTGCCCGGGGGTGCTTCGGTCGGCCCGAAGGTCTGTCCCGCGGCGGCCGAAACCCGGGCCTCCATGTGCTGACAAGACGGCACGAAACGACACTCTTCGCCATCGTTGCAGGTCACATCCGAATTACGTTCAACGGTTCCGCCCGCGAACAGTCGGTACTTGTGCCTGAATGGCACATGAGCACCGTGTGTGCTCGACTTTCCACTGACAGTCAACACCCGGTTCCGCCCCACACGGGCCGGGTCCTCAGGAGAGACACATGTTGAAGAAGGCTCTCGCCGCCAGTGCCATCGCTGCCGCCGCCGGGGGTGTGCTGTTCAGCGGCGCGCCCGCCATGGCCGACAGCGACGTCGCGACCTCCGGCAACGGCGGCGTCCTCTCCGGCAACCAGGCCGTGGTGGACGCCGACGTGCCCGTCAACGCCTGCGGCAACTCCATCGGCCTCCTGGGCATCTCCAGCGCCAACTGCGCGGGGTCCGGCGCCACCGTCAAGTA
>NZ_ANBF01000108.1 GCF_000341025.1 Nocardiopsis salina YIM 90010 | reverse complement strand
CAGCCACGGGGTGCCGTCCCTCCCAGGGGCGGCCCCCCTCGTGCGTGTCAGGGCCCGGTCACCGCCCCGGCCCGGACCGACCGCAACCCCCGTTCGGGGCCTGCGAGAACCGTCCGCGCCCGTCACGCAGGGCAACGGAACATCGGCGGACGTATGCACCTACGTCCCGACCGGCGCCTCGCTCCGACGCTACACAACGTCATGTCCACTGGATGGATCGTTATCTCCCCAGCTCAGCCCGGTTACCCCGGGCTTTCGATCGGTAGGTTCCCGGTCGGCGCCCCCCAGAAGGTGCCCTCGGGAAACACACACGGTCCGGCGGTCCCCCCGACCGGATCGAGAAGGAGACGCGCAGTGCTCAAGAAGACGCTTGCCACCGGTGTTGTCGCCCTGGCCTCCGCCGGGGTCCTCCTCGCCGCACCGGCCGCCGCGCACGCCGGGACCTGGACACATCACCACGGCTCCGACGTGAGCGGCAACCTCGCCTACATCAACGGGGTGGAGAACGAGAACCAGGGCTGTGGCAACGGCAACGCCGTGCTCGGCCAGACACAGTCCTCGTGCTTCAACACGGGCGTGATCATCCAGGACTGACCGGGCGGCTCCGGCAGGAACACACAGGGGGCGGGTGCCGAGGTGCCCGCCCCCGCACGTGTCCCCGGGGCCGCTATCGTGTGCTCAGGCGTCACGGCCGAGGGAACGGGCCGGACACACCTGACCACCGAGGGGGCACGCACGATGGAGTCGACGCAGGGGCGTCCCGCACGGCTGCGGGTCGGGGTCATCGGCCCCGGCCGGGTCGGATCGGTCCTCGCCCAGGCGCTCGGCCGCGCGGGGCACGAGGTCGTTGCGGCCGCCGCGGTCTCCGAACGCTCCCGCGGGTATGTCGAGGAGCGGCTGCCGGGTACCCGCATCATGGACCCCGCCGAGGTCGTCGCAGCCAGCGATCTCGTCCTGCTCACCGTCCCCGACGACGCCCTCGCCGACGTGGCCGAGGGGCTCGCGGGCACCGACACCGACCTGCGGGGCACCATCCTCGTGCACGCCAGCGGCGCCCACGGGTACGGGGTGCTTGCCCCCGCGACCGTCGTCGGTGCACTGCCGCTGGCCCTGCACCCTGCGATGACCTTCACCGGGCGCGACGAGGACATCGAACGCCTCCCCGACTGCGCGTTCGGCGTCACCGCGCCCGATCAGCTCCGCCCCATCGCCGAGGCCCTCGTCGTCGAAATGGGGGCGGAACCGGTGTGGATCGCCGAGGACAAGCGAACCCTGTACCACGCGGCCCTGGCCGGCGGTGCGAACCACTTGGTCACCCTGGTCGCCGAGAGCGCCGGGCTCCTGGAGAGCGCGGGGGTGCCCGAACCCGGGCGCCTGCTCGCGCCCATGCTCAGCGCGTCCCTCGACAACGCCCTGCGCCTGGGCATCCACGGCCTCAGCGGACCGGTCCTGCGCGGTGACTCCGGCACCGTGGCCGGGCACATCGAGCAGCTCCGGGAGAACGCTCCCGAGAGCGTCGCCAGCTACGTCGAGCTCGCACGTCTCACCGCCGACCGTGCCATCACCGCGGGCATGCTCAAACCCGAGGACGCCGAACGCCTCCTCGACGTGCTGCGCCGCTGACCACACCGACCACCGCCCCGGGCCCGGACCGGCTCCGGCCCCGGGCACTACCGAGGGAGCGCCCATGACTGCATCCGCCCCGCACGGCCCCGTCGTCGTCCGTACCCCGGGGGAACTGCGCTCCGCCCTCGCCGGCGCGGGCCGCGTCGGCCTCGTCCCCACCATGGGTGCCCTGCACGGCGGGCACCGCAGTCTCGTGCGCCTGGCCCGCGAACAGGCCGACACCGTGGTCGTGAGCGTGTTCGTCAACCCGCTCCAGTTCGGCCCCGGCGAGGACTACGAGCGATACCCCCGGGACCTGGAAGCCGACGTCCGGGTACTGGCCGAGGAGCACGCCGACGTGGTCTTCGCCCCCGACACGGCGACCATGTACCCGGTCCCGCAGATGATCACGGTCGACGCCGGAACCATGGGCGCACGCCTCGAGGGCGCCTTCCGCCCCGGCCACTTCACCGGGGTTCTGACCGTCGTGGCCAAGCTCTTCCACCTCGTACGTCCCGACCTCGCCGTCTTCGGTGAGAAGGACGCCCAGCAGATCGCCCTCGTGCGGCGCATGGTCTCCGACCTCGACCTCCCGGTGGAGATCGTCGGGGCACCCCTGCAACGCGACGCCGACGGCCTGGCCTCCTCCAGCCGCAACGACTACCTGTCGCAGGCGGAACGCGCGAGCGCCCTGTCCCTCGCGCGTGCGTTGGAGGCCGGCCGCGAGGCCGCACCCGGGGGAGCCGACGCAGTACGCACGGCCGCCCGCAAGGTCCTGGACGATGCTGCCGCCGAGACCCCGCCGGTCCGACTCGACTACCTCGCTCTGGTCGACACGGCCACCTTCGAGGAGGCCTCCGCCGACCACACCGGTTCCGCGGTCCTTGCCGTGGCCGCCCGCGTGGGCACGACCAGACTCATCGACAACACCGTGGTGCCGCTCTGAGCGCACCTCCAGCCCCCTTCCCGAGAGAGACAGATGAGCGCACCGACGCCGCCCCGTTCCACCCGGCTCGACGCCCCCGCCCCCGGGTGGTCCGTCGGTGCCGACACCGTCGTGGTCGGGTCGGGCATCGCCGGACTCAGTACCGCCCTGGCCCACACACGGCACCGCCCGGGTGCCCGGGTGGTGCTCGTGACCAAGGAGCTGCTCTCCCACGGGTCCACGTTCTATGCGCAGGGCGGGATCGCCGCCGCGATGGACCCGGGCGACCGCCCCGTCGCGCACATGGTCGACACCCACCTCGCCGGCGCCGGACTGTGCGACCCGCTCGCCGTGCACGTGCTCGCCACCGAGGGCCCGGAAGCGCTGCGCCGGCTCATCGCCCTGGGAGCCGAGTTCGACCGCTCCAGCGCCGGTGGCCTGGCCCTGACCCGGGAGGGAGGCCACCGTGCCGACCGCATCGCGCACGCCGGGGGAGACGCGACCGGGGCCGAGATCCAGCGCGCGCTCGTCGAGGCGGTCCGGGCCGAGGAACGCATCGAGACGATCGAGCACGCCGTGGCTCTCGACGTCCTGCGTGACCCGGCGACGGAAGCCGTGGGCGGTGTGACCCTGCACGTCATGGGCGAGGGTGAACGCGACGGTGTGGGCGCGGTCCACGCCCCGGCGGTGGTACTGGCCAGCGGCGGCCTGGGGCAGGTCTTCGCGTCCACCACGAACCCGCCCGTGTCCACCGGGGACGGTCTCGCTCTGGCAGCCCGTGCCGGCGCACGCCTGCGCGACCTGGAGTTCGTCCAGTTCCACCCGACCGTTCTGTGGCTGGGGCCAGAAGCTCGCGGCCGCCAACCCCTGGTCTCGGAAGCGCTGCGCGGTGAGGGCGCCCACCTCGTCGACTCAGACGGCAGACGGATCATGGAAGGGGTGCACGAGCTCGCCGACCTGGCCCCGCGCGACGTCGTGGCCCGCACCATCGCCCGGGTCATGGCCGATCAGGGCACGGACCATGTGTACCTGGAGACACGCCACTTCGGCCGCCG
>NZ_ANBF01000107.1 GCF_000341025.1 Nocardiopsis salina YIM 90010 | reverse complement strand
GCCGGTCGCGCCCGCCGCCCACTACGCGTCCGGCGGGGTGGAGGTCGACACGGACGGACGCACTTCGCTGCCGGGGCTCTGGGCGGTCGGCGAGGTCTCCCGCACGGGCGTGCACGGCGCGAACCGGCTGGCCTCCAACTCACTGCTGGAGGGGCTCGTGCAGGCCGAGCGGGGTGCCGTCCGCCTGGCTGCCGACCGCCCCCGCCCCGCTGCGGACCCGGCTGCGCTCGAACCGGCCCCCACCGCCGTCCCGTCCGTCGACCCCGCACTCGTCCCGCGCCTGCGGTCCCTGATGTCGCAGCACGCCGGGGTCCTGCGCACCGGGGAGGGGTTGACCGCCCTGACACGGGAGCTCGACACCCTTGCGGGCCACAGCACGGCCGACCCCGGGACC
>NZ_ANBF01000106.1 GCF_000341025.1 Nocardiopsis salina YIM 90010 | reverse complement strand
CCCCGCCCCGGCCTGCGCTCCACCGCCGTCATCGTCCGACAGGAAGGCGACACCCCCGTGACCGCACTCGAGGCCTCCGAGCCCTCCCTGCCACCCGCCCTGCGCGCCGAGCTCGACAGCATCTCCTTCCCCCTGGCCGCCCCCGAGAGCGAGCGCGACCCCGCCGCCCGCGCGGAGTTCACCCTGCCCTGGACCGCGCCCCACCAGTCCCACGTGGACCTGGTCCGCCGCGCCCTGGCCGAGGACCTCACCGCAGGCCCCGGCATCGACGTCACGACCGTGGCCACGACCCCCGCCGACCAGGTCCG
>NZ_ANBF01000105.1 GCF_000341025.1 Nocardiopsis salina YIM 90010 | reverse complement strand
GACGGCGCCGTCGAGGTCAAGCGCAGCGCCGCCGACGGCGACCGGGTCCGCCGCGGCGACGTCCTCATGACCGCCACTGCCCGTACCCGCGACCTCCTCACCGCCGAGCGCACCGCCCTCAACCTCCTCACCCACATGTCCGGGATCGCCACCGCGACCCGCGCTTGGGTCGACGCCGTGGCCGGCACCGGCGCGCGCGTGCGGGACAGCCGCAAGACCCGCCCCGGTCTTCGTGCCCTGGACAAGTACGCCGTGCGCTGCGGCGGGGGCACCAACCACCGCTACTGCCTCGGCGACGCCGGCCTGATCAAGGACAACCACGTCGTCGCCGCAGGGGGAGTCGGGGCCGCCGTGCGCGCGATCCGAGAGCGCTTCCCCGGTCTGCCCCTCGAGGTCGAGGTCGACCGCATCGATCAGGTCGAGGAGGCCCTGGAAGCCGGCGCGGAGGAGATCCTCCTGGACAACTTCGTCCCCGCCGACCTGCGCAAGGCTGTGGAACTGGTCGGAGGCCGGGCGCTTTTGGAGTCCTCGGGCGGCCTCACCCTGGACACGGCCGCCGAGGTCGCTGCCACCGGTGTGGACATGCTGGCCGTCGGCGGCCTCACCCACTCCAGCCCCGCCCTGGACCTCGCTCTCGACCTGGCCTGAGCGCTCGGGCTGGTGCAGGTTTCCTGGATGACACGCCACTTCGACCACGGATGAGGGTCCGCAGAATGCTGCTCGCGATCGACGTCGGCAATTCCGAGACGGTGCTCGGCCTCTTCGACGGCGAAGAGCTCGTCGAACACTGGAGGGTGGGTACCGACACCCGCCGTACCGCCGACGAGTGGGCCGTGGTGCTCAACGGGCTGGTGGCCGGCAGCGCAGTGACCGGGCCGGACGGGGTAGACGGCATCGCCCTGTGCTGCTCGGTGCCCTCCGCCCAGCACGAGATGCGGGCGATGTTCAGGCGCAGTTACGGCGACGTTCCGGCCGTCATCGTCGAGCCGGGCGTGCGCACCGGTGTCCCGATCCGGATGGACAACCCGAAGGAGGTCGGCAGCGACCNCCCCCCGGGAGCCATCTCTACGGCAGGCCCAGCGTGGTCGTGGACTTCGGTACCGCCACGACCTTCGACGCGGTGAGCGCGAAGGGCGAGTACGTGGGTGGCGCCATCGCCCCGGGCATCGACATCTCGGTCGACGCCCTGTCCCAGCGCGGCGCCCAGCTCCACATGGTCGAGGTGGTGCGCCCGCGCGCGGCGATCGCCAAGAACACCACCGAGGCGCTCCGTTCGGGCATCGTCTTCGGGTTCGCCGGCCAGGTGGACGGGATCGTCGACCGCATGGTCGCCGAGCTCACCGACAGCCCCGACGAGGTGACGGTCGTGGCCACCGGTGGTCTGGCCGGAACCGTCGTGGGCGAGTGCGAGACCGTCGACGTGCACGAACCGTGGCTCACACTCACCGGGCTCCGGTTGGTCTTCGCCCGCAACGCCTCATGACCCGGGGCTGTGTGATGCGGGCCCCGGTCAGTCGGGGCCACGGGCGCCGGTAGGATCGTGCGCGTGAATCACGCGCACGACGACACCTACGACGACCTGCCCGAACAGATGCGCGTCCGGCGGCAGAAGCTGGACCGTCTGCGGGAGGAGGGTATCGACCCCTTCCCCGTGACCTTCCCTCGCGACACGTCGATCGGCACCGTGCGTGACAAACACCAGGGTCTGGAGCCCGACACGGGCACCGGTGACCGTGTCGCGATCGCCGGCCGCGTCATGCTCTACCGCGCCGGCGGCAAGCTCTGCTTCGCCACCCTGCGCGACGAGACGGGCGACATCCAGATCATGCTGTCCCTCGACAAGGTCGGCAAGGAGCGCCTGGACGCCTGGAAGGCCGACATCGACCTGGGCGACCACGTCGGTGTGGAGGGCGAGGTCATCACCTCCCGCCGCGGGGAGCTGTCGGTCATGGTCGACAGTTGGACGCTCACGGCCAAGTGCCTGCGTCCGCTCCCGGAGAAGCACAAGGGTCTGACCGACCCCGAGGCCCGGGTGCGCCAGCGCTACGTCGACCTCATCGTCAACCCCGAGTCGCAGGAGATGGTGCGCAGCCGCTCGGCCGCCATCCGCGCGATCCGGGAGGGGCTCAACACCCGCGACTTCATCGAGGTCGAGACCCCCATGCTCATGCGGGTGCACGGCGGTGCCACGGCCCGTCCGTTCACCACGCACATCAACGCCTACGACATGGACCTCTACCTGCGCATCGCGCCGGAGCTGTCCCTCAAGCGCCTGGTCGTGGGCGGCCTGGAGAAGGTCTTCGAGATCAACCGGAACTTCCGGAACGAGGGTGCGGACTCCACGCACAACCCCGAGTTCACGATGCTGGAGTTCTACCAGGCCTACGCCGACTACGACGTCATGGCGGACGTGACCCGGGAGATCGTCCAGGAGGCCGCCCGCGCCGTGTTCGGTTCGACCGAGATCGAGCGCGACGGCGTCACCTACGACCTGGGCGGGGACTGGCCGGAGGTCACCCTGTACGGGGCGGTCTCCGAGGCGCTGGGTGCCGACGTCGATCCGCGCACCCCGGTGGAGGAGGTGCGCCGGCTGGCCGAGGCCAAGGGTGTGGAGTTCGACCACGCCTGGGGCCAGGGCAAGCTCGTCGAGCACGTCTTCGAGGAGTTGGTCGAGCACACGATCATGCAGCCCACCTTCGTGCGGGACTTCCCGGTGGAGACCAGCCCGCTCACCCGTCGGCACCGCGAGGACCCGCTGCTCACCGAGAAGTGGGACCTCATCGGCTTCGGCATGGAGATGGGCACCGGCTACTCCGAACTGGTCGACCCGGTCGAGCAGCGCCGCCGCCTCACCGAGCAGTCCCTCATGGCCGCCGAGGGCGATCCCGAGGCGATGCAGCTCGACGAGGACTTCCTGCGTGCCCTGGAGTACGGCATGCCGCCGTCGGGCGGTGTGGGCGTCGGTATCGACCGCCTGCTCATGGCCTTCACCAACAAGGGCATCCGCGAGACCGTGCTCTTCCCGATCGTCAAGCCCTCGGGGGACTGAGACGGGGCCACGGCCGCGAGGGGACCCCGGACCAGCACGGGTGCACCGTGTGGTCCGGGGTCTTGTGCGTTCCCGGGGAACACCCCGGATGGAGGTGTCCGGTTCCACGCCGGGGCGTCTCACCGTTCGGTCAGATCATCCCGGCCCCCGGTCACGGCAGGGTCGCCGCGGGGGCATGTCGACATTTTTCCCGGTCACGGGCTGTACTTGGGACTCCGTTGTCGATGAAGATTGTTTACGCAGGTCACGCTCGGACGCGATCGTTTTCTCCGACCCCGTGATCACCCCTTGACTTTGCCTGATCACACATGGTCATTTATCGGGCCTTGACGGTAGGAACTCCGCGGCCTAGCGTGCTGATTGGCGGACTTCGGTTCGTCCGATTGCCTAAGTGGAGAAAGATCGACGGTGGGCGAGCGCCGGGCCGGGGTCAGACCCTGCCGGGCTCGTACACGCCGAACGTTCCGAAGGTGAGCTGACCGTCCCAGCTCACGAACCCGGGGCGTGCGGGCTCCGCCGTGTCCGCCTCCGAACGCCTGCCCTGTGCCAGAGGGAAGGCGTCCCGGGAGCGGGTCGCGGTGACAGGGCTCCGGTGCACAGAACCGAGCCGAGCCCGTCGGCATCCACACAGGTGACGAGTTGTTGTTCCGCACTCACATGGATGAGGGAGGACGGAGTGGAACAGGCCACACTCGTACGACGTGCCGCAGAGGACCAGAACGCTCCCCGGACCCGGGAGCACCCGGAGAACGTGGTGCCTCTCCAGGCCCGTTCGGGCGAGAACGCGCTGAGCAGCACCTACACCCCGGTCGAACTGAACCGCGAGGAGCTGGAGCTGCTGGCCGAGATCGCCACGGGCGTGACCACCGAGGTGGCCGCCCGGCACCTGGAGCTGAGCGCCCGTACACTGCGCCGCCGCATCCGCAACATCTGCGACGTGCTCGGCGTGAACACGCCCATCGAAGCCGTCGTGTGGGCCGCACGGCGTCAGTTGATCTGACAGGCGCTCGGTCGCCGACCGGGTCCGACCACGGGCATATCCGGAACCACCCGTAGGCTGGTCCGGCTATGCCCGTTCGTCATGTTCACGTGCGCCGCGCGCGCACGGCCGATGTGGTCCACGTCCGCAGGCTCGTCGACACCTACACCGTCGACCGCAGAGTGCTCTCCAAGAGCACCGTCAACCTCTACGAGGACATCCAGGAGTTCTGGGTCGCCGAGGCCGAGGACGAACCCGAGGGGCCGGGTGGGGAGGGCGAGCGCCGTGTGGTCGGCTGTGGTGCCCTCCACGTCCTCTGGGAGGACCTCGCCGAGGTCCGCACCGTCGCGGTGGACCCCTCCCTGCGGGGTTTCGGGGTGGGGCACCGGATCGTCTCCGCTCTACTGGACACCGCACGCGAACTCGGTGTGCGCCGTGTGTTCTGCCTGACATTCGAGACAGGATTCTTCGCCAAACACGGGTTCTCCCCGATCCGGGGTACCCCTGTGCCGGCCCGTGTCTACGAGGAACTCCTGCGTTCCTATGATGAGGGCGTGGCCGAATTCCTCGACCTCGAGCGGGTCAAACCCAACACACTCGGGAACACCCGGATGCTGGTACACCTCGACGAGCCGCACTGAACCGTCGGTACCTAAAGGTTTTCCGGCACTGGTGGCGCGTGTGTTCCCGATACCGTCCGGGCCCCGGTCGAACTCCGGTGATCCTCCCGCGGGACGATCAATGACCACCGGGTGGTATCGGAGTAGGAGAGGGCGGGTAATGTGGAGCTGCGTTCGCCGGTGGTGCCACAGGCATCCGAGTTCACCGCCGAGGGCCGAACCGTGTATTCACGGCGGGCCGATCACGGGGACCGCCTCCGCCCGCCAAACGGACGGGCTTCACACGACCGGACATTGGCCGTGATCGGGTTCGCCCGGGGGGAGTCCGGTACGTCCGCCGACAAAGCGGGGGACGCCCGGCCATGCGCCTCGGGCCACGGGTCACCCGGTCCGCCGGGCGCCATCCCCCCAGGAGTGTCCCGACCCTCGGTCGGGTATTTGCTGCGATAAGTGACAACCGGGAAGGGTGGGCCGCTTCGATGGGTGACTTTTTGTCATCGCTGCTTCCGCCTGGTCTCATCGATGTATTGTCGGCGCTGCTGCCGCCGGCGGTGGTCGGTGGTACCTTCTGCTTCTTCATCATCAAGATCCTGCGGAACGAGATGGCGCCGCGCAGGACCGACGGAAGCCTGGTCGGCAAGGGATCCGGTGAGACCGCGGACGGCGGTGACGACGCCTCCGGCGTGGAAGAGACCACTGCAGCGAACGGGGCAGCGAATGCTGCTGACGGGGGACGTCTGGAATCCGACGGGCGTTGACACGGTAACCGGTCGAGTCCGCCCGGTCGCCCCGGTAGTACAGGTGACCTGTGCCGGGGCATCCGCAGCGCGGCCATCAGGCGCTCCCGAAACCCGGGCCGGGTGCCGGCGATTTCTGGCTCGCTGGGAATTGTCTTCTGCGTTCTCCCGAGATAGCTTTATATTCAGGTGTGGAGACACCGCGCTTCTGAAAGGTTTGATTCCATGGCACAGAAGGTCCAGGTTTTCCTGGTCGACGACCTCGACGGCGGCGAGGCCGAGGAGACGGTGACGTTCGGGCTCGACGGCTCGATGTACGAAATCGACCTCAGTGCGGGTAATGCCGCCAAGCTCCGCGAAGCTCTCGGCCCCTTCGTCGAGGCCGCCCGCAAGGCTCCGAGCAAGCCCGGCCGCGCCCCTAAGAAGGGCAGCCGCAATACGCCCAGCCGTGAGCGCAGCGCCGAGATTCGCGCGTGGGCCAAGGCCGCCGGGAAGCCCGTGAATGAGCGAGGCCGTATCCCCGCCGCCATCGTCGCCGAATACGAGGCGGTCAAGGGATAGCTTTGCCCGCGGCCCCAGGTTCGCCGAAATGTTGTCACTTCTTGATGGAATGACTCCGGCGGGCACAGGGGCGGACGCCGGGCGCGGACATCCCGGGACCGTGAACGATCGGTCCCGTGACACGGGGGTGCAGGGGATATCTCGTGAGCCGCGGGCGGCCGGGGCGACAAGGTCTCCGGTCGGGATCCGCGGCGGAGCACGGCGCGAGGCGCTGGGGTGCGCGAGTGCAATGACATGACAGGACCGGCGGGTCTCCCGCGGGTACCGGGCTCTCCCCGTACTTGCGGATGCCGGTGCCACCGGATTCCGGTCAGGCTCCTATCATCTTCGAGCAGCTCGGCCTGTTCGCTCTCAGCATATGAATTCGGCGTGCACACGTGCGGCCCGGGGACTCCGTGAAGGTCGGTAGTCCCCGGGCCGTTCGCCTTCGGCGTACACCGAAATCTGGCGCCGCAATTCGTAGTTGGATGTTGGGTGAACGCCCTATCGTCGGGGAAAGTCTCTGGCACGGGCGGCTGCGGCCGGCCTTGCGGAGGCGTCCGTCTGGTCGGCGGGCCTGCCGTCCGGCCACGGACGGGTGCGGCAGAGCTCCCCGGGGCGGTTATCCCTGTGGGGCCGATATGCGGAAGAGTTGGGTCGGCAAACACCGTCCCTGCCTGACCGCTCTGTAGAGGAGCGACGAGACATGTTCGAGAGGTTTACCGACCGCGCGCGGCGAGTGGTGGTTCTGGCCCAAGAAGAGGCCAGGATGCTCAACCACAACTACATCGGTACGGAGCACATCCTGCTCGGCCTCATCCACGAGGGTGAGGGCGTCGCCGCCAAGGCCCTGGAGAGCCTCGGCATCAGCCTCGAAGCGGTTCGGCAGCAGGTCGAGGAGATCATCGGCCAGGGCCAGCAGGCGCCGTCGGGTCACATCCCCTTCACACCGCGCGCCAAGAAGGTCCTGGAGCTGTCGCTGCGTGAGGCGCTCCAGCTGGGCCACAACTACATCGGGACCGAGCACATACTGCTGGGTCTGATCCGTGAGGGCGAGGGCGTGGCCGCACAGGTGCTGGTCAAGCTCGGCGCGGACCTCAACCGCGTCCGCCAGCAGGTCATCCAGCTCCTGCACGGGTACCAGGGCAAGGAGGCCCAGGCCACGGGCGCATCCTCCGAGTCCACCCCTTCCACCTCCCTCGTTCTCGACCAGTTCGGTCGCAACCTGACCCAGGCCGCCCGGGAGAGCAACCTCGACCCGGTCATCGGTCGGGACCAGGAGATCGAGCGGGTCATGCAGGTCCTGTCGCGGCGGACCAAGAACAACCCGGTGCTCATCGGTGAGCCCGGTGTCGGTAAGACCGCCGTCGTCGAGGGCCTCGCACAGAAGATCACCAAGGGTGAGATCCCCGAGACGCTCAAGGACAAGCAGCTGTACACGCTTGACCTGGGTGCTCTCGTCGCGGGCAGCCGCTACCGCGGTGACTTCGAGGAACGCCTCAAGAAGGTCCTCAAGGAGATCCGTACACGCGGTGACATCATCCTCTTCATCGACGAGCTGCACACGCTGGTCGGCGCCGGGGCGGCGGAAGGTGCCATAGACGCCGCTTCCATCCTGAAGCCCATGCTGGCCCGGGGTGAGCTGCAGACCATCGGTGCGACCACGCTCGACGAGTATCGAAAGTACCTGGAGAAGGACGCGGCCCTGGAGCGGCGCTTCCAGCCGATCCAGGTGGACGAGCCCTCCACCAAGCACGCGATCGAGATCCTCAAGGGGCTGCGCGACCGGTACGAGGCCCACCACCGGGTCTCCATCACCGACGAGGCCCTGGCGGCCGCGGCCCAGATGGCGGACCGCTACATCAGCGACCGCTACCTGCCGGACAAGGCCATCGACCTCATCGACGAGGCCGGCTCGCGGATGCGTATCCGCCGGATGACCGCTCCGCCGGACCTGCGCGAGTTCGACGACAAGATCGCGGACGTGCGCCGCGACAAGGAGTCGGCGATCGACGCGCAGGACTTCGAGAAGGCCGCCTCACTGCGTGACGACGAGAAGCAGCTGCTGAACAAGAAGGCTCAGCGGGAGAAGGAGTGGAAGGCCGGCGACATGGACGTCGTCGCTGAGGTCGACGAGGAGCTCATCGCCGAGGTCCTGGCCGCTTCCACCGGGATCCCGGTCTTCCAGCTCACCGAGGAGGAGAGCTCCCGGCTGCTGCGCATGGAGGACGAGCTGCACAAGCGGGTCATCGGTCAGGAGGACGCCATCAAGGCGCTCTCCCAGGCGATCCGCCGTACCCGCGCCGGTCTGAAGGACCCCAAGCGCCCCGGTGGTTCGTTCATCTTCGCCGGCCCGTCCGGTGTCGGTAAGACCGAGTTGTCCAAGACCCTCGCCGAGTTCCTGTTCGGGGACGAGGAAGCGCTGATCCAGCTCGACATGTCCGAGTTCATGGAGAAGCACACGGTCTCGCGGCTGTTCGGTTCCCCGCCCGGCTACGTCGGCTACGAGGAGGGCGGCCAGCTCACCGAGAAGGTGCGCCGCAAGCCGTTCTCCGTGGTCCTCTTCGACGAGATCGAGAAGGCCCACAGCGACATCTTCAACTCTCTGCTGCAGGTGTTGGAGGAGGGCCGTCTCACCGACGCCCAGGGTCGCAACGTGGACTTCAAGAACACGATCATCATCATGACGACCAACCTCGGTACGCGGGACATCTCCAAGGGCGTGGCCATGGGCTTCGCCAAGGAGGACGACGCCGGTACCAACTACGAGCGGATGAAGTCCAAGGTCAACGAGGAGCTCAAGAACAGCTTCCGTCCGGAGTTCCTCAACCGTGTGGACGACGTCATCGTCTTCCACCAGCTGACCGAGAGGGAGATCTTCGAGATCGTCGACCTGATGGTGACGGGCCTCGATTCCCGCCTCAGGGAGAAGGACATGGGGATCGAGCTCAAGCCGAAGGCGAAGAAGGTCCTCTCCGAGCGCGGGTTCGACCCGGTCCTGGGTGCCAGGCCGCTGCGCCGCACGATCCAGCGGGACATCGAGGACCAGCTGTCCGAGAAGATCCTCTTCGGCGACGTCAAGGCCGGCCAGATCGTCGTGATCGACGCCGAGGGCGAGGGTGCCGATTCGCAGTTCACCTTCAAGGGTGTTCCGAAGCCGTCCAACGTGCCGGACACCCCGGAGGTCGAGGAATCGGCCGCCGGCACCGGCGAGTAGGGCTCGCACCGGTCCGACCGGTACCGACGCGGGGGCGTCCCTGAACGGGGGCGCCCCCGCGGCGTGTGTGGGTCCCGTATCGCCCTGGTGGCGGGGGACGGGAGCGGGCTAAGGTGCGAGCGTGACTGACGATCCCACCCCCCAAGCCTCCGGTCCTCCGGAGCGAAGACACAGCACCCCCCGAACCACCCCGCCCCGGCCTGCTTCCGGCAACGGCTGGGGGTTTGTCGTCGGCCTCCTCGTGACCGGCCTGGTGGTCGGCGGGGGAGCGGCCGGGTGCAACATCCTGCTCGGCTCGTCGGGCGGAGCGACCGGCAGCGGCACCGACATCGCCGACGTGAGCCGTTCGGCCGAACCCGCGGACCCGGACGAGATCGGGACCGTGCAGAACTTCGGCGTCCCCTCCGCCTCGCACGTGGAGGTCGGCACCGACATCGATTACGGCGTGCACCCGCCCGTGGGCGGCGACCACTACGCCATCTGGCAGGACTGCGGCGTCTACGACGAACCCATCCGCACGGAGCTGGGCGTGCATTCACAGGAGCACGGCGCCGTCTGGATCACCTACGACGAGGACGCCCTGGAACCCGGCGGGGTCGAGTCCCTCGCCGATCTCTACCGGCCCGGCGACTTCCTCCTGGTCAGCCCGATGGAGAACCTGCCTGCGCCCGTCGTGGCCTCGGCCTGGGGCGCACAGGTGGTCGTCGAGGACCCCGAGGCCCCGGAGCTGGAGGAGTTCTTGCGCGAGTTCGACCGTGCGGTCACCACCCCCGAGCACGGCGGTCCCTGCAGCGGCGCTTACTCCGGTACCGAGGCCGAGTTCGAGGAGGACGGGGAGCTGCTCGACGAGCTGGTGGAGGAGCACGGCTGAACCGCGGCCGGACCCCAGCGGGGGATCTGTGCGATCGGCCAACGCGAACCCAGAGCTGCCACTAGGCTGCGGAGGGTGACTGATGCGCCCGAGTCCCAGCAGCCCGGATCCTTCCCGCCCCCCGCCCCCGCCACGGGGCCTCCCGCGCGGGATGCGGCATCCCCGTACGCGATGGGGGCCTTCTTCGCCCTGGCCCTGGTCCTGGCCGGGGGAGTGGTCGCCTACATGATGTTCGGTGCCGGGGACCGGGCCCGCGGTTCCGCGGTCGATGGGGTCCAGGAGTGGGAGGGGTTGTCCAAAGCGCACGTGCCCATGGACACCCGAGCCGAGTACGAGATGTATCCGCCGGCCGGCGGCGAGCACTACGACGCATGGCAGAACTGCGGCGTGTACGACGAACCGCTGCGCACCGAGTTCGCAGTGCACTCGCAGGAGCACGGCGCTGTGTGGATCACCCATGACCCGCACCTGGACCGCGATGAGGTCCAGCAGCTGCACGACCTCTACTCCCCGGGCGAATACATCATCGTCAGCCCGATGGAGAATCTCCCCGCCCCGGTGGTGGCCTCCGGTTGGGAGACCCAGGTCCGGCTCGACGGCGCCGACGACCCGCGGTTGGGCCCGTTCCTGCGTCAGTACGTGCAGTCCCGCGACGTCCCCGAGCCCGGAGCCCCGTGCAGCGGAATGTTCGACGGGACCGAGGAGGACTTCGACCCCGAGCGAACCCCGGCCGACCTCGGGGTCGAGAGCGAGGAGGGCGAGGGCGCGCAGGAGGCCGTGCCGTAGCGCGTTCCGGTCCGCGTGTGCTCAGCCGGGCAGGGCGTAGCGTCCGTCCTCGAGCGGGTCCACGAGTCCGTCGGAGACCAGACCGTCCAGGGCGCGCTCGCGCTGGATCCTCTCGTCCCACACCGCGTCCAGGGCGTCCTTGGGTACCGGGTGCTCGGCCTCGCGCAGCACCGCCAGCAACCTGCCGCGTACCTGGCGGTCGGTCCCGGCATAGGTCTGGCCCCGGCGCGGCGGCCCGTCGTGGGCGGGCTTGCCCGCCAGGCGCCACGCGCACTGGTCGGCGATGGGGCAGTCCGCGCACTTGGGCGAGCGTGCCGTGCACACCAGGGCGCCGAGCTCCATGACGGCCACGGCCCAGCGCGCCGCCACCGACGGGAGTTCGGGCACGAGTGACTCCGCCAGGGCCACCTCGCCCTTGGTCTGGGTTTTCGGCGGGTGCTCGATCCCGGTTTCGGCACGGGCGAGGACCCGCCGCACATTGGTGTCCAGAACCGCGTGGCGCTGTCCGAAAGCGAAGCTCGCCACGGCCGCCGCGGTGTAGGAACCCACACCCGGGAGGGCGAGCAGGGTCGCGTGGTCGCTGGGGACCTCCCCGCCGTGCTCCTCGGTGATGGCCACCGCGCAGGCGTGCAGGCGCAGCGCGCGCTGCGGGTACCCGAGCCTGTTCCACATGCGTACGGCCTCACCCGAGGCCTCTTTTGCCAGGTCAGCGGGGGTGGGCCACCGTTCCATCCAGGCTTGCCAGGCCGACAGGACCCGTACCACCGGGGTCTGCTGGAGCATGATCTCGCTGACCAGGACAGCCCAGGGCGAAGCGTCAATGGAACGCCAGGGCAGATCGCGGGCGTTGGTCTCGTACCACGCCAGAACCGCTGTGCTGTAAGGGTTGTCGCTCATCTTTTATGGAAATTCGGCGGGTTGAGTAGGTGAGTGGCGCGCAAAAACGCAATACTACGGCCCATGGCGTCAAGTACCGGACACCCAGGAGCCGTCAGTCGCGAGACCTACTGGAAGCGGCGCGCCCTCGTGTTGGCGGCCTTCCTCGTGGTGGTCGCCATCGTGGCCTATGCCTGCTCGCCCTCGGCGGGCGAGGAGGGGCAGCAGAACGAGGCCGGCGCTGGGGGCGATGACACCGAGGCCTCTCCCAGTGTCCCACCGGAGGAGCCCGCGGAGGACGGGAACGGCGAAGAGGAGGACGCCGAACCCACCGAAGAGCCCTCCCCTACCGAAGAGCCCTCCGAGGACGCGGACGAAGAGGGTGCTGAGGACGAGGACGGCGACCCCGACGGGGACGAGGGCTCCGACGACGAGGCCGAGATCGCCGCCCCCGAGCGCGCTGAGGACCCCTGCCGGCCCCAGGACGTGGTGATCACCTTCGACTTCGAGGAGAAGAAGGGCGAGGAGCAGCAGTACCCGTCCGGTGTCGATCCCTCGTTCGTCGTCGAGGTGGTCAACACCGGAGAGCAGACCTGCACCGTGGACGTGGGCCCCGAGGAGCTGGAGATGGTCGTGACCTCCGGCGACGACTCGATCTACTCCACGGCGCACTGCCGTGAGGGCGACACCTCCGACGAACGCCGGCTCGAACAGGGGCGCACGCACCGGTACACGATCGAGTGGGACCGTGAGCGCTCCTTCTCCGACTGCCGGGACGAGACATCCGCCGCCGGCAGTGGCTGGTACCACGCCGAGCTCGGCGGGACCTACAGCGAAGGCGCCGACGACCTGCGCTTCCGCGTCGGCTGACCCCCTCCGGCCCTCGACCCGGTCCGATCTTCGGGCCGGGTCTTGTTGTGTCGAATTCCCGTACACCGAGTGCTGCACTGGTTACAATGTGTGCTGTCTACTGATCCCACATCCACTGGAGCCATCGTGCAGCGCACCAACCTCGGTCCCGCTCTCGCCTGTGCCGCAGCCGCCGTCCTGGCGGTCGGCCTGACCAGCCCGGCCTCGGCGGCACGTACCGACGCCGACTACGTCCTGTCGGTGGAGTTCGAGAACTCCGGCGAGTACCGCCAGGTCAGCCTCGACTGCGACCCCGAGGGCGGCACCCACCCCAAGGCCCAGGAGGCCTGTGACCTCATCGAGGAGCACGGATCCATCGAGGCCGTCCCGGCCGAGAACGACCAGTGCACGATGGAGTACAACCCGGTCAAGGCTTCCTCCATCGGCTGGGAGGAGTACAGCGAGACCTTCAGCAACCCCTGCCTGCTCGGCCTGGCCAAGGGTGAGGTCTTCGACTTCTAGGCAGCGGAAGACGCCGTGCGCTCACTTCTTGACCAGGCGCGGCTTGGGGTACTTGGCCACGTGGTCGAGGGCCTCGCTGAGCTCCTCGACCTCGTGCACCTCGATGCCGGGGATCGCCTCGCCGAAGCCCTTGGGCACGACCGCGAGGGTGAATCCCAGGCGCTGCGCCTCGGCGACCCTGCGGCGCACACCGGTCACCGTTCGCACGTCCCCGGCAAGTCCGACCTCGCCTACGGCGATGAAGCCGGGAGGCAGGATCTTGCCGTTGAAGGAGCTTCCGGTGGCGATCGCCGTCGCGAGGTCGGCGGCGGGTTCGGCCAGCCGCATGCCGCCCACCGTCGATGTGTAGACGTCCATGTTGGCCAGCTTCATCCCGGTGCGCTTCTCCAGGACGGCGAGGATCATGTTGACCCGCGCGGTGTCCAGACCCGAGGTGGCGCGTCGCGGGGCGGGCAGCGGGGTGGGTGCGACGAGGGCCTGCACCTCGGTGATGAGGGGGCGCTGGCCCTCCAGGGCCACGGTCACGCACGTGCCCGGGACCGGGTCGGTGCGCTCGGTCAGGAAAAGGCCACTGGGGTCGGGAAGGCCCTCGATGCCGCTCTCGGTGAGCTCGAAGCAGCCGATCTCGTCCGTGGGCCCGTACCGGTTCTTGGCCGCACGCAGCAGACGCAGCTGGGAGTGGCGCTCGCCCTCGAACTGCAGGACGACGTCGACCAGGTGTTCCAGCAAGCGGGGCCCCGCGATGGAGCCGTCCTTGGTGACGTGGCCGACGAGCACGGTGGCGATGCCGCGCTCCTTCGCGACCTGGATGAGGGCGCCGGTGACCTGGCGGACCTGCGTCACGCCGCCCGGAACCCCGCTGACCTCGGGGGAGACCATCGTCTGAACCGAGTCGACCACGAGCAGGCGCGGCTGCACCGCGTCGACGTGACTGATCAGCGAGGCGATGGAGGTCTCGGCGGCGAGGAAGAGCTGGTCCGACAGCGCGTCCAGGCGTTCGGCGCGCAGGCGCACCTGCCCGGCCGACTCCTCGCCGGTGATGTAGAGGACGGGGCCCTGCTGGGCACGCATGGCGGCGACCTCGAGAAGGAGGGTGGACTTGCCGACCCCGGGTTCGCCGGCCAGCAGCACGACCCCGCCGGGCACGGCGCCGCCACCCAGTACACGGTCGAGTTCGTCGACGCCGGTGGGAACGGCCTCGGCGGTCTCCACCCCGATCTCGGTGATGGGCCGGGCGCGGGAGCTCACCGGAGCGGGTGTGACGGAACCGGGTGCGGGGGCGCCGGCCTCCTCGACGGTTCCCCAGGCCTGGCACTCGCCGCAGCGGCCGACCCACTTGAGGGTGGACCATCCGCACTCGGTGCACCGGAACGTCGATTTCGCTGCTTTGGCCATGGCCGACACGGTATCGGGCCCCGCGGCCACTCCGGTCGCCGTCCACAGGAAGGCGGTCGGAGCCCTAGGGACAGATGAAAGTTACCTACGAGTCAGGGGACCGGGAATGTCAATCATGTTAGAGACATCACAAGGGTCCTTCGGGGCTGCGTGAGATCCACGTTCCCCCGCTCCATCCACCCCGCTGACAGGAGAGAGGAGACCCGGTGTCCCGTACTGACGACACACCGGTCCACACCCCCGCCCCCGCCCCCGGGCGCCTGCGCAGATGGGCCGCCCGCGCGGCCCTGCCCGCCGTCGCGCTCCTGGGCCTGTCCCTGGCCGGCTCCCCCGTCGCATCCGAGACCACGGAGGCTGCCGAGGGCATCCCCGAGGCCGCAGAGTTCGAGGAGTACGTGGCGATCGGCGACTCCTTCACCGCCGGCCCCCTCGTGGTCCAGCAGAAGGCCCCGCTGCTGGGCTGCATGCAGTCCGATGCCAACTACCCGAAGATGCTCGCCGAACAGCTCGGCGTCACCGAGCTCGTCGACGTGAGCTGTTCCGGTGCTGTCGTCGAGGACCTCTACGAGGCCCAGTTCGACGACCAGCCGCCCCAGTTGGATTCCCTCACGTCCGACACCGACCTGGTCACCATCGGCATCGGTGGGAACGACTTCGGGTTCGCCGACGTGATGGTCGAGTGCGCCAAGCGCAGTGTCACGAGCCCGAGCGGCAGTCCGTGTGCCGACTACTACGGCGACGAGCTCGACGAGCGCATCGAGGGCCTGCGCGCTGACATCGCCGGCGTGTTCGAGGACGTGGCAGAGCGCAGCCCGGACGCCACCGTGCTGTTCGTGGGGTACCTGCAGATCCTGCCCGAGAGCGACGGATGCTGGCCGACCGTCCCGATCTCCAGCGGGGACGTCCCTTACCTGGACCAGGCACAGATCGACCTCAACGCGATGCTCGAGGAGGAGTCCGCAGCACACGGGGCGACCTTCGTAGATGTCTTCGAACGCGGCCACGATGCCTGTGAGCCCTCCGACGTGCGATGGGTGGAGGGCGTGATCCCCGAGAACGCCGCCGCTCCGGTTCACCCGAACCGCGCGGGGATGGAGGCCACGACCGATTTTGTCAGTGGAGCCCTCGAGGTCCCGGTGCCCTGACACGACTACGCCAGTGGCGCCCTCGAAGTCCCGGTGCCCTGACACGACCCGGCCGCGCTCCGTGGGGCGCGGCCGTTTTGTGCCCGGACAGGTGTTTCGGGGGGCCGGGGTCAAGCAGTCTTTGCCGGTCTTGAGCTCAAGCGTGACTACTGTGCGTGACATAAGCGACTCAGTATGTGACGAATGGGGGGCACGCGGTTCAGAGATCTGCGTCACAAGGGCGCGGGCCGCCGTGTCACTGCTGGAGGCCAGTCATGTGTGAACGCCGCCATCACGAGCAAACCGGGGTCTGTCGAAGCCGCACCCCGGAACGACAGGCCCGATCCGACCGGAACCCCACGCGCGGGGCACGCGCACTCACCGCGGCGGCAGTGACCGCGGCGGCCCTCGCCTCCGGGGCGGCCCCCGCAGCCGCCCACACCGCACAGACCCCCTCCTCCCCACCGACAACCTCCGCCGAGCGCGTGCACCAGGCTCTCCCCTCCGACACCGTCGAGGAGGCCATCAGCGCCGCGGAGACCCAGGCCGGCACCCCGTACGCCTGGGGTGGCACCGGCCCCGACTCCTTCGACTGCTCCGGGCTGGTCCAGTGGGCCTTCGGCGAGGCCGGGGTGGACCTGCCCCGCATCGCCCAGGACCAGGTCGACCAAGGGGAGAAGGTCTCTTACGACAACGCGCAGAGGGGCGACCTCCTCTACTGGGAGGACGGGGGTATGGCGTACCACGTCGCGATCTACCTCGGCGACGGGCGCATGATCGACGCACCCAGATCCGGGGGAGACGTCGGCGAGCGCGACGTCCACCACACCAACCTCGCCGGGGCCGCCCGGCTCGGCTGAGCCCCAGTCCGTCCGGAGCGGGTCGGAAAACCGACCCGATGATCCCCGCAGGCCGGCGCCCCGGTCGAGGGTCTGTTCGGCGGCCGGTCCGCCGAACAGACCCTGCTCCTCACCGCACCGACACACGGGCCGGGGCGCTGTCCGTGTCCCCACCGCCACGCCGCCCTCCGGAAGCACGGACCCGCCGGGAGCGCATAGTCTGGGTCGCGTGAGCCCTATCCAGCTCCCAGACGCGCCCGTCGTCCTGTCGTCGGCGTCGGTCTACCCGGAGAAGACCCCGGCCGCCTTCGAGATCGCGGCGATGCTGGGGTTCGACGGCGTGGAGGTCCTCGTCTCCTCCGACCCGGCGAGCCAGGACATCGACCTGCTGCGGCGTCTGTCGGACTACCACCACATGCCCGTGACTGCCGTGCACTCGCCCTGCCTCGTTCTCACCCAGCGGGTGTGGGGCAAGGACCCGTGGGGCAAGCTCGTGCGGTCCAAGGAGATGGCCGAGACGCTCGGGGCGAGCACCATCGTCGTGCATCCCGCCTTCCGTTGGCAGCGCGAGTACGCCCGCGACTTCGAACGCGGCATCGCCCGCATGCAGGACGAGACCGATGTGGTCTTCTCGGTCGAGAACATGTACCCGGTCCGTGTGCGGGAACGCGAGGTCGTGCCCTACGCGCCGAGCTGGAACCCCCTCGACCGCGACTACCCCGACGTCACGCTCGACCTCTCGCACACCGCGATGTCCGGCTCCGACGCGATGGACATGGCTCGGCAGCTGGGTGACCGCCTGTCCCACGTCCACGTCGCCGACGGCTTCGGCGGGCAGAACCTCGACGAACACCTGATCCCGGGCCGGGGGCGCCAACCTGTCGCGGAGCTGCTCGAACACCTGGCCAACACTGGTTACGGCGGCCAACTGGTACTCGAGGTCAGCACCCGCAAGGCACCCGACCGCCAGGCGCGCATGCGCGAGCTCGCCGAGGCGCTGGCCTTCACCCGGCTGCACTTCTCGCCCTCGCCGCAGGCCGCAGTGTCCCCCGCGGACCGGCGGGAGCGGATCACCCTGCTGCGTCGCGAGGGCACCGGACCGCCGCGCCACTTCTCCGTCGACCCCAGCGGAACCGTCGACGAGGACGGCACCGACGGCCGCGGGTGACCGGGCTCGCCCCACCGTTGTCCACAGATCGGGACGCGGCGTTCACGCCGGTGCGCGGTGCCCTCTAGCGTGGAGGGAGAGCAGGAAGGACTCTTCATGATCGCGATCATCGGTGCGGGCAAGATGGGCGAGGCGCTCCTCGCCGGCATGCTGGCCAAGGACCACGCGCCCCACGACGTCCTCGTGACCGAGCCCCGCGAGGAGCACGCCGCGGAGCTGCGTTCCCGCTACGGCGTCGAGACCGTCCCGGCCGAGGAGGCCGCCAAACGGGCCGACACCCTGCTGCTGGCCCTCAAACCCCACGACATGCCGGCGCTGCTGCAACAGGTCGGGCACCACCTGTCGGCGGACACGCTCGTCGTCTCGGTCGCAGCCGGGCTGACCACCGAGGCGCTGGAGAGCCACCTTCCGGTCTCCGTCCCCGTCGTGCGCGCCATGCCCAACACCCCCGCCCTGGTCGGCGAAGGCATGACCGCGGTCGCCGGAGGCAGCCACACCGGTCCGGAGCACCTGGACCGCGCCGAGCAGCTCCTGGGCACGGTCGGCGAGGTCCTGCGCATCGAGGAACGCCACATGGACACCGTGACGGCGATCTCCGGCAGCGGACCGGCCTACTTCTACTTCATCGCCGAGACCATGGTCGAGGCCGGCGTGGCCATGGGCATGCCGCGTGCGACCGCCCAGCGCCTGGTCGGCCGTACCATCAGCGGGGCGGCCTCGATGCTCGACGAGACCGGCGAGCACCCCGTCGTGCTGCGGGAGAACGTCACCTCGCCCGGTGGGACCACCGCCGCCGCGTTGCGCGAGCTCGAGCGGCACGGGGTGCGCACGGCGTTCACCGACGCGATCGAGGCCGCACGCGACCGGAGCAACGCGCTGTCCCAGAGCTGAGTCAGGAGGGCAGGAGGGCCCGGCGGGGGCCGAAAACGGCCAGAACCAGGTACTGGACGTCCATTTTGTCGGCCCCGTCGTTATTCTTGTTCGCGGGGCAGGTCAGCCCCCGTGCCCATCCCTCCTTCACTCCCAGGCTCCCCATGACACACGAGCATCCCCCTTCCGGACCCTCCTGGCCGTCGGGAGGGGACCCACACAACCCCCACGGGCCCTCGGTGCCGAACACCCCGCCTCCGCACGGGCCGCACCACGGTACGGGCCCGGCGTCCGGTCACCCGTCCGGAGGCCACGTGCCCGGACCGAACACACCCCGGCCCCAGGGCCACGGCGGCCCGGTGCCGCCGCACTGGAACCCGCCCCCGGGTACACCCTCGGGGCCCGACACACCGCCGCCCGGCGGCACGCCCCCGTACGGAGGTCCGGGCGGCCCCGCAGGTCCGGGCGTACCCGGCGGCCCCATGGGACCGGGTGGGCCGACCGGTGGCGGTGGGCCCGCGGGCCCCGGTGGTTCGGGCCCGCCGGAGCTCGGTCTGTTCTCCTCGCCCACCGCGCGCCGCACGGCCCTGCTCAACGCGTCCGGCCTGGGAGCCGGCTACGCGCACCTCAAGCAGTGGCCGTTCTTCGTCGCCGCGCTCATCATCACCGTCGGGCTGCTCATCACGGCGGGGATCATGGGCGCCGCCGACAGTCTGCTCATCTGGGTGCCGATCTTCCTGGCCTGGCTCACCGCCTCGGCCGTGCACGGGCTCGTCGTGGGCCGTGCCCGCGACCGGCGCGCGCTGACCCGGGGCGAACCCCTCCGGCGCACCCGCGGCCCCCTGCTGCTCGCCGCCGGCCTGGTGCTGGCCGTCACCGCGTCCCTGACCGGCGTGTGGCAGACCGGCGAGTGGCAGCTGCGCAGCGCCGACGACCTCCACCGTGAGGGTCGTTGCACCGACGCCGTCGAGGTCTACGAGCGCATCGAGAACGGTTTCCAGATCTCTTTCTCGCCCTCGCTCGTGGACCGCGCACGCGAGGGGGCCGAGGCCTGCGCCCAGCTCCACCGCGCCGAGGAGGGTGTCGAGGCCGGGGCGTTCGAGGAGGGCCTGGACGACTACGCCGCCTACTTCGAGATGCCGCGCTCGGTCTGGGAGGACAGCGACGGGGAGATCGCCGACATCCACTTCGACCACGCCGAGAACCTCGCGGAGAACGAGGACTACGAGGGCGCCCAGGAGGTCTACGCGATCATCCCGCAGGACTACGAAGGCACCGACGCCGCCGATGCGGCCCCCGGAGCCCTGATGGACCTCTACCGCGACGGCACCTCCTCGTACGGGACCGCCGACGAGTGCATGGCCTTCGAGGAGATCGACGTGTTCGCCGGGCTCGACTGGGACGCTGCCCCGAGCGTGGAGACCGCGATCGACTCGGAGCGCCCCGACGCCGCCCTCGGCTGCGGCTGGTACAGCCTCGAGGCCGGCGACCCCGGCAACGCCGACGACATGCACACCGTGCTGGCCGAGGAGTACCCCGACCACCGCACCGACGACGTCGAGGACCTCGAGCAGCACGTCGGCGCGGGCTACGTCGAGGAGGAGATGGACGAGCTCGTCGCGGTCGGGGAGGAGACCCTCGAACTCGAGGTCACCGGGGAGGGTGGCGGTGACGACGCCACGCTGTCCTTCGGCAACGACTCCCCGTACGAGATGAAGCTCCTCTACGTCGGCGCCGACGGGGTGCACGGCGAGGTCACAGCCGACCCCTGCGAGGACTGCGAGGTCTACGACGAACCGCCGGAGGGCGACTGCACCAGCGGTATCGACACCCTCGAGGCCGAGCTGCGGCCGGGTGAGTACCGCATCGTCGTCGGGTTCCCCGATGAGGGCGGTGTGCTGCACGGCGAGTCCATGGAGTTCGACGCGGGCGAGACCTACGAGGACTGCTTCTTCCTCGTCAGCGGCTGACCGGGGTGCGTGTGTGGCCGAGATCTCCCGGAGGATGCTCCGGCCTGCGCGAACCCCGGTGCCTGGGGCGGCTCCGCACGGCGGGGCCGGCCCAGTGCGTGCGCGGCCACCACCCCCGGGGGTCGGCGAGACCCACCCGCTTGCGTACTGTGTGCTTCGGAGCACGCACACCTGAAACGGGGGTCACCACATGGGAGGGCGCACGTCCTGCTCGCTTCGGGTGGCATGGGACGAAGGACTGACGAGCTACGACTTCGGGCCCCAGCACCCGATGGCGCCGATCCGGGTCGAGCTGACCATGGCGCTCACCCGTGAGCTCGGCATCCTCGACGCACCCGGTGTGGAGCTCCTGGACGTCGAACCCGCCTCCGACGAGCTCCTCTCCCTCGTGCACTCGCGCTCATACATCGAGGCGGTCAAGGAGGCAGGGCGCACCCTGGAGCCCAACGACGAGCACATGCTCGGCACCGCCGACAACCCCGTCTTTCCCGACATGCACGACGCCGCTGCGCTCATCTCCGGCGCGTCCGTGGCCGCGGCCGAGGCCGTCTGGACGGGGCAGTGCGCACACGCCGCCAACGTCGCCGGGGGGCTCCACCACGCGATGCGCGGCCACGCCTGGGGCTTCTGCGTCTACAACGACCCGGCCCTGGCCATCGCCTGGCTCCTGGAACAGGGAGCCAAGCGCATCGCCTACGTCGACGTCGACGTGCACCACGGCGACGGCGTCCAGAACGCCTTCTACGACGACCCGCGGGTGCTGACCATCAGCCTCCACGAGTCGCCGACCACGCTCTTCCCCGGAACCGGGCTGTCCAGTGAGACCGGCGGACCGGGCGCCGAGGGGTACGCCGTCAACGTGCCGCTGCCCGCAGNGTTCGAGGCGGTGGTCCCGCCGCTGCTGCACGAGTTCCAGCCCGAGATCCTCGTGACCCAGCAGGGCTGCGACACCCACGCACTCGACCCGCTCGCCAACCTCACGCTGAGCTTGGACGGCCAGCGCCGCGCCTACCGGGAGCTGCACCAGCTCGCGCAGAAGACCGCCGGCGGGCGCTGGCTGCTCTTCGGCGGTGGCGGGTACGGACTGGTGCAGGTCGTCCCCCGCGCCTGGAGCCACCTGCTGGGTGAGGCCGCGGGCGCGCCGGTCGACCCCGACGCCGAGACCCCGCAGGGCTGGCGCGACTTCGTCCGCAAGCGCACCGGCGACCTCGCCCCCCTGTACATGACCGACGGCCGCGAGGTGTCCTTCACGCCCTTCGAGGAGGGCTACGACCCGGGCAACCCGGTCGACCGGGCCATCCACGCCACCCGCACCGCGGTCTTTCCGAGCCACGGGATCGACCCGACCCTGTGACGAGAACGTGTTCCACGGCGTGAAGGGTGGAGGCGACCGCGACGTCGCTCTCATCCGGAACACGTCGCGAATCCGCTCCGACCGCGCGTCGGGCGCGTGAAGCGGGTAGGAAGACGTTTGAGTACGGGCGAACGGGAGTCGACGCGGTGGTGGCCGTGCGGTGACCACACGTCTCCCGCGCAGACGACGGAAGGGGACGCAGGTGACGCCGCCGACACGAGCTGAACTCATCACCTACCTGGTGAGGACCGGGATCGCCGGTCACGTGGACACACCTCGCCAGAACAACCTGAAGCACTACCGGCGGCTCGTCGACAAGGACCCCTACCACCAGTTCGGGCTGACCTTCGGGCACGAGTGGACCTTCGACGAGGTCCTCGCGCTCATGAACAAGCACTGCGGGGTGGTGGGCGACGCGGACTACACGTGGGGCATCGACACCATCGACCCGGACCTGACCGTGGACGCCCTCGAGGCGTTCGCCGCCCGCCTGTCCCTGGCGGCCGAGCGGCAGGAGTCGGTCATGTTCGCGACGGGCCACCCCAACAAACTGCGTGAGACCTACCGGGCCTGGAAGGACGCGCTCGCCGAACGCGGGTGTGCGGTGGTGACAGCGGCAGGGGGCTACTCCTACGAGGTGACCACCGAGCGCCCGCCGACGAGGCGCACCGTGGAGTGGGACGAGGGGATCGGCATCGTCACCGACGGTCACCTGCCGCGGCACAGCCATCACCCGTTCGCCATGCGGGCGGTCCTCGAGACGCTCACCCGGCGCGGTGAGGAATGGCCGCAGTTGGTCATCGCCGACCACGGTTTCGCGGGTGCAGCGGGTGAGGCCGGAGTGCCGACACTGGGCTTCGCCGACTCCAACGACCCGGCCCTTTTCCTCGGCGAGCACGAAGGAAAACTACTGGTCACCGTGCCTCTTGACGACGGTTATCTGACCGAGGACTACGCGCCTCTGCGGGAGTACGTGCTGGCGCGAGCCGGACTTCTCTGAACAAGTTCGGCCATTTATACCCAGCGTTAAACATCGCGGGCCTCTGGGGCTCGGGTGGAAGTAAAAACGGTCTTTCGTCGACGGGGACTCCGCTCTACTCTGAAAACGGACGTGTCAAAAGTGAAAGCACGACACGCTGGCGTTGCGTTGGGGCGGGGACGTACCGGGGTCGCCCGTCCGCCGCTGTCGCCGGGTCGAACGGTAGACAAATGTTCACGTCCGGGAATGAGGGCGTCGGAAGATGAACGGGAGCAAGCTGCCTCTCGACGAGGTCAGGTTCTTGACCGTGGCGGAGGTCGCCACGATCATGCGTGTGTCCAAGATGACCGTTTACCGAATGGTGCACTCCAGGGACCTCCCCGCGATTCGTGTGGGTCGTTCCTACCGGGTGCCCGAGCGGGCCGTGCACGACTACCTCCGCGAGGCTTTCGTCGAGGCTGGTTGACCGGCTGGTCGGCCGGGGCAGGACGACGTGTGCGTCCGGGCCTCGGCGGCCGACCCCGCGACGATCAGGGGCGGTGTAACCCCACACACCGCCCCTTCCCGCGGTTCCCCCTCCACTCTCCCCGCGCCGTACGACACGGCTGCGGGCACCCGTTCCGACGGGCCCTCACCACTTGCGCCGGGGTGGATCCGGCTTCGCCAGGACGTCTACTACACTTTGTCGTTGTTGTAGTCAGTCCTGTTCACACCCCGTTCGCGAGGTCCGCTCGATGCGCAGAACCAGAACCGGTGNCGTGCCCCCCGCCGCTCTCGTCCTGTCCGGATGCGCCGGCGGGACGGAGGTCGAGGCCGGCGGGGAGGATGACCGCTTCATCGCCGGCGACGGCAGCGCGACCGTGTTCGACGCGGGCGAGCGCGACCCCGCCCCAGACGTCGAGGGCACGACCTTCGATGACGAGGACGTCGCACTGAGCGACTACGAGGGCGAAATCCTCGTCATCAACGTCTGGGCGAGCTGGTGCGGGCCCTGCCGGACCGAACAGCCCGTGCTCGACGAGGTGCACGAGGAGTACACCGGGCTCGGAGTGGACTTCCTCGGTGTGAACATCAAGGACAACCGCACCGCGGCCGAGGCCTACACGGCGGACAAGGACGTGGCCTACCCGAGCCTCTACGACCAGCCCGGCGAGGTCTCGCAGGCCTTCCGGGAAACCGTCCCGCCGCGCGCGATCCCCAGCACCCTGGTCATCGACCCCGAGGGCGACATCGCTGCGCGCGTCATCGGCCCGACCACGTACGGCCAGCTCACCGACCTGCTGAACCCGATCGTCACCGAGTTCGACTTCGGCGACCCCGAGGACCGGCCCCGCGTGGCCGAGCAGGAGGCCGAGGAAGAGGTCGAGGAAGAGGCCGAGGACGACGGCGACGCGGCGGAGGACGAGGGCTCCGACGACGGTGACGCCGAGGACTCCGACTGATGGATCCGATCGGCACCACGGTCCTGACCGGATCCCTCCTGCTCGCAGCACCTCTCGCACTGGCCGCCGGGCTGGTCTCCTTCCTCTCCCCGTGCGTTCTCCCGCTCGTTCCCGGTTACCTCTCCTACGTCACCGGCATGAGCGGAACGCAGGTCAAGAGCTCCTCCGGCGACGTCGGCGGCAGCGGAGGCGGAACCGCGACCGCCGCCGAGGTCGACGCCGTGCTCACCACCCGCCGGTGGACCATGGTCACCGGCAGCGCCCTGTTCATCGCAGGGTTCACGGTCGTGTTCGTGGCCGTGGGCGGGTTCATCGGCTGGCTCGGCGACCTCTTCATCGAGTACACCGACCCCATCACGCGGGTCCTGGGTGCACTCACCATCGTCCTGGGCCTGGCCTTCATGGGGCTCGTGCCCGGGTTCGCACGCCAGTTCCGCTTCACCTGGCTGCCCAAGGCCGGGCTCGCCGGTGCCCCGTTGCTCGGTGTCCTCTTCGGGCTCGGGTGGACCCCCTGTATCGGTCCGACCCTGGCCGCGGTGCAGAGCCTGGCCTTCGTCGAGGGCGGGGCCGGACGCGGCATGCTGCTGTCGCTGTTCTACTGCATCGGCCTGGGCCTGCCGTTCGTCCTGGCGGCGCTGGCCTACCGGCGCGCCCTCGGCGCCTTCGCCTGGCTCAGGCGGCACACGCGTACGGTCACCGTCGCCGGTGGCCTCATGCTCGTCCTCGTCGGCCTCATGATGGTCAGCGGTCTGTGGACCGAACTGACGATCGTCATGCAGCAGTGGGCCGCAGACTTCCAGACGGTGATTTGATGACCACGACCACGTCCGAGGCGCCCCCGGAACCCGGCGGTGCGCCCGAGAACAAGCCCAAGGGGCTCGGCCTGACCGGCTGGCTGCGCTGGGCCTGGCGCATCCTCACGTCGATGCGCACCGCGCTGATCCTGCTGTTCCTGCTCGCGGTCGGCGCGATCCCCGGCTCGATCCTGCCGCAGAACGTGGTCAGCGTCGACGAGGTGGACCAGTACTTCCGGGAGAACCCCGGCCTGGCCCCGGTCCTGGACAGCCTCTACCTCTTCGACGTCTTCTCCTCGCCCTGGTACGCGGCGATCTACCTGCTCCTGTTCGTCTCGCTGACCGGTTGTGTGATCCCGCGGGCCATCACGCACGCCAAGGCGCTGCGGTCGCGCCCGGTGCGCACGCCCAAGAACCTGCAGCGCATGCCGTACGCGGCGACCTTCAGCACCGACGCCGCCCCCGACACCGTGCTCGAGCAGGCCCGCTCGGTGCTCAAGGGCTACCGCATGGAGCGTTACGGCAACTCGGTCTCCGGCGAGACGGGGTACATGCGGGAGGCCGGCAACGTGTTCTTCCACGTCGCTCTCATCGCCCTGCTCCTCGCCCTGGCGGCCGGCGCGTTCTTCGGCTACCGCGGCAACATGCTCATGGTCGAGGGCGACGGTTTCGCGAACACGTTGCCCGCCTACGACGCCATCTACCCCGGGCACTGGACCGACACCGATCAGATGGAGCCGTTCACGCTCCATCTCGACAACTTCGACGCGACCTTCCTCGAGGACGGCGATCTGCGCGGCCAGGCCGACTCCTACACCGCGGACATCACCTACCGGGAGTCCCCGGAGGCAGAGGAGCAGACCCACGAGCTCGAGGTCAACGAACCGCTCAGCGTCGACGGAGTGCAGGTCTACCTGCTCGGCCACGGCTACGCCCCCGAGTTCGAGGTGCGCAACGCCGAGGGCGACGTCGTCTTCGACCAGGCGGTTCCGTTCCTGTACCGCGACACCATGAGCTTCACCTCGGACGGAGTCATCAAGGTCCCCGACACCGGCGGCGAGGAGCTCGGCTTCACGTCCGTGTTCCTCCCGACCGCGATGGAGGACCAGGAGGGCGAGCTCGTCTCGTCCTTCCCGGGTGCGGAGAACCCCATGGTCACCCTGGAGGCCTTCGAGGGCGACCTGGGCATGCACGAGCCCCAGTCCGTCTACCAGCTCCAGACCGAGGGGATGGAGCAGATCGGCGAGTCCCCCGTCATGGAGATGGGCGACACCTGGGAGCTGCCCGACGACGCCGGCTCCATCACCTTCAGCGGCTACAGCGAGTTCGTCAGCCTCCAGGCCAACCGCGATGGGGCGCGCCCCTTCGCGCTGGGGGCCGCGGTCTCCATGGTCGTCGGCCTGATGCTGACCCTGTTCGTCCGCCCGCGCCGCGTCTGGGTGCGCGCAGCCGAACGCGAGGACGGCCGTACCGAGGTCGTCCTGGCGGGGCTGGGCAAGACCGAGGTCGCCGCCAACAACCAGGAGTTCCACGAACTCACCACCAGGCTTGCCGCCCGGCTCCGCAGCGACGGGTCGGACGACAACGTTCCCAACCCGACCGACCCTCCAGAGTCGACGAACACGAGGGAGTGACCGGTGACGTACACACTCGCCGGACCAGCGAACGAGTCGATGGCCTCGGCCAGTGACACGCTCATCATCGCGATGATCGTCGTCTACGCGGCCGCGCTGTTCCTCTTCGCCATCGAGGCCGCCTACGGCCGCCGTACCAAGCTCAAGTCCGGCAAGCTCATGCCCGTGAGCGTGGGCGCCGAGAACAGCGGTGAGGGCGGCGACGACATCCGCGTCAACGTCCGTACCGACGAGGGCGAGGCGTCGGCCTCGCAGAACGTCCTCGGCAAGATCGCCCTGGCCGTCACCGCGCTCGGTTTCCTGCTGAGCCTGGCCCAGATCATCACCCGCGGTCTGGCCGCCGACCGGTGGCCGTGGGGCAACATGTTCGAGTTCGTCGTGGCGATGTGCCTGGTCGCCGTCGGCGCGTTCCTCTACGCCGCCTGGCAGTACCAGGCGCGCTTCCTCGGCGCGTTCGTACTGGTGCCCGTGGTGATCCTGCTCGGGATCGGTGTGCGCTGGCTCTACGTCGACCCGGGCCCGCTGATCCCGGCGCTGCAGTCCTACTGGGTGCCGATCCACGTGACCGCCACGATCCTGGCGGGCGGCGCGTTCATGGTCTCCGGTGCCGCCGGTATCACCTACCTCATCGCCCACCGGTCCGAGGCCAAGCGGGCAGCGGGCCAGGTCGTGACCGGTGTGGCCGGGAGCCTGCCCAGCTCCGAGCTGCTGGACCGCATCTCGCACCGCATGATCCTGTTCGCGTTCCCGCTGTGGACCTTCGGCATCATCGCCGGGGCGGTCTGGGCGGACGAGGCCTGGGGCCGTTTCTGGGGCTGGGACCCCAAGGAGGTCTGGTCCTTCATCTCCTGGGTGATCTACGCGGCCTACCTCCACGCGCGGGCAACCGGCGGCTGGCGCGGCCGGAAGGCGACGTGGATCAACGTGATCGGCTTCGTCTCGATCATGTTCAACTTCTTCGCCGTGAACTACATGTTCAGCGGACTGCACTCCTACGCCTGACCCGTCCGGGGCCGCTCGCGGGGCGGCCCCGGACGGACGCGGACGCATCGAGGGCCGGACCCGGCGCACTGCCTGGTCCGGCCCTCGGCGCGTCCGGGGCGGCCCCCGGACGGTCTCACTCGAGCGCGGTCGCGGTCACTCGTCCGGGTCGATACGCCGGTCGAGGTTGCGCAGGAACTCGGGATCGTCGTCCGGTCCCAGGGGCCGCGAGGGGTCCGAGGGCCGGGCGAAGTCTGACGGGTCGAGGTCGTCCGCCGAGCGTCCGAGGTCGCTCTGGGCGGGTTCGCCGCCCTGGGCGGGCTCGGACCGTGGTGGGCGACCCAGGAACAGCCACAGGATCGCTCCGACGGCCGGGAACAGCACGATCACGACCATCCACAGGATCTTGGGCAGGTTCCGGATCTCTCGCGTGGGTGTCGTCAGGGCGTCGAAGAACGCATACACCCACAGAACGATCGTTGCGAACGTGATCAGGCCACCGAGCCACAGCATGCCCCAAGCGTATCTTGCCGACGCTTCTCCGACACGGGGGGTGCCGTGCGGTTGCCGGTGTCACGGCCGGGGGTGAAGTGGTGCTCAGCGCCCTCAGCGTGTGCTCTCGCTCGGTTCTCCGAGCAGCAGCGAGCGCACCTCCGATTCGCGGAAACGGCGGTGTCCGCCGGGGGTGCGGATGCTGCTGATCCGCCCCGAGGCGGCCCAGCGAGTCACGGTCTTGGGATCAACCCGGAAGAGTGAGGCCACTTCCCCGGGGGTCAACAGGCGTTCGTTCGCTCGTTCCACCTTCACATTCCCCCAATCGTGCCCGCCTTGGAGTCTGAGGGAGGCGGGCGTTTGATCCCCTAGTGTGCACGAGTCGGTCCGTTTCCTCCCTAGTTTTCGGAGAAATTGCGGTGATGGGGGGAGGAGTACCGGATATGTGACCGGAACGTGATGTTCTCACCCGGCTGTCTGGATTGGAAACATCCCATGTCTTTGTGAATCCAGAACCGTTTCCGCCGCGCACACAGTTGCGACCCAGACCACCCCGACCTGGTGCCGTGTGTCGGCGGCCTCCCCTTAACCTGGTCGGAGGACATCAGGGCGCCACTGCGGAACCGGGCACGGCCCGCGGAGCCGACCACGCGGCACTTCGGGGGCGTGGCGACCAATCTAGTCCAGGCAATCGTCTGTTGTGAGGCTTTTTGATGCGTAGCTGGCTGACCTACACCGCGGCCCGGCTCGGACTCTTCGCGGGTGCGTTCGGGATCGTCTACCTCTTCGGTGCCCGTTCGTGGATCGCACTGATCCTGGCCTGGGTCATCAGCGGCCTGGCCTCCTACGTACTGCTGTCCAAGTGGCGCGACCAGATCTCGCAGAAGATCGTGGAGCGCAGCGAGCAGCGCCGGGGCAACCGGCTGGGCGACCGCCTCGAGGACGCCGCCTCGCGCGAGGACCACCTGCAGGAGGCCGCGGAGGAGCCCCAGCAGGCCGAGACGCCCGCCGAGGCGGTCGGCCCCGCCGATTCCGCCCAGGTCGGCCAGGGGCAGACCGCCGCCGGAGGCGATGAGAGCGCCGAGACGGAGGCGAAGGGCGAGGCCGGGGAACGAGCCCGGCTCCTGCCCGAGAATGCTCGTGAGGCCGAGGCCAAGGACGTCTGAGCCCCTTTCTCCCGAGGCCTCACCCGGCCCGGCCGGTCAGCGGTGGCCCGGCCGGGTCTTCGTCGTTCCCGGCGCCCTCGTCCTCACCGGGGGAGCCACCGCCGTCCTCGCGGGAGGGCCGCCGGACACCGGCCCTGATGCGGTGGTGCGCCGGGACCGATGCAACCAGAAGGTAGACCGCGGCAGAGGCCGCCAGTACCGGAGCGGTCCCCAGCAGCCCCACCAGGGCACCCAGCACGGAGGTCCCGAGCGGGGTGCCCAGCCGGGGATCGCGCCGAGCATCGACATGCCGCGTCCGACCACGTGCCTGGGCAGGCGTTCCAGGACCACCACGGACAGGACCGGGTTGAGGAACCCGCTCCCGAACCCGTTCACCCCCCAGATCACGAGCACCGTCCAGAGCGGAACGTCGAGGGTGAGCACCAGCAGGCGCGGCGCCCCGGTGATCAGCAGGGCGGTGACGATCCCCGCCACCCGCGGCAGCCGGCAGCCTCGGCCGGCCCGGTGGACAGGCCCACGAGGAGTACCAGGACCAGGAGTACCGGGAAGGACAACAGGCCGGCGGTGTGCAGCAGGGGGACGCCGAGGAGCGCGAGCGCGGCCACGGCGTCGGTTGGCCAAGACTTATTGGCCAAGAAGTCTTGGGTGAGGGGGAATCGGTTTGCCGTGTTACTCGTGTGTCCTGTGTTGTTCAGTTCAGGATATGCAGGAAAGGGTCGCGACGCCTGGGTCGTTCCTGTTGCTGTTGCCCCGCCCCGTTCACAGGCGGGCTGGGTCGGGGCGTGCTCGAGGGCCCTTTAGTCTTGGTCCATGACCCGCGCCAAGCTCGACAAGAAGCCCCAGGACGTCGCGGCGATGTTCGACGGCATCGCTGAGAACTACGACCTCGTCAACGACGTCATCTCGCTCGGCCAGGACCGCCTCTGGCGCAAGTCCGTGGTCAACGCGGTCGACGCGCAGAGCGGCGAGCTGGTCCTCGATCTGGCCGCGGGGACCGGAACCTCCTCGGAGTCCATCGCGGCCGGGGGCGCCCGGGTGATCGCCTGCGACTTCTCGCTCGGCATGCTCCGCACCGGTGTGGAGCGCCGCGGCGGCGCCTCCCGCGCGGGTGTGACCTTCGTGGCCGGAGACGCCCTCCACCTGCCCTTCGCCGACGAGACCTTCGACGCCGTGACGATCTCCTTCGGCCTGCGCAACGTCGCCGACGTCGACCAGGCCCTGCGCGAACTGCGCCGCGTGACCAAGCCCGGCGGGCGCATGGTCATCTGCGAGTTCAGTCACATCCCTGTGGAGTTCGTCGACAAGCTCTACGCCACTTACCTGATGGGCGCGCTGCCCAAGATCGCGGGCTTCGTGTCCGGGCGCGGGGAGTCCTACGACTACCTGTCCGAGTCGATCATGGCCTGGCCCAAGCAGCACGAGCTGGCACGACGTCTGCAGGCTGCCGGTTGGTCCCGGGTGGCCTGGCGCAACCTGTCCACGGGGATCGTGGCCATGCACCGGGGCTTCCGCGACGAGTAAAATCCGACATTGCACGCACTTATGCATGATCGTGCATAGAAGAACATGAAGTCCCCGCACGTTGCGTAGGGGCTCGGCGGGCCGAAGGCCCCGCGCACCCCGAGGAAGGTCCTCTTCCTCGGGGTTTTTGTGTCTCCGGGGGTGGCTGCCTGGGGCCCGATGTGCCTGAAACAAACCTGATCCGCATGTCTGTCCCGTAATGGCGGATTCGTTCCTGGTGGGAGCAACTGCGGTGGATGGGGAGATTGTGTATAGCGCGTTCTTCATACCCCCTGGGGTTCGCTTTGTGGGTCAGGAGTGGTCTAGACTTCGGAAAAGAGGTTTGTGAAGTCCTTCACAAGACCTGGAGACGCGGCCCATACTTCCCATATCGGGCATGCCGAACGTCCCCAACCGGATACAGCACCCCGAGTGGCACGCCCGCAACCCCGCAGCGGGCCGCCGCGCAGCATCCCCGCGAGCAGCCGAGGACCAAACCCGTGAGTGAGACAGCCACCTCCGCTCCCAGAGGCCGGGAGCGGATCGCATACGACGCCGACGCCATCGTCGTCGGGGCCGGCCCCTCCGGCGCCACGACCGCCTACTACCTGGCCCAGGCCGGGATGGACGTCCTCCTCCTGGAGAAGACCTCCTTCCCCCGCGAGAAGGTCTGCGGCGACGGGCTGACACCGAGGGCCGTCAAGCAGCTCACCGCCATGGGCGTCACGTTCGAGGACGAGGGGTGGGTCAGGAACCACGGCCTGCGCCTGGTCGGCTCCGGGGCACGCCTGGAACTCCCCTGGCCCGACCTGGCTGAATACCCGGGTTTCGGGCTCGTGCGCACCCGCTACGACTTCGACCAGATCCTGGTCGACCGCGCCGTGCACGCCGGTGCCAAGCTGTTGGAGCGCACCAACGTCACCGGCCCTGTCATGGACGAGCGCAGCAACCGCATCATCGGCGTGAACGCGAAGAACGCCGACCGCGAGCCGGTGAGCTTCCGCGCCCCGCTCGTGATCGCCGCCGACGGCAACTCCTCCCGCCTGTCCGTGGCCATGGGTATCCGCAAGCGCGACGACCGCCCCATGGGCGTGGCCGTACGCACCTACTTCGAGAGCCCGCGCCACGACGACGACTTCCTCGAGGCGTGGCTGGAACTGTGGGACCGAAGCGGTGACAAGGACGTGCTGCTACCCGGTTACGGCTGGGTCTTCGGCGTCGGCGACGGCACCAGCAACGTCGGCCTGGGCATCCTCAACTCCACCGCGTCCTTCCAGGACGTGGACTACCGCAAGCTCCTGCGCCGGTGGACCGAGTCCATGCCGGAGGAGTGGGGCTTCACGGCGGAGAACCAGCGCGGCAACGTGCGCGGAGCCGCCCTGCCCATGGGCTTCAACCGGGTGCCGCACTACGCGCGCGGACTCATGCTCGTCGGCGACGCCGGCGGCATGGTCAACCCCTTCAACGGCGAGGGCATCGCCTACGCCATGGAGGCAGGGCGCATCGCCGCCGATGTGGTCGTGCAGGCGCACGGGCGCCCCACGCAGCAGACCCGCGAGCGGGCGCTCCTGCGCTACCCCGAGGTGCTCCGCCAGACCTACGGCGGCTACTACACGCTCGGCCGTTACTTCGTGAAGGTCATCGGCCAGCCCGACTTCATGAAGTACGCGACCAAGTACGGCCTCCGCCAGCGCACCCTCATGAAGTTCGGCCTGAAGATGATGGCCAACCTCACCGAGCCGGACAACGGCGACGCGATGGACCGCGTCATCAACGGCCTCTCGAAGATCGCGCCGACCGCCTGAGTCGAGCCGAGTCCGTTCCCGGGGTGGGCCGCCCCCGCCCCGGGCCCCAGTCGCCGACGGGACGAACCAGAGAAGAACCCGTGCAAGTGAACGCAATCACAAGCGCTCGGAGGCCCTCGGGCGAGCGCCAGTCCGAAGGAGGCTGACGGTGGAGCTGTACACACCGCTGTTCGTGCTCGGCGGTATCGGCGCCGCCTTCGTGGTCGTGTCGATGGTCGCCGGGGCCCTCCTCGGGCCGAAGCGCTACAACCGCGCCAAGATGCAGTCCTACGAGTGCGGCATCGAGCCCACCCCCCAGCCGGCGGGCGGCGGCCGGTTCACCGTGAAGTACTACATGACGGCGATGATGTTCATCATCTTCGACATCGAGATCATCTTCCTCATCCCGTGGGCCGTGCACTTCGACGCCCTGGGCTGGTTCGGACTGATCGCGATCGTGCTCTTCCTGGTGAACGTCTCCATCGCCTACGCCTACGAGTGGCGCCGCGGAGGCCTCGAATGGGACTGACCGACGCACCCACGATCCGTGGCACACGCCCCCAGACCGGCCCGGAGGAGGACCGCTGATGGGACTCGAAGAGAAACTGCCCGCCGGGTACGCGCTCACGACCGTCGAACAGGTCGTGGGATTGGCCCGCAAGAGCTCGATGTGGCCCGCGACGTTCGGTCTGGCCTGCTGTGCGATCGAGATGATGTCCGCCGGCGGCCCCGACTACGACATCGCCCGCTTCGGCATGGAGAAGTTCGGCGCCACGCCCCGCCAGGCCGACCTCATGATCGTCGCCGGCCGGGTCAGCCAGAAGATGGCGCCCGTCCTGCGCCAGATCTACGACCAGATGCCCGAACCCAAATGGGTCATCGCGATGGGCGTGTGTGCCTCCAGCGGCGGCATGTTCAACAACTACGCGATCGTCCAGGGCGTCGATCACGTGGTGCCCGTGGACATGTACCTGCCGGGCTGCCCGCCCCGTCCCGAGATGCTCCTGGATGCCGTGGTCAAGCTGCACGACAAGGTGCAGAACACCAAGCTCGGCGCCCACCGCGAGCAGGAGATCGCCGAGACCGAGGAGCGGATGCTGCGCCGTTCGCTCCCGCTCGTGGACAAGGACTGAACATGAGCAACGAGTACGAGCGCGACCGCGACGAGCAGGCTGAGGAACTGCCCGCCGTCCAGGGACGCGAACGCCTGGCCGCGCCCGTCAAGCGCACGGGCATGTTCGGGGCGACCACGACCGGCGACACGTCCGGTTACGGCGGGCTCCGGGTGAGGGGGAGCGCTCCCGCGGCGAGCAGCCGTCCCTTCTCCGACCCCGACGACCCGCGCACCGCCGACTACGACCGGGTCGCCGACGCACTGGAGGCCGCCCTCGGCGAGCGCGGCGACGCGGTCGAACGGGTGGAGGTCGCCCACGGTGAGATGACCTTCCACGTGCGGCGCGAGGCCCTCCTCGAGCTGGTCCGGGTGCTGCGCGACGACCCGGCACTGCGATACGAGCTGTGCACCGGCGTCAGTGGCGTGCACTTCCCCGATCACGAGGGGCGCGAGCTCAAGGCGGTCTACCACCTCCGCTCGATCACCCACAACAGCGTGATCCGGGTGCAGACGACCTGCCCCGACGCCGACCCGCACGTGCCGTCGATCGTGTCCGTCTACCCGACCAACGACTGGCACGAGCGCGAGGCCTGGGATTTCTTCGGGATCGTCTTCGACGGCCACCCCGGTCTCACCCGGATCCAGATGCCCGACGACTGGCACGGCCACCCCCAGCGCAAGGACTACCCGCTGGGCGGGATCCCCGTGGAGTACCGGGGCGCGACCGTACCCCCGCCGGACGAACGGAGGTCCTACAAGTGACCCGACGGACCGCCAGCACCGCATCCGGCCAGAAGGGAGGCACCCCGGCGTGACCACCACCGAGGACTACATCGACGCCTCCGGCGGGGACTGGGACGAGGTCATCGAGAAGGCGCAGGCCACCAGCGCCGAGCGCCTCGTCGTCAACATGGGCCCCCAGCACCCCTCCACGCACGGTGTGCTCCGCCTGATCCTCACCCTCGATGGGGAGACCTGCACCGAGGCACGGGTCGGGATCGGCTACCTGCACACCGGCATCGAGAAGAACATGGAGTTCCGGACGTGGACCCAGGGGACCACGTTCGTGACCCGCATGGACTACCTGACGCCGCTCTTCAACGAGACGGCGTTCTGCCTCGCGGTCGAGAAGCTGCTCGGCATCACCGACCGCATCCCCGACCGCGCCGACGTCATCCGGGTCCTGGTCATGGAGATCAACCGGATGGCGTCGCACTTCGTGGCCATGGCGACCTTCGGTATGGAGCTCGGCGCGACCACGATGATGACCAACGGGTTCCGTGAGCGCGAACTGTGCCTGGACATCCTCGAGCTCATCACGGGCCTTCGGATGAACCACGCCTACGTGCGGCCCGGCGGTGTGGCCCAGGATCTTCCGCCCGGTGCAGTCGGCAAGATCAAGGAGCTGCTCAAGGTCATGCCGCAGCGCATCAAGGTCATGCGCAAGCTCCTCGACGAGAACCCCATCTACCTCGCCCGCACCCAGGACGTGGCCCACCTCAACCTGGCCGGCTGCATGTCCCTGGGCGTGACCGGCCCGATGGTGCGTGCTTCCGGCCTCGGGTGGGACCTGCGCAAGGCCCAGCCCTACTGCGGTTACGAGGGCTACGACTTCGACGTCCCGGTCTCCGACGGCGGCGACGTCTACGCCCGCTACCGCGTGCGTGTGGCGGAGATGGAGGAGAGCCTCAAGATCATCGAGCAGTGCCTGGACAAGCTCACGCCCGGGCCCGTGATGATCGAGGACGCCAAGATCGGGTGGCCGGCCAAGCTCGCGCTCGGCTCCGACGGCCTCGGGAACTCGCCCGACCACATCGCGCACATCATGAGCGGTTCGATGGAGGCGCTCATCCACCACTTCAAGCTGGTCACCGAGGGGTTCCGGGTCCCCGAGGGCCAGGCCTACTCGGCGGTCGAGAGCGCCAAGGGCGAGCTGGGCTGCCACGCGGTCAGCGACGGCGGCACCCGCCCGTACCGCGTGCACTTCCGCGACCCCTCCTTCACGCACCTGCAGGCCGTCGCGGCCTTGTGCGAGGGCGGGACGGTCGCCGACGTGATCGCCGCCGTGGCCAGTATCGACCCGGTGATGGGAGGCGTGGACCGGTGAGCGAGCACCAGAACACACCGGGGACCGGCGCGGACCGGTTCCCCGACGAGGTCGTCGCCCGACTGGAACCGGACGCCAAGGAGATCATCTCCCGCTACCCCCGGGCCCGATCGGCGCTCCTGCCGCTGCTGCACCTGGTGCAGGCCGAGGAGGGGCACGTCAGCACCGCGGGTATGGCGTTCTGCGCCGACCAGCTCGACCTGACAGCGGCCGAGGTCAACGCGGTCGCGACCTTCTACACGATGTACCGGCGCGGCCCCGGCGGCGACTACCAGGTCGGCGTCTGCACCAACACGCTGTGCGCGGTCATGGGCGGCGACGAGATCTACTCCTCGCTCAAGGAGCACCTGGAGCTGGAGAACGGGGGCACCACCGAAGACGGCAAGGTCACCCTGGAGCACGTCGAATGCAACGCGGCCTGCGACTTCGCGCCGGTTGTCATGGTCAATTGGGAGTTCTTCGACCACCAGACCCCGGAGACCGCCCGGAACCTGGTCGACGGTCTGCGCCTGGGCAAGGACGTGGCACCCACCCGCGGTGCGGAGAGCCTCTGCACCTGGAAGCAGGCCTCCCGGGTCCTGGCCGGGTTCGACGACGGCCGCGGCGGTGAGGGGGTGCAGGCCTCGGGCCCGTCCCTGGCCGGTCTGAAGCTCGCGCGCGAGCGGGGATGGGAAGCGCCCGACCCCGACGACCTGCCGTCCCGCCCCTCCGACGAAGAAGGGGGTGCGCAGTGACCACGCTGACCCCGATCCTTTCCGAGAACTGGGACCGCGAGGACTCCTACACGCTCGAGGGCTACCGGGCCGGCGGCGGCTACGAGGCCCTGCGCAAGGCCCTGGACACCGACCCCGACGCCCTCGTCGACCTGGTCAAACAGGCCGGTCTGCGCGGCCGCGGCGGTGCCGGGTTCCCCACCGGCATGAAGTGGGGCTTCCTGCCCGCCGACAACCCCAAGCCGCGCTACCTCGTGGTCAACGCCGACGAGTCCGAGCCGGGCACCTGCAAGGACGTCCCGCTCATGCTCGCCAACCCGCACGTGCTGCTGGAGGGCATCGCGATCGCCTCGTACGCGATCCGTTCCCACCAGGCCTTCATCTACGTGCGCGGCGAGGTCCTCCACGTGGTCCGACGCCTGCGCCGGGCCGTCGCCGAGGCGTACGAGGCCGGCATCTTCGGCAGCGACGTGCTCGGCAGCGGCTTCGACCTCGAGGTCGTCGTGCACGCCGGCGCCGGCGCCTACATCTGCGGCGAGGAGACCGCGCTCCTGGACTCCCTGGAGGGCTACCGCGGCCAGCCCCGGCTCAAGCCGCCGTTCCCCGCAGTGGCCGGGCTGTACGCCTCGCCGACCGTGGTCAACAACGTCGAATCCATCGCCAGCGTGCCCGGCATCGTGGCCAACGGGGCCGAGTGGTTCACCGCCATGGGCACCGAGAAGTCCGCCGGGTTCGGGTTCTTCTCGCTGTCCGGGCACGTGGCCAACCCCGGCCAGTACGAGGCCCCGCTCGGCATCACCCTGCGCGAGCTCCTCGACATGGCCGGCGGCATGCGGCCCGGGCACGAACTCAAGTTCTGGACCCCGGGCGGGTCCTCGACGCCCATCTTCACGGACGAGCACCTCGACACCCCGCTCGACTTCGAGTCCGTGGGCCAGGCCGGGTCCATGCTCGGCACCCGCGCCCTGCAGCTCTTCGACGAGACCACGTGCGTCGTGCGCGCCGTCGGCCGGTGGATCGCCTTCTACGCCCACGAGTCCTGCGGCAAGTGCACCCCCTGCCGCGAGGGCAACTTCTGGATGGTCCAGGTGCTGGACCGCCTGGAGCGCGGCGAGGGCACCGGGGCCGACATCGACAAGCTCCTCGACATCTGCGACAACCTGCTCGGCCGCGCTTTCTGTGCGCTGGGCGACGGCGCCGCGAGCCCCGTCATGTCATCGATCAAGTACTTCCGCCAGGAGTACGTCGACCACTACGAGAAGGGCGGGTGCCCCTTCGACCACACCAGGTCCACCCTCTGGGGCGACCGCGCGACCACGACGGGAGGGAACCAGTGACCGTCACCTCCAACACCACCGGCGGGTCGTCACCGGCCCCGCCTCCGGAGGACCTGATCACCGTCACCATCGACGGGTTCCAGATCCAGGTCCCCAAGGGCACCCTGCTGATCCGGGCCGCCGAACTGCTGGGGATCCAGATCCCCCGGTTCTGCGACCACCCGCTCCTGGACCCCGTCGGGGCCTGCCGCCAGTGCCTGGTGGAGGTCCCCGACATGGGAAACGGCCGGGGCATGCCCAAACCCCAGGCCTCCTGCACCATCACCGTCATGGAGGGGATGGTGGTCAACACCCACCTGACCTCCGCGGTGGCGGAGAAGGCCCAGCGCGGGATCATGGAGTTCCTGCTCATCAACCACCCGCTGGACTGCCCCGTCTGCGACAAGGGCGGCGAGTGCCCCCTGCAGAACCAGGCCATGTCCAGCGGGCAGGGGGAGTCGCGCTTCATCGACGTCAAGCGCACCTTCCCCAAACCGATCTCGCTCTCCAGCCAGATCCTGCTCGACCGGGAACGCTGCATCCAGTGCGCGCGCTGCACCCGCTTCGCCGCACAGATCGCCGGCGACCCCCTCATCGAGCTCATGGAGCGCGGTGCCCAGGAGCAGGTGGGCATCGCCGGGGACGAGCCCTTCAACTCCTACTTCTCCGGCAACACCGTGCAGATCTGTCCGGTCGGAGCGCTCACCGGCGCCGCCTACCGGTTCCGGTCGCGCCCCTTCGACCTGGTCTCCACCCCCAGCGTGTGCGAGCACTGCGCCGGCGGCTGCGCCCAGCGCACCGACCACCGGCGGGGCAAGGTCCCCCGCCGCCTGGCCGGCGACGACCCGCAGGTCAACGAGGAGTGGAACTGCGACAAGGGCCGCTGGGCCTTCACCTACGCCACGCAGTCCGACCGGCTCACCCGGCCGCTGGTGCGCGACGAGGACAGCCGCGCCCTGGAGTTCGCGTCCTGGTCGGAGGCGGTCAGCATCGCCGCCGACGGCCTCTCCCGCGCCCGCGGCCGCACGGGCGTGCTCGCGGGCGGTCGCCTCACCTTCGAGGACGCCTACGCCTACGCCAAGTTCGCGCGCCTGGCCCTGGACACCAACGACGTGGACATGCGCGCCCGCAGAACCTCCGAGGAGGAGTCCGCGTTCCTGGCCAACCGTGTGGCCGGCGCCCCGATCGGCGTGGACTTCACCGCCCTGGAGACCGCACCCGCCGTGCTCATGGCCGGGTTCGATCCCGAGGACGAGTCCCCGACCGTCTTCCTGCGGCTGCGTAAGGGGCACCGCAAACACGGGCTCCAGGCGTTCTCGGTGGCCTCCCACGCCACCCTCGGACTGAGCAAGGCCGGGGGGACCCTGGTGCAGACCGTGCCCGGCGACGAGGGACGTGTGCTCAACCAGCTGGAGACCGAGCACCCCGACGCCGTCGAGGCCCTCGGCCAGGAGGGCGCCGTCGTGCTCGTCGGCGAACGCCTCGGCGCCGTGCCCGGCGGGCTCACCGCGGCCGCCTCCCTGGCCGAACGCACCGGGGCCCGCCTCGCGTGGATCCCGCGCCGGGCCGGCGAACGCGGTGCGGTCGACGCGGGGACCCTCCCCGGGCTGCTGCCCGGCGG
>NZ_ANBF01000104.1 GCF_000341025.1 Nocardiopsis salina YIM 90010 | reverse complement strand
CGGCGCCAGCCGGTGAACTCGACGCGCTCGTCATCGCCGGCGTCGAGCTCGACGACCTGCCCGACCCCGAGGCCGCCCGCGCGGCGCTGGCGCAGGTGCCGTTCATCGTGAGCCTCGAACTGCGGGCCGGCGCCGTCACCGACCGGGCGGACGTCGTCCTGCCCGTGGCCGCCGTCGCGGAGAAGTCCGGTACCTTCGTCGACTGGGAGGGGCGCCACCGCCCGTTCGGCGACGCGCTCAAGGTGCCCGGCGCCCTCTCGGACCTGCGGGTTCTGTCCGCCGTCGCCGACGCCATGGACGTGCACCTCGGGCTGCCCGACGACGCCACCGCCTACCGCGAACTCATGGAGTTGGGGACCTGGGCCGGACAGCGGGCACCCGCCCCCGCCGCCAGGCCCGCCGATGTGCCCGAGCCCGCCTCGGGACAGGCCGTCCTGTCCACGTGGCGCCAACTGCTCGGCACAGGGCGCATGGAGGACGGCGAACCGTTCCTCGCCGGAACCGCCCGGCCCGCCCGCGCTTACCTNNCGCCGACGGCGGGAGCCTGCGTGTCACCGGCGCCACCGGATCGGTGACCGTCCCCGCGATCGTGACCGATATCCCCGACCGGGTCGTCTGGCTCCCCGCCAACGCCCAAGGCTGCGACCTGCGCCATGACCTGGGCAGCCACGCAGGGGAGACGGTCGAGCTGGCCACGCCCACCACCGACGCCGGGAGGCAGCAGTGACCCCCGCCGCTCTCGATCCGCGCGCGGCCCACCTGGCCTCGGAGAGCACCCTGGAGATGTTCGGCAACGACCCGTGGTGGATCACCACCATCAAGGCGTTGGGCATCTTCGTCTTCCTCATGCTCTGCGTGCTCATGATGATCATGGCCGACCGCAAGGTCATGGGCCGTATGCAGCAGCGCCACGGACCCAACCGGATGGGCCCCTTCGGGCTCCTTCAGTCCCTGTTCGACGGCATCAAGCTCTCCCTCAAGGAGGACCTGATCCCGCGCGGGGTCGACCGGTTCGTCTACATCGCGGCGCCGATGATCGCGGCGGTCCCCGCGTTCCTGGCGTTCGCGGTGATCCCCATCGGGCCCGAGGTGAACATGTTCGGGGTCATGACCCCGCTCCAGCTCACCGACCTGCCCATCGCCGCACTGCTGGTGCTCGCCACCGCCGCGCTCGGTGTCTACGGGTTCGTGCTGGGCGGTTGGGCCTCGCAGTCCCCGTACGCCCTGCTCGGCGGCCTGCGCGCCTCGGCCCAGGTCATCAGTTACGAGATCGCCATGGGCCTGTCCTTCGTGGCGGTCTTCATCATGGCGGGCACACTCACCACCTCGGGGATCGTCGCCGCCCAGGAGAACGTGTGGTTCGCGGTCCTGCTGCTGCCCTCGTTCCTCATCTACATCGTCACGATGGTCGGCGAGACCAACCGCCTGCCGTTCGACCTGGCCGAGGGTGAGGGCGAGATCGTGGGCGGCTTCATGACCGAGTACGGGTCGATGAAGTTCACAATGTTCTTCCTCGCCGAGTACGTCAACATGTGCACGGTCGCCGCGGTGTCGGTGACGCTGTTCCTCGGCGGTTGGTACGCGCCACCCGGTGTCACCGCGATCTTCCCCGGCGCGAACGAGGGCTGGTGGCCCGCCCTGTGGTGGCTGCTCAAGTTCGCCGCCGTCATGTTCCTGTTCATCTGGGCCCGCGGCAGCGTGCCCCGAGTGCGCTACGACCAGCTCATGAAGCTCGGGTGGAAGGTCCTCATCCCCATCCAGCTCGTGTGGATCACCGGCGTGGCCGTCGTGCGCATGCTCGTGCTCGACGGTGCTTCCCCGGTGGTCATCGCGCTGGTCGTGGCCGCCTTCACCGTGGCCACACTCGCCTCCTTCTACGCCTGGCTGCGCCACGTGCGCCGCGAGCGCACCGAGGAGAACCGCGAACGCACCGAGAACGCACGCAGGGCTCACAGCGACCCGTCCTTCGGCGGGTTCCCGGTGCCCCCGAGCACGGCATCGCACTACGGCAGCAGTGTGCTCGCCGAACCGCCGCGGACGGCCACCGCCGCCGCTGCCGACCGCAACCAGAAGGGTGAGGAGGTTTCCGGTGCTTGAGTGGCTCAACCCCGTGAAGGGATTCGGTGTCACCTTCCACACGATGTTCAAGAAGGTGCCCACCGTCGAGTACCCGGAGGTCAAGCGCCCCACGGCGCCCCGCTTCCACGGACGTCACCAGCTCAACCGCTGGGCCGACGGCCTGGAGAAGTGCATCGGGTGCGAACTGTGCGCCTGGGCCTGCCCCGCCGACGCGATCTATGTCGAGGCCGGGGACAACACCGACGACGACCGGTACTCGCCGGGCGAGCGCTACGGTCGCGTCTACCAGATCAACTATCTGCGCTGCATCCTCTGCGGTCTCTGTGTCGAGGCGTGCCCCACGCGCGCCCTGACCATGACCAACGAGTACGAGATCGCCGACGACAGCCGCCAGAGTCTGATCTGGACCAAGGAGCAGCTCCTGGCCCCCCTGAAGGAGGGCATGGAGGAGCCGCCCCACCCCATGCGCCTGGGCGAGACCGAACAGGACTACTACGCCACCGGACGCGGTGAGCACGGTTCGCAGGGCACGGCCGAGGACGCGGAGGCCCTGCGTTGAACCCGTTCGCTCCCGCTTCCCCCGTGACCGCCCTCGCCGCCCCCATCGGCGGGGGAGAGGCCGGCGTCTTCTGGGTGCTGGGCACCATCGTGGTGCTCGGCGCCCTGGGCGTGGTCTTCTCCCGCAAGGCCGTGCACTCGGCCATGTCGATGGCGCTGGCCATGGTCGGGCTGGCGATCTTCTACGGCATCAACGAGGCACCGTTCCTCATGGTCGTGCAGATCGTCGTCTACACCGGCGCCGTGCTGATGCTGTTCCTGTTCGTACTGATGCTCGTCGGCGTCAGCTCCGCGGACTCCCTCGTGGAGACGCTCAGCGGACAGCGCCTCATGACCGCCGTGGTCGCGCTCGCCTTCATCGGCGCGCTCGTCACCGGTATCACGCGCATCAGCGTCGGCGACCCCGCCGGGATCGCCGGTGGCGCGGCAGCGGCCGGGGGGAGCATCCCCTGGATCGCCAGTGAGCTCATCCTGCGTTACCTGGTGGCTTTCGAGGCCACCGCGGCGCTGCTCATCACAGCTGTGCTCGGCGCGATGGTGCTGGCCCACACCGCCCGCACCAAGAAGCGCCGCACGCAGCGGGAGATGTCGGAGGACCGCATCCGCGGCGACCACCCGACCCCGCTGCCCGGCCCCGGCACCTACGCCCGGCACAACGCCATCGACATGCCGGCGCTGCTGCCGGACGGTTCGGTCTCCCAGCTCTCCCTCAACCCGGTCCTGACCGCACGCGACCCCGAGTACCAGTCCCAGGTGCCCGACGAGGTGCGGGCCGGCCGGGCCGCGCTGCCGGGCGGCGGTTCCGACCCGACGGCCCTCAAGGAGGCAGAACCCACCGAGGCCGACGAGCACACCGGTGACGACGGCTCGCGCGGCGCGCCCCCCGCCGGCGGTGAGGCCGCCGAGGGCGGCGACACCGGGGAGCACGACGAGAACGGCAACGGGCAGGAGGTCGAGTCCTCGTGGACCCGATGAACTACATCGTCCTCGCGGCGCTGCTGTTCACCATCGGCGCGGTCGGCGTCCTCGTGCGCCGCAACGCGATCATCGTCTTCATGTGCGTGGAGCTCATGCTCAACGCCTGCAACCTGGCGTTCGTCGCGTTCGCCCGGATGCACGGAGACATCGAGGGACAGGTCATCGCCTTCTTCGTGATGGTCGTCGCCGCAGCCGAGGTGGTCGTGGGCCTCGCGATCATCATGCAGATCTTCCGGACCCGCAGGTCGGCGTCGCTCGATGACGCCAACCTGCTCAAGAACTAGAAGGCGACGTGGCAGTTGTGACACAACATCACGCGTACCTCGCCGCCGAACCCGCGGTGGCGACCGCCGCCGACAGTCCCGTGCTGTCCTTCGCCTGGCTGCTGTTCGCCCTGCCCCTCGCGGGTGCGGCGATCCTGCTGCTGGGCGGACGGCGCACGGACAAATGGGGCCACCTGTTGGCGACGGTCCTCCCGATCGCCTCCTTCGCCCTGGCGGCGCTGATCCTGTTCGACCTGCTCGGCCGGGCCGGCGATGCACGCAGCGTCTCCGTCCCCGTCTACGAGTGGTTCGCCGTCGGGGACTTCTCGGCGGGAGTCAACCTCCTCGTGGACCCGCTCTCGATCAGCTTCGCCCTGCTGATCACCTTCGTGGGTTCACTCATCCACGTGTACTCCATCGGCTACATGGCCGAGGACCCCGGTCGGCGCCGCTTCTTCGCCTACCTCAACCTGTTCGTCGCCGCCATGCTCGTGCTGGTGCTGGCGGACAACTTCGTGCTGCTCTTCCTCGGTTGGGAGGGCGTGGGCCTGGCCTCCTACCTGCTCATCGGGTTCTGGCAGTACAAGCCCACGGCCGCCACCGCCGCCAAGAAGGCGTTCCTCATCAACCGGGTCGGTGACCTGGGCCTGCTCGTGGCGATCATGATCATGTTCGCCGTGCTCGGGGCGGTCAGCTTCAGCGAGGTCTTCGCCGCAGTGCCCGCCGCGAGCGACGGGATCCTGCTGGCGATCGGTCTGCTGCTGCTCCTGGGTGCGTGCGGCAAGTCCGCGCAGCTCCCGCTCCAGGCATGGCTGCTCGACGCCATGGAGGGCCCCACGCCGGTGTCCGCGCTCATCCACGCGGCCACCATGGTCACGGCCGGTGTGTACCTCATCGTGCGTGCCGGCCCGATCTTCGAGGGCGCCCCGGTCGCCCAGACCGCCGTGCTCGCGGTCGGTGCGGCCACCATGCTCGCCGGTGGCATCATCGCCTCCGCCAAGGACGACATCAAGAAGTCCCTGGCCGGGTCGACGATGAGCCAGATCGGCATGATGGTCCTGGCCGCCGGGCTCGGTCCCGCCGGTTACGTCGCCGCCATCGCCCACCTGATCACGCACGGCTTCTTCAAGGCCGGACTGTTCCTGGGGGCCGGCTCGGTCATGCACGCCATGAACGAGGGCGTGGACATGCGGCGCTACGGGGGACTCGCCCCGAAGATGCCGATCACCTTCGCCACCTTCGGGCTCGGTTACCTGGCCATCATCGGTGTCCCGCTGCTGTCGGGCTGGTGGACCAAGGAGAGCATCATCTCCGCCACCTTCGGAGTCGGCGGCACCACCGGGCTGGTCCTGGGCAGCGCCGTCATCGCCGGTGCACTGCTCACCGCGTTCTACATGTCGCGGATGGTCTTCATGACCTTTCTCGGCAAGCCGCGCTGGGAGGAAGGGGTCCACCCCCACGAGTCGCCCGCGAACATGACCGTGCCCATGGTCCTGCTCGCCATCGGCTCGCTCGGACTGGGCGCTTTCCTCATGCTCGGTGACCGGTTCGCCGGTTTCCTGGCCCCCGCGGTCGGCGCGGAGGTGCACCACTTCTCCGTGGCGCACGCCCTCACCGCCCCCTACGGCGTCGCCGCCCTGGTAGTGCTCGTCCTCGGTGTGGCCGTGGCCTGGGCGCTGTACCTGCGCAAGCCGGTGGCACGGGACGCCCCGAAGGGCAGCTTCGTCACCGTCGCCGCCCGCAAGGAGCTGTACGGCAACGAGATCAACGAGGGCCTGTTGATGCGCCCCGGCCAGGTGCTCACCAAGGCCCTGGTCACCATCGAGGACAAGGTCATCGACGCCGCGGTCAACGGCCTCGGTACCGGGGTCCTCGACTCCTCGTCCGGGCTGGGCCGGGCACAGACCGGGTTCGCCCGGAGCTACGCGCTCACCATGCTCTTCGGCGCCGTCATCGTCGCCGCGACGCTGGTTGTGAGGTTGTAAATGATCCCCTGGCTCACCATCGCGATCGCGCTTCCCGCGGTCGGCGCGGTCGTCGTCTGGGCACTGGCCCGGGCACAGGCGCCCGCCGCCGACACGGCACAGAGGCGCCGGAGCGAGGCCGCCACCGGAGGCGGCACCGACACCATCACCGAGGTCCGCCCCGCTGGGCCCGCGGCCGTCGGCGCCGAGAACGCCAAGCGTGCCGCGTTCGTGTTCTCCCTGGCGACCCTGGCCGTGGTCGCGGCCATGGCCCTGCGCTTCGACACCGGAGCCGGCGGGCTGCAGTTCGAGCAGACCCACGAGTGGATCCCGCGCTTCGGGGTGCACTACGCGGTCGGCGTCGACGGCATCTCTCTGGTGCTGATCCTGCTCTCGGCCGTGCTCGTTCCGCTGGTCATGCTCGCCGCCTGGCGGGAGCACGACGACCGCGAGGACGGCGGCGCGGGGTACTTCGCGCTCATCCTGGCCCTGCAGGCCATGATGGTCGGTGTCTTCGCCGCCGCGGACGTGTTCCTGTTCTACGTCTTCTTCGAGGCCATGCTGATCCCGGTCTACTTCATGATCGGGCGCTACGGCCGGGGCGAACAGCGGGCCGGCGCCGCGGTGAAGTTCCTGCTGTACAGCCTCGCCGGCGGCCTCATCATGCTGGTCGCCGTGATCGGTGTCTACGTCGTCGGCGGCACGTTCCTGTGGGTCGACCTCGTCGGGCCCGGCGGCGCCCTGGCCGGTATCGAGACCGAACTGGCCGTGTGGCTGTTCCTCGGCTTCTTCATCGCGTTCGCGATCAAGGCGCCGATGTGGCCGGTGCACACCTGGCTGCCCGACGCCGCCCAGGCCTCCCGGCCCGGGACCGCGGTGCTGCTCGTCGGCGTTCTCGACAAGGTCGGCACCTACGGCATGCTCCGCTACTGCCTGGAACTGTTCCCCTCGGCGGTGTCGGCCTTCGTGTGGCCCGTCGTGGCGCTCAGCCTGGTCAGCATCGTCTACGGCGCGATCCTCGCGATCGGCCAGAGCGACATGATGCGCCTGATCGCCTACACGTCGGTGTCCCACTTCGGGTTCATCACGCTCGGCATCTTCGCGCTGACCGAACAGGCCCAGGCGGGCGCGGCCCTGTACATGGTCAACCACGGGTTCGCGACCGGGGCGCTGTTCCTGGTCGTGGGCTTTCTGATCGCACGCCGCGACAGCGCGGAGATCGCCGACTACGGGGGTGTGCAGAAGGTCGCCCCGCAGCTTGCCGGGGTCTTCCTCGTCGCCGGCCTCGCCGGACTGGCCCTGCCCGGGCTGGCCCCGTTCGTCAGCGAGTTCCTCGTGCTCGTCGGGGTCTACGCCTTCAACCCGGTCGCGGCCGTCGTCGCGGTCGTCGGTGTGGTGTTGGCCGCGCTCTACATCCTGTGGATGTTCCAGCGCGCCATGACCGGCCCGACCCCCGAGCACCTGTCCGGTCTCAAGGACCTGAACCTGCGCGAGAAGTGGGCGGCCGGACCGCTCCTGGCGCTGCTCATCGTGTTCGGCCTGTACCCCCAGCCGCTGCTCGACGCGATCGACCCGGCCGTCGAACGCACCGTGCAGATCGGCACGGAGGATGCCTCGGCCACTGACGGCGCCACCGCCGAGGAAGGAGGCGAGGGGTGACCCCCTTCGAGACCGACGAGGGCCTCTCCGGCCCCGTCATCACATCAGAGGCGCCCGTCCTGGACTGGTGGCTGCTCGCCCCGTTCCTGGTCGTCTTCGGCGCCGGCGTGCTCGCTGTGCTCTTCGAGGCGTTCGTCCCGGCCACACGGCGCCGCGGCCTGCAGATCGCCACCGCGTCCCTGGCGCTGCTGGTGACCTTCGTGCTGCTCGTGCTGCAGGTCGGAACCCTGCCGGAGGAGGGAGCCACCCTCGTCGCCGGGGTGCTGGCCGTGGACCGCACCGTCCTGTTCTTCCAGGGCACCATCGCGGTGCTGGCGCTCATCAGCCTGGTGCTCATCGCGGAACGCCGCGACGGGCGCGACGCCTTCGCCGCCCAGGCCGCGACGGTGCCCGGCAGTGAGCAGGAGCGCGCCCACATCATGGCGGGCTCCCAGCACACCGAGGTCTACCCGCTGGTGCTGTTCGCGGTGCTGGGCATGCTCATGTTCCCGGCAGCGAACGACTTCCTCACCATGTTCATCGCCCTCGAGGTGATGAGCCTGCCGCTGTACCTGCTGTGCGGGCTGGCCCGCCGCCGTCGCCTGTTCTCGCAGGAGGCCGCGGTGAAGTACTTCCTGCTCGGCGCGTTCTCCTCGGCGTTCTTCCTGTTCGGGATCGCCATGGTCTACGGGTACGCGGGCAGCGTGAACTTCGCGGAGGTGCGCGCGGCGGCCGAGACCGGGGGAGCCCCGATCTTCGAGGACGGCAACGGCGAACCCCTCCTGCTCATGGGGATCGGCCTCGTCGCGATCGGCTTGCTGTTCAAGGTCGGTGCCGTGCCGTTCCACAACTGGAAGCCGGACGTCTACCAGGGCGCACCCACGCCCATCACGGCGCTCATGGCCTCCTGCACCCTGGTGGCCGCCTTCGGGGCCCTGCTGCGGGTGTTCTTCGTCCCCTTCGGCGGCTCCTTCGAACTGTGGGAACCGATGCTGTGGACCGTTGCGGTGCTGACGATGGTGGTCGCCGCGGTCGTGGCCGTCACCCAGCGCGACGTCAAGCGCCTGCTGGCCTACTCCTCGGTCGTGCACGCCGGGTTCATCCTCACCGCCGTGGTCGCCGCCAGCACCGACGGGCTCGCCGGGGCCATGTTCTACCTGGCCGCCTACGGGTTCACGACCCTGGGCGCGTTCGCGGTCATCACCCTCGTGCGCACCCGCGACGGGGGACAGGAGCTCGGCGACATCGACCGCTGGGCCGGGCTCGGCCGGCGCCATCCAGGGCTGGCCGGCGCGCTGTCGCTCTTCCTGCTGGCCTTCGCCGGTATCCCGCTCACCAGCGGTTTCATCGGCAAGTTCGCGGTGTTCGAGGCCGCCGTGGCCGCCGGGGCGACGCCGCTGGTGATCGTGGGTGTGCTCAGCAGCGCGGTGACCGCCTTCTTCTACGTCCGGATCATCGTTGTGATGTTCTTCCGGGATCCGGAGGAGGAGGGCCCGACCGTGGTGCCCGCAGGCATGCTCACCGGCGGTGTCATCACCGTGGGCGTGGCCGCGACGCTGACGCTCGGTGTGTTCCCGGGTCCGGTGCTCGACACCCTCCTGCCGTCGAACGAGGCCGGCCCCGAACCCGTCTCGGTCATGGTCGACGAGGCGTCACTGGAGCGTACGGCCCCGTGACGGGGCTGCGGTGCCCGACCCGGGTGGTGGCTTTGGTTCACCATTCCGGGTCGGATACCGTGGCAAGTCGGATCATGTTCATGTGCTGTGCACGCGCGGTCGGCTCCCCCTCAGGGGCTGTGCGCGTGCCCGTTCAACAGGTGGAGCTTTACGGTGAGCGGTGCTGTCCCGAGCGGGTTTCTCGCTCTGCCGAGAGTCGACCCTTCCCTCGCCCGTGAGGTGCAGGACGACCTCGACAAGGTCGAGGCGATGCTGGCGGACTCGGTGCGCTCCACCGACCCCCTGTTGACCGAGGCAGCCTCCCACCTGTTGGACGCCGGAGGCAAGCGGTTCCGCGCGATGCTGGTACTGCTGGCCGCCCATTTCGGCGACCCGAAGTCCCCCGACCTCATCCGCGCTGCCGCGGTGGTCGAGCTCACCCACGTGGCGACCCTCTACCACGACGACGTCATGGACGAGGCCGAGATGCGCCGCGGCCGTACCAGCGCGAACATGCGCTGGGGCAACAGCGTCGCGATCCTCACCGGCGACTACGTCTTCGCGCAGTCTTCCACGATGCTCGCCGACCTGGGGACCGAGGCCGTGCGGCTGCAGGCCGAGACGTTCGCCCGCCTGGTCAAGGGGCAGGTGCGCGAGACCTCCGGGCCGCAGGCCGGGGCCGACCCGCTCGACCACTACCTGCAGGTCATCAGCGACAAGACCGCGTCGCTCATCGCCTCCTCCGCGGAGTTCGGCGGCATGTTCGGCAAGGTCGACCCGGAGACCACCGGGACCCTGACCCGCGCCAGCGACGCCCTCGGCATGGCCTTCCAGCTCGCCGACGACATCCTGGACGTGGCCGGCCACCCGGACGACTCCGGCAAGACCCCCGGTACCGACCTGCGAGAGGGTGTACTCACCCTCCCGATGTTCTACGCCCTGCGCTCGACCGACCCGGCCGACGAGCGGCTGCGCTCCCTGTTGGGCCGCCCGCTCGACGACACCGAGGCCGAGGAGGCGCTGGCCCTGCTGCGCCCGCACCCGGCCATGGACGAGGCCGCTGCGATCCTGCACGGGTGGGCGGACCGGGCCCGCGCGGAGCTGGCCACCCTGCCCGAGGGGCGCGCGCGTGAGGCGTTCGAGTCCCTGTGCGACTACGTCGTGGAACGCACCGGCTGAGACAGCCGCACGTCGGACCCCGGAGGCGGTCTCCGGGGTCTTTTTCGTGTGCGGGGGCGGACGGGGTGTGCTCCGTGCAGCGGCTCCCGGGGGTCGGTCCCGGGACCGGTAAACGCGCTGCGGGGTGAGAGTTCTCCAGACATACGGATACCCGGGCTCCGGCCTGCACCTTCGGCTTCGCAGGGGTTCAAGGGAGCGGAGCCGGCGTTTGACCCGAACCTTCGGGGGCAGCCCCTGGTCCACAGGAGGTGCATGCGGTGTATTCCGGAACCGTCGTCGCCGTGTCGGCCGTGGTCGTGGCTCTCCTTCTGCTGTTGGGCGGGGTGTACCTGCTGTGGACGTCGGTGCTGCCTGCCCGGCGCACCGCCCGCTTGCGGGAGCGCTTCGGCGACGAGTACGACCACGCGGTGCGCGAGCACGGTGGACCCGCCGCCGCGGAGCAGGACCTGGTCGAGCGGCTGCGGCAGCGGTCCGCGACCGACCTGCGGGACCTCACCGACGAGCAGCGGGAGAACCACACCCACGCCTGGGCCGAGGTGCAGCAGGGGTTCGTGGACGACCCCGCCGGGGCCGCCCGCCGTGCCCGCCGCCTGACCGACACGATCATGGCCGACCTCGGTTACCCCGACCGGGGAGAGGGCGACGACGCGTTCGAGCAGCGGGCCAAGGACCTGTCGGTGGACCACCCCGGGGCGGTCGCTGATTTCCATCGCGCGCACGCGGCCGGGCGCCTGGCCGAGGCGGACCGGGCGCGCACCGAGGACCTGCGCGAGGCGTTGGTGGCCTACCGGGGGCTGGTGACCGCCCTCCTGGGCGGAGCGGTCCCGGGACCGGCGGAGAAGACGGAACGAGCAGTGGAGCGAGGGGCCGACAGAGGATCCCCCGAGAGCGGAGACGGCCCGGTGAGCGGGGCAGGATCCGCGGAGCGGTGACCCGAGGGCGCCGGGGCTCCGGCGCCGGGAGGAGGCGCACGATGGCGGAACGACCGGCGGGGACTGCAGGAGGCGGCGAGCGCACGGACACGTCCGGGACGGGACAGGAGGGCCCGGAGGAACGCGCGGACCGGACCGGGGCGGCCGAGGACCAGGTGGCCGGGTCCGGGGCGGCCGAGACGGGCGGCACGCCCTCTTCGGGCGGGGAGGGGCCCGGGCACAGGCCGGTGCGCCGCAAGCCCGCACGCAAGAACCGCCCCCTCACTCCTGCGAGGGAACAGGGGCCGGCGCAGCGGGCGCCGTCCCGCCGTGATTCTGCCGGGCCCACCCCGCAGGGGGCGGCGGAGAAGGCCTCGGGACGGCCGTGGGAGGGCGAACCGTGGCGGGTCGTCCCGCGCGGCATGGACCTCGCGCGGGTGAAGGAACGGTGGACCGGGGCCCAGGGCGGGTTCGTCGACGACCCCGAGCAGGCGGTACGCGATGCGGACGCGCTGGCGGCGGAGGTCGCGGAGGCGGTCGTCGAGGGGATCGAGGAGCGCCGCGCGCGGTTGCGCGCCGTCTGGGACGCGGGGCCCGGCGAGACGGACACGGAGTCGCTGCGGCTGGTGCTGCGGGAGTACCGCGCCTACGTGGAACGCCTGACGGGGGACTGACCGGGGGAGGCCGAACCGTCGGACGGACGCGCGTTCGGTGGGGTGTCGGGGGTTCGGGCCCGGGTCAGCGCCAGGTCCAGGACTCCCGTGCGGCCTCCTGGCTCAGCCCCGCGGCGCGGGCACGTTCCTCACGCGCGCGCCCCTTCTCCAACCACTTGCCGATGCGCTCCTCCATGCGCTGCTCGGCGGGGGTGAGCGGAGAATCGGGGTCGGAAGCGGAGTGCTGCTCCAACGCGGGTTCGTGGTCGCGGCCGGTGTTGTCGTCCGGACCGGACCCCTTGTCGGACGGCTTGTTCATCGTCGTCGTCACCACACCTAACGTTGCGGCCCCGCCGTGCGGGGCGGCGTGCCGTGTCCGGTCCTCGACTGCCTCGGGTCGCCGGGGAGGCCCGGGCCGCCCGTGGCACCTGCCCGAGGGCAGAGGGTTCCAGAGTAGAGCGGGAACGCCCTGCTGTCAGGGGGTCTGCGGAATCGGCCGGACGTGGACGCGCCCGAGCGGTAAGCCCGCCCGCCACGTGACCGGCCTCGCGCGCGACCGTGCCGACGCCACCGGACATCCTTCCGAGGGTTCCGGGCGTCAGTCCTGGGGGCCGGGACCCCATTCGGATTCGTCGAACAGGTCGAACCGGTGCCCGGCCCGTTCCTGGTCCGCCTGGCGCTCCCGGAGCCCGCGCGCCTGGATCTCGTCCAACCGCCGTTCCTCCTCCGTCAGCGGTTCGTCGTCGGGGTCGACGTCCTCGCGCTCGTGGTTCATCCCGGTGCCTCCTCGCGTTCCGGTGCGGGTGCGTCACCCCGATTCGATCATGACTCAGGTCACTCGCGCTCGGGAACGGTGTTGTTCGTCCCGAGTTCCGTGCGACCAAGGTCCTGAACCGGGACGAACGTGCGGCGCCGCCCGGCATCGCCGGACGGCGCCGCAGACCGTGTTCAGGGGGCCGAGCCCTGGCAGCGTCGGCCCGAACCCCCGGGGAACCCCCGGAAAGAGCCCCCTGCACGGGTGTCAGCTCACGACGGGCAGGGCCTCCGAACCGGGCAGGTCGGTGACGGTCGGGTGCTCGACCATGCCCTCGGGCGTCTCGGGCTCCTCGGTCCCGCCGGAGATGCTGACGGGGTCGCTCAGGTCGATCTCGTGCACCAGGTCGGTGCCCTGGCCCAGCCCCTCGGCGAGGTCCTCGACGGTCCCGGCGTCCACACCCTCGGCGACCTGCGGCAGGCCCAGCTCGGAGGTCTGCGGCAGGGTCTCCTCGACCTCCCCGGCCACCGGTTCGATCGCCTCCAGCGCCGGCTCTAGGTCGGTGTCGGCCGGGTCGACGCTCGCCTCGGAGGCCGGTCCGTTCAGGGAGAAGGTCTCCACGCCCTCAGGGGTGAGCCCGTCGGTGGCCGACTCCGCGGCCCCGCCCACGTCCGCGGACCCACNCCCGGGGAGCCCCTCCTCGTCCTCGGCAGCCGTCTGCGGGAACGTCTCGTGCCCGTCCCAGTTCGGGTTGCCGACCATGCCGAGCACGTCCTCCTCGCCGAGGCTGACGTAGTTGTCGTCGGTGACCGGGTTGGACTCCATGACGTCCTGCACCGAATCGGGCGTGCGCACCCCGAACGCTCCGGTCAGGTCCCAGACGTTGGGGGCCTGGGGCGCGGTGGCGCTCTGCTGCACCGTGGACCCCTGGTCCAGCGGGTCCTGCAGCACCTCTTCGACTTCCAGGGAGTTCTCGGCGGTCAGGTCGGACAGCTCGCCCGACTGCGGCAGGCTCGGCGCACCGATGCCGTCGGCCGCCTCGCCGGGCAGCGCGGTGACCTGCTCCAGGTCGTCGGCCTGTGGCACGACCTGGTCGCGCACGTCCATCACGGTGTGCGCGGCCTGCGGGACGACGGTGGTCGCGGCGCCCTCGAGGGCCTCCCCGGCGCCGTGGCCGGCCTCCTCCAAGCGCTCTCCGGCCCCGTGCGCGGTCCCCTCGACCGCCTCCCCGGCGTCGTGGCCGACCGTGTCGTGCGGGTCGCCGTCCAGGCCGGTCATCTCCTGGCCCTCGGACAGCGTGTCACCCAGCGTGGACGTCGGGTTGGGGGCGTCGCCGACCGGGGTGGGGACCTGTTCCTCTCCCTCGGGCAGGGCCGTGCCCAGGTCCGGTGCGGGCTTCTCGGGGTCGTCCGCGGTCTGCTGGAGCTCGTCGAGGGCATCACCGGCGGCGGGTCCCGCACCCGTGGGCACGAGGCTGTTGACGCTGGGCGCGACGTTCTCCACCAGCAGGCGCTCGGCCACGGGGCCGATCTCCTCGGTGGTGGACTCCAGGGTGTTGGGCTCGAGGGTGTCGGCTCCGGCGAGACCGGAACCGAGGGCGACGAAACCGGCCGTGCTCGCGGCGAGCAGGGCGGTCCTCGCGGTGAAGCGTCGGGACTGCGACATGGGTCTTCCTTCCCTGGTCGGACAGTTCTGCGTGGTGTGTTCGGGGCGGCCGCTCGGTGTAAGAGCGGCCGGGGCCACAGCCGGTCGGCGCGTCGGAGGCGCATCGGACCACCGGCTGACGTGAACCCCGTGAACATCGGCACGGGACTCAGGTCAGCCCCCAGGAAGCAGGGAGTTACGGCTGGGGGCGGGTCCGCGCGGGCGTGCTGCCGCGGCGTGCGGGCGCCGCTAGTCGGGGGAGACCGTGGGGTCGTCGGCGGGGTCGGAGGGCACCCCGTGCGGGGCGTCCGACGGGGCGCGGACGGCGGTGGAGTCAGGGCCGGCAACGGAGGAGGAGGTCAGGTACCCGGCGACGCCCGGGGCTGCGGCACCCGCGGCCTGCGCGGAGGTGTTCGGCGCCGAGGCCCAGGGGGACGAGCGGTGGTCGTCCCCGCCGGATCCGGGCTCGGCGTCCGGGGCGCTGTCGTTCCCCTGGGCGCTGGGGTCGGCGTACGCGGAGGCGGGTGCGGACGCGGAACCGGCCGGGGGCCCTGTGCTGTCCGGGGCGGTTTCCTGAGCTGCGCGGGTGTCGGTGTCGAGGCGGTCACTGCTGTCGCCGTGCTCGCCGCCCCCCTCGTCGTCGGACGGGTCGGTGGCCGAGCGGTCCGCGAGGTCGTCGGGGGAGACGAGGTCCTGACCGGTGACGGCGGAGGCGAGGCCGGTGCCGGAGCTGTTCTCGGTGGTGTGCTCGAGGCCCTCTACGACCCGGCGCGCACCCTCGCCGACCTCGGCGACCGGGAGCCCGGCGTCGGAGAGTCCGCTGTCGGAGGGGTCGCCGCCGTCGGGAACGTCCGAGGGGTCGTCGAGGCGCTGGTGGACGGAGTCGAGGGTGCCGGTCACGGGTGCGGTGAGCTCGCTCGTGACACCTTCGGCGACCCCGTTGCCGGCCTCGTCGCCGTCGATGGGGTCCGGAGAGGGTTCGGAGGGCTGCGAGCGGGGTGCCTCCTGCGCCGGTGCGGTCTGGTCGGCCCCGGTCACAGCGGCCTGATCGGCGCCTTCGGCGTTGCGGTCCGAGCCGGTTCCGGGGCTGTCGTCCGTGCCCGGGCGGTCTCCGACATCCCCGTCGCCGTCGCCGACCACCCCGAGCGCTCCTGACTCGGAACTGCCCGTGGCCCCGCTCAGGTCGAGCGCGTGCGCGGGCGCACCGCCCAGGAACCACAGGACGGTGAGGAAACCCGCCGCGAGCAGGGGGGACAGAACGGCCGCGGTGGCCGGACGCACGGAGGTGACCACGCGCGGGGCGTGGGCCGTGCGGCCGGCGTCAGCCATGGGAGGGCCTTCCGGGGGAGCGGTACGGTCTGCGCGGGCATCCCGCGCCTGCGACTGCACGTTAGCATAACGTCACCGATCGTAGTTTCGGTTTTCCGGAACCCGGGTAGCCCGCCCGCTCACTCCGAGGACGCAGGCGGGCCCTCGCAGCGGGTCCTCCGATCCTCCGCTCCCGCGGGCGGAGGCGTCTGCCCGCCCCGGTCGGCCGACGTTCCGCCCGGCGAGGGGCGCGCCTGCCGGGGATGCGGGCCGTCCAGGGGTTCCGGGCGCCGCGCGGGTGCAGGTGCGCCCGGGGTGTCCGGAGAACCCGGAACGCCCTCCGCATCCGGCAACCCGGGGGTCTTCCGCTCGTTCCGGGCCTTGCGCTGGCTCCTGAGCTGGTCGAAGACGAATACCGACAGCGCCAACCACACCAGGAGGAACCCGGTCCAGCGGCTCGCGGGCATCTCCTCACCCTGGATCAGCCATCCGATGAGGAAGATTCCCGTCGGTGCGATGTACTGCAACATCCCGATCACGCTCAGCGGGACCAGGCGCGTGGCCATCCCGAACAGCAGCAGCGGCAGTGCCGTCACGAACCCGCCGCCGATCAACAGCACCGTGTGCGCGGCCGACACCGAGAACGTCGTGCCTGCGCCCGTGGCCTCCAGATACACCACGAATCCGAGCGCCGGCAGGAACATCACCAGGGTCTCGACGGTCAGGCTCTGGGTCCCGTCGAGGTCCACGTACTTTTTCACGGCGCCGTACGCGGCGAACGACGACGCCATGAGCAACGACAACCACGGCGTCGCACCGTAGGCGGTCGTCATCACCACGACCGCGATCGTGCCGAGGGCCACCGCCACCCACTGCAGTGAACGGAGGCGCTCGGCGAAAAAGACCATGCCCAGCAGCACCGACATCAGGGGGTTGATGAAGTAGGCGAGGGAGGCCTGGAGGGTCTCCTGGATCGAGACGGAGTAGATGAACCCCCACCAGTTGAGGGAGATCAGGACCGCGGCGGCGGCCACCGGCAAGAGGCGGCGCGGCTCACGCAGGACCGGGGGCAGCCACCCCCAGCCGCGGCGCGTGACCACCAGGATCACCGCCATCGCGAGCAGCGCCCACACCATGCGGTGGGCGAGTACCTCGGAGGGTTCGGACGCAGAGAGAAGGGGCCAGTACAGGGCCGCGAAGCCCCAGAACAGGAAGGCGCTCGCACCCAGGAGAACGCCGCGGTTCGAGTCGGGCATCCTGTGATCCTAGGACTGCCCCGGTTCTTTGTCTGCCCCCGGCCCCGACCCTGTGGACAGCCAGGGACCCCGCCGCTCCCTTGACCGGCGGATAGCCTGGAAGCATGTTCGGGAGAAAGACGACCATGGTCGATCCAGCCAACGCCCTGCCAGGCAGGGACACCCCGATGCCGGTGCCCGAGCGCCACACCGTTCTCGGCACCCCGCTCGCCCCGCCCTATCCCGACGGCGCCCAGATCGCCGACCTCGGTATGGGCTGCTTCTGGGGCCCGGAGCGCGTCTTCTGGCAGTTGGGGGCAGAGGGCGGCGTCATCACCACCGCCGTGGGTTACGCGGGCGGTTACACGCCCAACCCCACCTACGAAGAGGTGTGCTCGGGTCTGACCGGGCACACCGAGGCGGTCCGAGTGGTCTTCGACCCCGACCGCATCTCCTACACGGAGATCCTCAAGATCTTCTGGGAGGGTCACGACCCCACCCAGGGGATGCGCCAGGGCAACGACGTCGGTTCGCAGTACCGGTCGATGGTCCTGTACCACGACGACGCCCAGCGGGAGGCGGCCGAAGCCTCGCGCGACGCGTTCCAACCGGTGCTGGAGCGTTCCGGCTACGGGCGGATCACGACCGAGATCGAGCCGCTGCGCACGTTCTACTTCGCCGAGGACTTCCACCAGCAGTACCTGGACAAGAACCCGGGCGGATACTGCGGCATGGGCGGGACCGGGGCGAGCTGCCCCATCGGCGTCGCCCGCACCGACGGCTGAGCCGGGTCGGCCCGGGGCACGTTGCTCCGGTTGCCCCGGGCGCGTGGCCACGTCCGCACACGAAGGAGCCCCGGGCGTCTGCATCGCAGGCGTGACCGGGGCTTTGTCGTGTCCCATGCCGGAACGGCAGGCCCCGTACCGGCGGCTCTGCCCCCGGGACTCGGAGACGCCGCACGCACCCCCCGTGTCCCACCCAGGCCTGACGAGCCCCGGGCACTCGCATCGCATGTGAGTGCCCGGGGCTTTGCTCGTTCGGGGCTCGTGCGGGGTGGGTCGGGCCGGTCTTCCTCTTGTTCTCTTGACCCGGCACGTGACCTCCGGTTGCCCTCCGGAGGTCTTCGGAGCCGGTTCCGGCCCGGGTGCGGCCGGCGGGGTCGCGGGGGTCGGAGAGCCGGATCGCCTTGTGTGCGGGCAGACCTGCATGTACGTCCTCAAGAGGCGGCCGAGTAAGACGCTGTGAGAGCCGTGCACGGTTGCTCGTGTGGGGAGTTGTGTTTCACACGTGCCCGATGTGGTGTCAACCACTACCAAAATCCAGGTCACGCCCTACATTGCACACATGCCTTTTATCGAATCGATGCCGAAGTTTGTGTTTACTGCGACATCGGGCGTGCTGCTCAGCGGCGGCCTGCTCCTCGCAGGACCTGGAACCGCAGCCGCTGACGAGAGCAACGAGGACAACGACGGCTGCATGTCCGTCGACATGGACCTCAACGGTGCCGACGGCGACTTCTCCGAGGAGGCCGAAGAGGCCGCCGACGACCTCAACGACGATTTGACCCAGGACATGGCCGGCAACATGGACGCGCGCACCGCCACTTGCGCCAAGGAGGTCGTGGAGGCCTCCAAGGACCGCGACATGGACCAGGAGGCCGCGGCCATCGCCATGTCCACCGTCATTGTCGAGACCCACCTGAACAACTACAACGGCGGCGACCGCGACAGCGTCGGCCTCTACCAGCAGCGCGACCACTACGGCTCGCCCGACGACCGCCTCGACGCCGGGTGGGCCACCGACGCCTTCTTCGACGAGCTGGAGGTCGTCTTCCCCGACGACAGCTGGAAGGACGAAGCCGGCGGCACCGTCGCCCAGGACGTGCAGCGCTCGGCCTACCCCGACCGCTACCACCACCAGATGGACGACGCCGAGACCATCGTCGAGTACCTCTGGTAAGAATCACCCCGATGCAGGCATAGGAGCGTGTGGTCCCCGCTCTCGCGCGCTCCCCGACCCCGGGCCCCGGTTCACATGAACCGGGGCCCCTTTGTGTTCGCGGTCAGGGCGGGCCGGCGGTGTGCTGTCGTCGGCCGTCTTCACCGTCCCCTTGACGCTTCCGTGGTGTCCGCGCATACTCATGGCCAAATCGATTTGGCCAATGCGGGGCAAAGGCCGAACAGATCGCGTCGTCCCTACGACGAACGGAGCCCGACCCGTGTCAACGACCCCCCGACACCCTGTGGACGAGTACCGCCCCTACAGCTCCATGGCGCTCTTCGGTTTCCAGCACGTGCTGGTCATGGCCGCGGCCCCGATATCGAGCGTCTTCATCATCAGCGCGGCCCTCGGACTGACCACCGAACTGACCGTCAACCTCCTGGCGGCAGCCTTCGTGCTCTCCGGCATCGGTTCAGTGCTCCAATCCCTGGGCCTGTTCGGCTTCGGAGCGAAGCTGCCCTTCGTCATGCTGCCCGGCGGTGCACCCGTCGTGCTCTTCATCGCCATCGCCCAACAGCACGGTGCGAACACCGCGGTCGGCGCGGTGATCATCACGTCGCTCTTCTACTTCGTCGCGCTCCCGGTCTTCTCCAGGCTGCTGAAGTTCTTTCCGGCCCTGGTCATCGGGACGATGATCGTGATCGTCGGGATCAACCTGGTGAAGATCAGCGCGTTCCTGGTGACCGGAGAACCCGGCGATCCCGACTTCGGAGACCCCGGGAACCTGCTGCTGGGTATGGCCACCATCGGCTTCACCGTCCTCTTCTTCTGGCTCTTCACCGGGGTGCTCCGACAGATCGCCGTCATGCTCGGGTTCATCTGCGGCACCCTCCTGGCCGTCACCATGGGCGAGACCGACTTCAGCGGCGCCACCGACGGCGGTTTCGTCCAGGCACCGCAGGCCATGCCCTTCGGTGTCCCGGAGTTCAGCCTGCTCGCCGCGCTGCCTCTCCTCATCTACAGCCTGGCCTCCATGGCTGAGACGACGGGTCAGACGGTCGTCAACGCCCAAGCCGTCGGCAAGGACATCGACATCCGCCGGGACGCGCCCCGAACCATCCGGGCCGAGGCCCTCACCTCTCTCACCGGCGGATTCTTCGGGACACCGCTCATGGTGTGCAGCGGGGAGAACATCGGCATCATCCGTGTCACCGGGGTCCGCAGCCGCTTCGTCACCGCCACGGCCGGGGTGATCCTCGTCGTCATCGGGTTCGTCGCACCGATCACCGCTCTGGTCAGCGCTGTCCCGGCCCCCGTCGTCGGCGGTACGGCCATCCTGGTCTTCGGCGTGGTGATCGTCCTCGGCATGCAGATGCTGCAACGTGCCGCCCTCGACGACCACACCAACGCCTTCATCATCGGCACGGCACTCGCACTCGGACTGCTGCCCATCCTGGTCCCCGGGATGTACGAGGCCTTCCCCGACAACGCCACGATCCTCCTGGAGAGCGGTGTCGCGGTCAGCGCCGTCAGTGCGGCCCTGCTCAACGTGCTGTTCCACCACGTCCGGCCCCGCCTCCACCGCAACCGACAGGAGCAGCCGGAGGCGGTCGGCCCAGCGGACCCGGGCCCGTCCTCCACGCCATGAGCGGGGCCGGACCCGGCCCGTCCCGCACCGTTCCCGACACCACCCGAACAGAAGAGGAACCATGGAGACGCTGAGTCCCCACCACCTCGACACCGACCCCTCGCTGCTGGTGCCGGAGGTGTTGATGCTGGCCGACGGCCCGGTGGCCGACCATGCAGTCGTGGTCGCCGGCGGGGAGTTCCGCGCCGTCGGCCCCGTCGAACAGGTGGCGCGCGAACACCCGCACCTGACCCCCGTGCGCCTCGACCGCCACCTGCTCATGCCGGGGTTCGTCGACGCGCACCACCACTTGACGCAGTCCTTCGGTACCTCCCTCGCCTTCGGGGAACCCTCGGAGATCTTCCGCCGCGTCTGGGTCCCGCTCGAAGGGGCGCTCGACGAGGAGACCGCCTACCTGGCAGCCAAACTCGCGGCCCTGGAATCCCTGCGCGGCGGTTTCACCACGGTCGCCGAGGCCGGGACCCGCGCGCCCGTCGACGCCCGGGTCGTCGGGGGAGCCGCCTCGGACGCCGGGATCCGGTGTGTGCTCGGACGGGTCTGCTCGGACCCCGGAGCGTCCTCCCTCACCACGACCGAGCCCTTGGCCGCGGCCGAGGACCACCTTTCCCGTTACGAACACCACCGCCTCGTCCACCCCTCCCTGGCCCTGCCGACCCCCGATTCCGCCACGCAGCACACCCTGGGTGCCGTGGCCGCGCTGGCCCGGGAGACGAACACGGTGCTGCAGGTCCACGTCAACGAACACCTCGTGGGGGTTGAAGGCAGCCTGCTCCGCCACGGCCGGCGACCACTGGAGCACCTCCACGCGGCGGGGGCGCTCGGGCCCTGGCTGCTGGGCGCGCACGCCACGCTCGTCACACCGCACGAACTGTCCCTGGTGCGCGAGACCGGGGCGGCCATCAGCTACAACCCAGTGGCCAGCGCTTGGAAGGGCAACGCGGTCGCACCGGCGACGACGATGGCCGAGTCCGGTATCAGGTTCGGTCTGGGCACCGACGGCACACGCGGGGACGCCTTCCGTCTGGTCGACTCCGCCGAGACCGCGCAACGGCTGACACTCGGACTCCACACGGGCGACGCGTCGTGCGGAGGGGGATGGACCTGGTGGGACCGGGCCACTCGCCTGGGCGCCGACGCGGTCGGGCTCGGCGCTGTCACCGGGCAGATCGGGCCGGGCAAGGCGGCCGACTTCCTGCTCGTCGACCTCGCCGTCCCCGAACTCGCCCCGT
>NZ_ANBF01000103.1 GCF_000341025.1 Nocardiopsis salina YIM 90010 | reverse complement strand
CGGCCGCCTGCGGCTGTGGAAGGGGTGGCCGCTGGAGTGGGACGGCCCGGCGCTGGTCGAGAAGGCGGCGCAGGTGGGCCGGGAGGTCGTCGCGCGGGCCCCCGTCACCCGGGTCCACCCGGCCTCCACCGAGCACCGGACACGGGGGACACAGCAGTGAGTTCCGGAGCCGTCGCGCTGTTGGCCGTGGTCGTGGCCGTGGCCGCTTTCGTCCAGGGCAGCAGCGGGCTGGGGTTCGCCCTGATCGTCGCACCGGTGGTGGGGATCGTCGCCCCTGGGGCACTGCCGGTGTTCCTCCTGGCGTTGATGGTCCCGCTCAACTCGTACGTGGCCTGGCGCGAGCGCCACTCGCTGGACATGCGAGGGGCGGGTTGGATCACGGCGGCCCGCCTGGCCTCGACACCCGCCGGGCTCCTCGTGCTGGTGGCCGTACCCGACCGCCACCTGGGTGTCCTGGTGGGCGCGGCCACGGTGCTGGCGGCGGTGGTCAGCCTGTTCGCGCCCGCTTTCGCGCCGGGGAGGCGGTCCTACCTGGCCGCCGGTGCGGTCACGGGCGTCACCGAGACCGCCACCGGGGTCGGCGGGCCACCGCTCGCCCTGGTCTACCAGCACAGGCCTCCCGCGGAGCTGCGTGCGACGGTCGCCACCTGTTTCCTCGCCGGCCAGATCGCCTCGCTCGGAGCGCTGTTCGTGTCCGGGCAGGCGCACACGCATGAGCTGGTGCCGGCGCTGATGGCCGTGCCCGCCGTCTGCCTGGGTGTGTGGCTGAGCCGGTTCGCCCACCGGTACCTCGATGCCGCACGCATGCGGATCACCGTCCTGGTGTTCGCCCTGGTCTCGGGGGCGGCGCTCATGGTCGGGCTGTGACGCGCAAGGACGAGGCCCGGGCCAGCACGGTGGGAGTCGGTGTGCGGAAGACGGTTCGGGAAGAGCCGCCGGCCAGGTGCTCCAGCAACAGTTCGACCGCGCCGGTGGCGGCCTCGTCCAGGTGCAGGTCCATGGCGGTCAGGGAAGGGTCGCACGTCTTGGCCCGGATCCCGTCGTAGCGGGTGACGACCAGGACGTCGTCCGGGACCGACCGGCCGCTCTCCACGACGGCCCGGACCGCACCCACCGCGAAGGTGTCCACCATGGCGCACACGGCGTCGATGTCCGGATGGTCCCGCAGGAGCTCGCTGCAGGCCTGGTACCCGGCCTGTTCCCCGCTGCTCTCGGGGGCCGTCGCGCTCAGGACCGGCCATCCGCGCTCGGCCGTGGCCTGCGTGAAGGCCTCCCGTACGTCCACGTAGGAATGGCGGTCCCCGTCCCCGGTGATGAGGGCCGGGCGACGGGCTCCCTGCTCCTGGAGGTGGTCCAGGAGCAACTCGGCCACGGCCCCTCCGTTCAGGTCCACGTACGGGACACCCTCGCCGGTCCCGACCTGGCGTCCCAGGGTCACGTACGGCAGGCCCCGGGCGGTCAGCTCCGCGACGGCGGGGTCGTTCCGGTCGGGTTCGACCACGATCGCGCCGTCGATGTCCACGGACTCGAGGCTGGAGCCCGACTCGACCGGGGGGACGAGCACCAGGGCGTAGCCGTGGCTGAGGGCGTGCTCGGCTGCGGCCGCGGCCACCTCCATGTAGAAACCCAACCGGGAACGGCCGCCGGCGACGGCCAACGGCATGGACGACGCCAGGGCGATGGTCCTGGCCTGGCCCCGGCGGAGCCGTTGTGCTCGCAGGTTGGGTCTGTAGCCCAGCTCTCCGGCGACCTGTTTCACCCTCTCGCGGGTTCTGGGGTCCACCTTGCCGATGCCGTTGAGCGCGTGGGAGACCGTCGTCCGGGACACCCCCGCAGTCTTGGCGACGTCGGCGATGGTGGGGCGCCCACCGGGCTTACCGGACGCGGGCATCGGTGCGGCTCCTCAGGTCTCGGGCTCGGGGTGCACTCATCGTAATCCGCGCGGACCGTAGTTCCCCCGGCCCATGGGGCGGACCCCAGGCGCCGAGCAGTGGCCGCCGGGAGGGTGTTCGGGACGTGTCGTTCGGGCGAACTTTCTGTGACCGAATCTGTGGGCAGAGCGTCGTAGGAGGTCGAGAGCGTAGTGTGCGACGCGTCATGGGCCCAGTCCGGCGTAAAGGGTTGAGGCCCCAAATAACGAAATGGTATCGGTGGGGGATGCGAGTCGACGAAACCCCCACGGGCGGCCCGGCGTCGACGAAACGCGCCCCGAACCACACCGTGGCCCCGGCGACGAACTGGATCGATCTCGCCCGGGTCTGCGCGATGGGGGCCGTCGTCCTCGTACACGCCTTCAGCCCGCTCGTGAGCACCACACACGCCGAGCTCGGAAGCCAGGCCTGGTGGGGCGCGCACATCATCGATTCCGCCCTGCGGTGGTGCGTGCCCGTCTTCGTGATGCTGAGCGGAGGACTGCTCCTCCGACCGCGCGAACACGAGGACGCCGCCACCTTCTACCGCAAACGGTGGGCCAAGATCGGCATCCCGCTCGTCGTGTGGACCGCCGCCTATCTGGCCTGGGAATGGTGGCGTGACGGCCTCGGCGCTACCGGTGCGCTCGAAGCGGCCTCGGCGGGCACCCCCTCGATCCACCTGTACTTCCTGTACGTCATCGCCGGCCTGTACCTGCTCACGCCGTTCCTGCGCACGGTCGTCGCCCACACCTCCCGCACCGGGCTGTGGTGGTTCGCCGGGCTCGCACTCGGCATCGGTGCGACCGACCAGCTCCTGGGCCTGGTCGAGGGGGTCGGCGGGTCGACCGCGGCCACCCAGTTCCTCCCCTTCCTCGGCTACTACCTGCTCGGATGGCTGCTGATGACCAGTGACCCCGGCCCGCGTGCGCTGCGGTACGGAGGTGTGATGTTCACGGCGGGCGTCGCCGGCATCGTGCTCGGTGCGTGGGCGGCCGCCGCCGCTGCGGGCGAGTGGGGCACCGGCGCCGAGTACATGTACGACTTCCTGTCCCCGCCGATGCTGATCGCGTCCGTGGGCGCCTTC
>NZ_ANBF01000102.1 GCF_000341025.1 Nocardiopsis salina YIM 90010 | reverse complement strand
CGGCGGGCCGGCCGCTCGCGGGGTCGGCCGGGTGGTCGCCGCGCTCTCCGGTCTCAGCTTCGGCGTCTACCTCGTGCACGTCATGGTGCTCAACACCCTCCGCGATCTCGGCGGCACCCCCGACGGCGGCGCGGCGTTCTTCGCGGCGTGCGGGTACGCGGCCGCGACGGCGGTGGTCAGCACCGCCGTGGTCGTCGTCATGCAGCGGATCCCGTACCTGAGGTCCACTGTCTGAGCTCCAGAGCTACTGGGCCGGGTGTTCGGGCCGCCCGCCCAGGACACGGGTCCGAGCGTCCACCGCCGGGAGGTCCGGTCCGGGCCCGGCCTCCCGGTAAGCGCTCGGGCTCACCCCGTACCGGCGCTTGAACGCGGTGCTGAACGCGAAAGCACTCCCGTATCCCACCCGTCTGGCCACCGAGGCGAGCGTCGTGTCCGATCCCCTCAGCAGGTCCGCGCCCAGGGCCAGGCGCCACCGTGCCAGGTGGGCCATCGGCGGCACCCCCACGAACTCGGCGAACCGCCGTGCGAACACCGCACGTGAGGTCCCTGCTTCGGTGGCGAGCGCGGAGACCGTCCACGGGCGCTCGGGCGCGGAGCGCATCAGGGCCAGCGCCCGGCCCACCACGGGGTCGGCCTCCGCCCGGTACCAACCGGGGGTCTCCGCACTGCCCTCGGCCAGCCAGTCGCGCACCATGCCGGCGAGCAGCAGATCCAGGACCCGGTCCAGGACGAGCGCCTGCCCGAGGCGGTCGTGTCCCAGCTCGGCCCCGAGCAGTTCCACGAGGGAGTCAGTGCCGGTCCCGGTCCCCGCGGGTCGGACGAGGACTTCGCCGCGGCGCTCGCGGCGGAGGGGGTGCCGGCCGGGGTCGGGGCGATGCTCGGTGAGCTGTTCGCGGTCGTGCTGGACGGGCGGAACTCGCACACGACCGACGGTGTGCAGCGGGCGTTGGGGAGGCCGCCGAAGGACTTCTCCGACTACGCCCGTGAGGTCGCAGCGACGGGTGTGTGGACGCCCTGATCCGAGGTCGCTGCGCCGTACCCGGAACGCGCGGGCCGGCATCCCCCTACGTCCGCACAGGCGGGGGAACGGCCCGCACCGGGCACTGGTAGGAAGGAGGCCCCGAGGGAGGAGCCCCCGCATGGACGTGTTCTACGAACGCACTGGCCCCGCCGAGTTCAGCCCCACCCCGGCGACCGCGGGCCCCTGGAGCCCGCACCACCAGCACGCCGGGCCCCCGTCCGCGCTCCTGGCCGGCGCGCTCGAGGACCTGCTCCCCGGTCCGGATCACCGCCTGGCCCGGATGACCGTCGACGTGCTCGGGCCCGTCCCGCTGGAACCGCTGAGCATCGAGGCCTCCGAGATCCGCCCCGGACGCAGCGTCGGGCTGCTCGAGGCCCATGCTTACGCCGGCGGCCGCGCCGTGCTCACCGCCCGCGCCTGGCGCATGCGGACCACGCCCCGAGGGCTCCCGGCCCGTCCCGAGGCCACCCCCGCGCCCCCGGAGATCCCCGCCGAGCGGCAGAGCATCGAGATGCCCGGTGCGCACACCGGCGGGTACCTGTCGGTCGTCGAGTGGCGCACCACGGAGGGTTCGGTGGGCGGCCTCGGCCCCTCCCGGTCGTGGGGCCGGTCGACGATCCCGCTCCTCGTGGGTGAGCAGATGTCGCCCTGGCAGCGCACCGTGCTCCTCGCGGACTCGGCGAGCGGCATCAGCCTGACGCTGGATCCTCTGCGGTACCCGGCCATCAACTGCGACCTCCACGTCGTACTGCACCGCGACCCGGCAACCGAATGGCTGCTGGTCGACGCGGAGACCACCACGGCCCCGGAGGGTGGAGCGCTCACCTCGACCGCGCTCGGCGATGTCGAGGGGCCGGTCGGAACAGCGACGCAGAGCCTGTTCGCGCAGGCTCTCGGGTGACCGGTGCGGCGCCCGCCCGCTGCCGGCGGCCGGAGCGCCGCCGTCGCACGGCTTCCGGGCCCCGGGCCCGGGTGCCCTCGTGTCCCCTTTGGGGTACTTGGTAACCTGCCTCGGCCAGTCGAACCACGGATGTGGTCAGGGAATCCGGTGCGAATCCGGAACTGACGCGCAGCGGTGAGGGTGACGGGCGGGCACACGCGGCGTGCATCGAGCGCGCACATGCCACTGGGAGGGGCCGCCGCGACCAGCAGGGTCGGGGAGGCAGCCACCGGGAAGGCGCTCCGTCCGGACGACCCCGAGTCCGAAGACCTGCTGGCACCCCGCGCCACCAGCGCGGGCACCGAAGCCAGGCTCCGCGATCGAGCCCCGACTCCTCCGAGGCACACCCATGTCCCGTTCCGTGTCCAGCACCTGGGCAGTACTCCTCGCGTCGTCCCTCCTCCTCACCGCGTGCACGTCCCCCGAGGGTTCCGGTGACGACACCTCCGGGGCCGACGCCGCCGGTTACCCGCGCACCGTCGACAACTGCGGACACGAGGTCACCGTCGACGCCCCGCCGGAGCAGGCCGTCTCGCTGAACCAGGGCAGCACCGAGATCCTGCTCTCCCTCGGCCTGGAGGACCGCATCGCCGGCACCGCGACCTGGACCGACCCGATCATGGAGGGGTTGGAGGAGGCGAACGAGGAGATCCCGCGCCTGGCCGAGAACCAGCCCTCCTTCGAGAACGTCCTCGACACCGAGCCCGACTTCGCGAGCGCCTCCTTCGAGTCCACCATCGGCCAGGGCGGGGTCGCCACCCGCGACCAGTTCGAGGACCTCGGCGTGCCGGCCTACGTCTCCCCGTCCGACTGCGCCTGGGGCAAGGACAACGAGAGCGGCGGCGACGGATCCCGCTCCGAGGCCCTCACCCTCGATGCCGTGTACGAGGAGGTCGACGATCTCGCGCACCTCTTCGACGTCGAGGACCGGGGTGACGAACTCGTCGACGAGCTCCAGGGCCGGGTGGACACCGCGACCGAGGACCTCGAGGCCTCCGACGTCTCCCTCATGTACTGGTTCGCCAACTCCGAGTCGCCCTTCCTCGCCGGCTGCTGCGGCGCGCCCGGCGCCATCACGGCCGAGACCGGCACCGAGAACGCCTTCGACGATACAGAGGACGAGTGGCCCCAGATCAACTGGGAGACTGTCGCCGACCGCGACCCCGACGCCATCGTGCTCGGCGACCTCACGCGCGAGTCCGAGACCGCGGAGTCGGCCGAGGACAAGATCGCCTTCCTCGAGGACAACCCCGCCACCAGCAACCTCACCGCCGTGCAGGAGGAGCGCTACATCCTGCTCAGCGGCCAGGCCATGAACCCCTCGATCCGCACCGTCGAGGGCGTCGAGCAGGTCGCCGACGGGCTGCGCGACCTCGGGCTCGCCGAGTGAGCCGCGCCCGCCCGGCCCTGCTCCTGGCGGGCGGGCTGGTCGCGCTGGCGCTGTCGGTCTCGGTCACCGTGACAGTCGGCCCCGCGGCCATCACCCCAGCCGAGGTGTGGGCCTCCCTCGGAGCCCGGCTCGGGATCGGCGAGAGTCCGCTGACCCCGATCCAGGACGGCATCGTGTGGGACCTGCGCATGCCCCGCACGCTCATCGCAGCGGTGTGCGGCGCCGGGCTGGCGCTGTGCGGGGCGGTCATGCAGTCCCTGCTGCGCAACCCGCTGGCCGACCCCTTCGTGCTCGGGGTGTCGTCGGGCGCGTCCACGGGTGCGGTCGCGGTCATCGTCCTCGGCTGGGGCGCCGGCGTGGTGTCGCTGTCGGCGGGAGCGTTCGTCGGGGCCCTGCTCTCCTTCGGGATGGTCATGCTGCTCAGCCACAGCCTCGGCGGGAGCATGGACCGGGTCGTGCTGTCCGGGGTCGCGGCCATGCAGCTGTTCTCCGCGCTGACCTCGTTCACGGTGCTGCTTTCGGCGGACGCGGAGACCACGCAGGGCGTGCTCTTCTGGCTGCTGGGTTCGTTCAGCAACGTGGGGTGGGCCGACGTGGTGCTGTGCGCGGCTGTGCTTGCGGTCGTGATGGCCGTGTGCCTGGCCCACACCACGACCCTGGACGCTTTCGCCTTCGGGGAGGAGGCCGCCGCGTCGCTCGGGGTGCGGGTCGCGCGGGCACGCTTGGTGCTGCTGACCGCGACCGCCCTGCTCACCGCCGCGCTCGTCAGCAGCGTGGGCGCGGTCGGGTTCGTGGGTCTGATCCTGCCGCACGCCACCAGGATGCTGACCGGGGCGATGCACGCGCGGCTGCTGCCCGTGGCCGCGGTGATCGGTGCGGTGTTCCTGGTGTGGGTGGACACCCTCGCCCGGACCGCGCTCGACCCGCAGGAGATCCCCGTCGGTGTGGTCACCTCTCTCGTCGGCGTGCCCGCGTTCATCGCCGTTCTGTACCGATCCAGGGGGAAGTCGTGAGCGATATCGCAACCGCGGTCGAGGACGGGACCGGAGCCGTGTCCGGAAGCCCGTCCCAGGGCGGGCACCTGCGCGCGGACGGGGTGGTGCGCCGGATCGGCGGCCGCGTCGTCCTGGACGGGGTCACCCTCGCACCGCACCCGGGGGAGACGGTCGGGCTGCTGGGGCCGAACGGGTCCGGAAAGTCCACCCTGCTCCGGCTCCTGGCCGGGGTGCTCGGGCCCACCGCGGGCAGGGTCACCTTCGACGGGGACCCGCTGCCGCGCGTCGGGCGCCGGGCGGTCGCGCGCCGGGTGGCCGTGGTGCAGCAGGAGTCCCACACGCAGACCGAGATGAGCGTCCGGGACGTCGTCGGGCTGGGTCGGATCCCGCACCGGCGAGCCTGGACCCCGGTCACCCCCGACGACCGGCGCGCGGTCGACACGGCTCTGGAGCGCACCGGGTTGGCCGACCGTGCGGGCCAGTCCTGGCACACACTCTCCGGCGGGGAGCGGCAGAGGGTGCAGATCGCGCGTGCACTGGCCCAGGAACCCGGTGAACTCCTGCTCGACGAACCCACCAACCACCTGGACATCCAGTACCAGCTCGACCTGTTGGAGCTGGCGGTGAGCCTGCCGGTCACCACGGTGATCGCATTGCACGACCTGAACCTGGCGGCGATGTACTGCGACCGGCTCGTCGTGCTGCGGGACGGACGCGCAGTGGCGGAGGGGACGCCGGGCCAGGTGCTGACGCCCGCGTTGATCCGGGACGTGTACGGGGTGAGGGCCGAGGTCACCGGGGAGGGGGACCGGCCCGTCGTCCGGTTCCTGCGCCGCGGGGATCCCGAGATCTGACGGGACCGAGAGGGGCGTCCCGGAGGCCCAGATGCAGGCCGGTCACGGGCGCCCGTTAGTGTGTGAGCTCTCCGTTCGTGGCGCAGGAACCCGGTGCGAGCCCGGGGCGGTTCCGCCACTGTGACGTCCCCGACAAGGGACCCAGCCAGACACTGTCCACGTTCGGTCCGACCATCGACGGGGCGAGAACCCCTGGGGAGGAAGTCCGGCCATGACGGTACGGATCGCGCTGCTGTCCACGTCCGACACCGATCTGCTCTCCGCGCGGGCCAGCGGCGCCGCGTACGCGTGGGCCAACCCCTCGCGCGCCACCGACACCGAGCTCAACGACACCGTCGAGGGCGCCGACCTCGTGGTGGTCCGGTTGCTGGGATCCCCGCACGACCTGTGGCACGGCCTGGCCGCGGTCCGCGAACGCGGGACCCCGCTGGTGGTGCTCAGCGGCGAACAGCAACCCAGCGCCGAGCTCATGGAGCGCTCCACGGTCCCGATGGGCGTGGTGACCGACGCGCACCGCTACCTGGCCGAGGGAGGGCCGACCAACCTCGCTCGGCTGCACGCGTTCCTGTCCGACACCGTGCTCCTCACCGGGCAGGGTTTCGAACCGCCCGAGCACATCCCGCTGTGGGGCAGGGCCGAGCGCGACACCCCCGCCGACCCGTCGCTGCCCAAGGTCGGCATTCTCTACTACCGCGCCCACGAGGCCGGCGGGAACACGGCGTTCGCACACACCCTCGCCGACGCCATCGACGCCACCGGCCGTGCCGTGGGTGTTCCGGTCTTCGCCGGATCGCTGCGTTCGGCCCCCGACGAGCTGTTCGAGGCGCTGCGCGAGTTCGACCTGCTCATCGTCACGGTCCTGGCGGCCGGCGGCAGCGTCCCCGCGTCCGCGAGCGCGGGCGGTGACGACGAGGCCTGGGACGTGGAACGCATCGCCGCCCTCGACGTCCCGGTCCTGCAGGGCCTGTGCCTGACCAGCTCGCGTGCCGACTGGCAGGAGACCGCCGAAGGGGTGAGCCCGCTCGACTCCGCCACCCAGATCGCGATCCCCGAGTTCGACGGGCGCATCATCACCGTCCCGTTCTCCTTCAAGGAGATCGACGAGGACGGCCTGCCCCGCTACACCGCCGACCCCGAGCGCTGCGACCGCCTCGCCGGGATCGCCGCCTCGCACGCCCGCCTCCGCAGCGTCCCGACCGCCGAGAAGCGCCTGGCCGTGGTGCTGTCGGCCTATCCGACCAAGCACTCCCGCATCGGCAACGCGGTCGGCCTCGACACCCCGCGTTCCCTCGTGCGCCTGCTCCGCCGCCTGCGCGCGGACGGCTACGACCTCGGCGACCCCGCCGACCTGCCCGGCCTGGATCTCGAGGACGAGACCGAGGCCGGTGACGCGCTCATGCACACGCTCATCGAGGCAGGCGGCCAGGACGAGGACTGGCTGACCAACGCACAGATGACCGAGGCGCAGGTGCGCATCACCCCGGAGCAGTACGCCTCCTGGACCGAGCACCTGCCGTCCGCGCTCAAGGACGCGATGGCCGAGACGTGGGGTCCGGCACCCGGCAAGCTCTACGTCAACGACGAGGGCGAGCTCGTGCTGGCCGCGCTCCGGGCCGGCAACGTCGTGGTCCTGGTTCAGCCCCCGCGCGGGTTCGGCGAGAACCCCATCGCGATCTACCACGATCCCGAGCTCCCCCCGAGCCACCACTACCTGGCCGCCTACCGGTGGCTGGAACACGGGTTCGGTGCGGACGCCGTCGTCCACCTGGGCAAGCACGGTTCGCTGGAGTGGCTGCCCGGCAAGGACGCCGCCCTGTCCGCCGATTGCGGCCCCGACGCCGTGCTCGGGAACCTGCCGCTCATCTACCCGTTCCTGGTCAACGACCCCGGTGAGGGGGCCCAGGCCAAGCGCCGCGCCCACGCCACGGTCGTCGACCACCTCGTCCCGCCCATGGCGCGCGCCGAGAGCTACGGCGACATCGCCCGCCTCGAACAGCTGCTGGACGAGCACGCCAACATCGCCGCCATGGACCCGGCCAAGCTCCCGGCGATCCGCGCCGAGATCTGGTCGCTCATGCGCGCGGCCGAGATGCACCGCGACCTCGGGCTCGAGGAGCGCCCCGACGACGAGGAATTCGACGACTTCCTGCTGCATGTCGACGGCTGGCTGTGCGAGATCAAGGACACACAGATCCGCGACGGTCTGCACGTGCTCGGCGAGGCCCCGGAGGGCGAACCCCGCGTCAACCTGTCCCTGGCCGTTCTGCGCGCCGCCCAGGTCTGGGGCGGGGTCGGCGCCGCCGTGCCCGGTCTGCGCGCCGCCCTGGGACTGAAGGGCGAGGCGCCCACCAACGAGGTCGACGAGGTCGAGTCGCAGGCCCGCGCTCTCGTCCAGGGGATGGAGGACGCCGGCTGGGACCGCTCCGCTGCGGCCCGCCTGCACGAGGACCCCGACGTGCGCAGGGTCCTGGAGTTCGCCGCCGAGCAGGTCGCGCCCCGGCTGGCCGACACCACCGATGAGCTCGACAACCTCACCCACGCCCTCGACGGCGGGTTCGTGCCGGCCGGGCCGTCCGGATCGCCCCTGCGCGGACTGGTCAACGTGCTCCCGACCGGCCGGAACTTCTACACCGTCGACCCCCGCGCCGTGCCGTCCCGCCTGGCGTGGGAGACCGGTCAGGCCATGGCCGACTCCCTGCTGCGCCGCCACATCGATGAGACCGGCACCTACCCGGGTTCCGTGGGCCTGTCGGTGTGGGGCACCTCGGCGATGCGCACCTCCGGCGACGACGTGGCCGAGGTCCTGGCGCTGCTCGGTGTGCGCCCCGAGTGGGACGAGGCCTCCCGGCGCGTGCGCGAGCTCTCGGTGATCCCGCTCGAGGAGCTGGGCCGTCCCCGCATCGACGTGACCGTGCGCATCTCCGGGTTCTTCCGCGACGCGTTCCCGCACGTGGTCGCGATGCTCGACGATGCCGTCGCCCTGATCGCCGACCTCGACGAGGCCGACGAGGACAACTACGTGCGCGCCCATGCCCGCGCCGACCTGGACGAACACGGGGATCACCGCCGGGCCACCACCCGCATCTTCGGTTCCGCGCCCGGCTCGTACGGTGCTGGGATCCTGCAGCTCGTCGAGTCCGGGAACTGGCGCGACGACCGCGACCTCGCCGAGGTGTACACGGCCTGGGGCGGTTACGCGTACGGGCGCGGGCTCGACGGGGTTCCGGCCGCCGACGACATGCGCACCAACTACCGGCGCATCAAGGTCGCCGCGAAGAACGTCGACAGCGCCGAGCACGACATCGCCGACTCCGACGACTACTTCCAGTACCACGGCGGCATGATCGCGACCGTGCGCGCGCTCACCGGCAACGCCCCCAAGGCCTACGTGGGCGACTCCACCACGCCCGACGCCGTTCGGACCCGGCCCCTCGCGGACGAGACCGCCCGGGTGTTCCGCGCCCGTGTGGTCAACCCGCGCTGGATCGGGGCGATGCGCCGCCACGGGTACAAGGGCGCCTTCGAACTCGCCGCGACCGTCGACTACCTGTTCGGGTTCGACGCCACGGCCGGGGTCGTGCACGACTGGATGTACGAGAAGCTCGCCGCCGAGTACGTGCTCGACGAGGAGACGCAGGAGTTCATGCGCCGCTCCAACCCGTGGGCGCTCAACGGCATCGTCGAGCGCCTCAACGAGGCGGCCCGCCGCGGGCTGTGGGAGGAGCCGGACCAGGACACGCTCCGCAAGCTGTCCGAGGTGTACCTGGAGGTCGAGGGCGACATCGAGGCGCGCTCCGAATGAGGGTCCGCATCGTCGGGATCGGCATGGGGCCCGACCAGCTCACCCCCGAGGCCGCCGCCGCGCTGCGCGGATGCGACTACGCGGTGGCGGCCCGCAAACGGCGCGACGACGGGTTGTTCGACCTGCGCCGCGCCGTGTGCGACGCCCACGGGCTGCCCCTGGTGGGCGTGCCCGACCCCGAACGCGACCGCGACGACCCGGCCGACTACCGGGCGGCGGTCGCGGACTGGCACGAGGCGCGGGTACGGGCGTTCGAGCAGGTGCTGGCCGAGCGGGGCGGGACCGCCGCGTTCCTGGTCTGGGGCGACCCCTCGCTGTACGACTCGACGCTGCGGATCGTCGCGCGCATCGCCGAACGGGCGGAGGTCCCCCTGGACTACGACGTGCTGCCGGGCATCAGCGCCCCGCAGCTGCTCGCCGCCCGGCACCGGATCGTGCTGCACGGGGTGGGTCGGCCGGTGCACGTCACCCCGCTGCGGAGGCTGGACGAGGCCGTTGCAGCCGGGCACGACGACATCGTCGTGATGCTCGGCGCACGGGCCGAGTTCGAGGGCCTGGAGGCGTGGTCGATCTGGTGGGGTGCCAACCTCGGGACCGGCACCGAGGAACTGGTCTCCGGCCGGGTCGGTGACGTGCGGACGGAGATCGGGGCTGCCCGGGCCCGGGCGAAGGAGAGCGCCGGCTGGGTCATGGACACCGCGTTGTTGAGGAGGCCGTCGTGAGCGGGGGAGCGCTGAGCGGTTCCGGCCCGGGGGTTCCTTCCGGCCGCGGGCTGCTGGTGGCGGGAGCCACCTCCGACGCCGGCAAGAGCGTGGTCACCACCGGGCTGTGCCGGGCCCTCGCGCGGCGCGGGGTACGGGTCGCGCCGTACAAGGCCCAGAACATGTCCAACAACTCCATGGTCTGCCACGGGCACGATGGGCGGACGGCGGAGATCGGCCGCGCCCAGTGGGTGCAGGCGCTCGCGGCCCAGGCCCACCCCGAACCCGCCATGAACCCGGTCCTGCTCAAACCCGGCACCGACCGCCGCAGCCACGCCGTGCTCATGGGGCATCCGGCGGGTGACCTGTCCTCCACCGATTGGGAGCAGGGGCGCAGGCACCTGGCCGAGGCCGCGCACGCCGCCTTCGACGACCTCGCCTCCCGGTACGACGTCGTGGTGGCCGAAGGTGCGGGGAGCCCGGCCGAGATCAACCTGCGCGCCGGCGACTACGTGAACATGGGGCTCGCGCGGCACGCCGGGTTGCCCACGGTGGTGGTCGGCGACATCGACCGGGGCGGGGTCTTCGCCTCGCTGTACGGCACCGTGGGGTTGCTGGAACCGGCCGATCAGGCTCTGGTGTCGGGGTTCGTGGTCAACAAGTTCCGGGGGGACCCGGCTCTGCTGCGGCCGGGCCTGGACGACCTGGAGCGGATGACCGGGCGGAGTGTGTACGGGACCCTTCCGTGGGACGCGGGCGTGTGGCTCGATTCCGAGGACGCGTTGGACCTGGCTGCGCGCAGGTCCGGTGGAGACGCGTCGGACGGGGAGGGTTCCGTCCGACGTGTGGCGGTGGTGCGGCTGCCGCGCATCAGCAACTTCACCGACGTGGACGCGCTCGGCCTGGAACCCGGGCTCGACGTCGTGTTCGCGTCCTCCCCGCACGATCTTTCCGACGCGGACCTGGTGGTCCTGCCCGGGAGCCGCTCCACCCTCGCCGACCTGGAGTGGCTGCGTGCGCGCGGCCTCGACCGGGCCCTGCGCGAGCACGTGGGCAGGGGGCGCCCGTTGCTGGGGGTGTGCGGCGGGTTCCAGATGCTCGGGCGCACGATCACCGACCCCGACGGGGTGGAGGCCGCTGCCGGGGCGAGCGCCGAGGGGCTCGGGCTGCTCGACGTGCGGACCGACTTCACGGGAGGAAAGACGCTGCGCCTGCCGTCGGGGAACGCGCTCGGGGCGCCCGCGTACGGGTACGAGATCCACCACGGCCGGGTCACGGCAGGCGACGGGGGCGAAGCCTTCCTCGGCGGTGTGCGGTCCGGTGCGGTCTTCGGGACCATGTGGCACGGGAGCCTCGAGGGGGACGAGTTCCGGTCGGCGTTCCTGGCGGAGGCCTTGGATGTGAAACCGTCCGGCACGGGGTTCGCGGCCGCGCGCGAGCAGCGGTTGGACGTGCTGGGGGACCTGGTGGAGCGCCACCTCGACGTCGACGCGCTGCTCGGCCTCGCGCGAGGGGGTGCGCCCGGGAACCTGCCCGTGCTCGCGCCGAGCACGACGTCCCACGCGGTCGCCGATGCTGCCGGGCCCGAAGGGTCCGGGCCGAGCACGACGCCCGGTACAGGCGCCGTTCCAGGTGAGGATGTGGACGTGTCGCCGGGGGAAGGCGTTGCCGGGTGCGGCGTCCCCGCGTCCGGGACCCCGTCCAGTGAGGCGCCTGCAGGTGCCGATACGTATGGCTCGCCCGGCGCTGAGGTGCCCGCAGAGCGCACACATGGCGGTTCGTCCGATGAGGCGACACGTGCCGACACACCCACGGACCTGGACAAGGGCCCGGATGCGCGCCCTGGAACGGGTGCTGCCGACCTCCGGTCGGTCGGCGACGGGCATGCGCGCGGGCGGTCGTTGCCTGCCTCGTCTGCGGTGGCCCCGGCCGGTCCTCGAGTGCTGCTCCTGGGCGGGACGTCGGAGGCGCGTGAACTCGCCGCGCTCCTGGTGGAGGCCGGGATCGACGTCACCAGCTCCCTCGCGGGACGGGTGGCCCGCCCGCGGCTGCCCGTCGGCAGCGTTCGTATCGGTGGGTTCGGCGGTGTGGAAGGGCTGCGCGCGGTGCTGCCCGAGTACGACGTGGTCGTGGACGCCACGCACCCCTTCGCTCGCGGGATGAGCGCCAACGCGG
>NZ_ANBF01000101.1 GCF_000341025.1 Nocardiopsis salina YIM 90010 | reverse complement strand
CCCGCTCCTCACCGTCGGCCGCCAGGAACTCGCCCGCTTCGTGCCCGCCCTGCTGGACCACGCGGTGCTCGCGCGGGTCGTGGACGCCCCCGACCTGGAGCTGCCCGACACCTGGCGCCTGGTCACCAGCCGCGGTCCGTACAGCTTCGACAGTGAGCACGGGCTGATGCAGGGGCACGGATCCGGTGTCCTGGTCACCAAGGACGCGGGCGGGACCTACACGTGGCCGAAGATGGAGGCGGCCCGGGCGCTCGGTGTTCCGGTCGTCGTCGTGCGCAGGCCCGCCGGGGCCACGGGGGTCCCGGCCGTGCACGACGTGCGCGAGGCGTTCACCTGGGTGCTCGCCCGCCGCTGACCCTGACCTTTCGCCAGGACACGCGAGCCACGGCACGTGCGATTCCCGATGCGTGTAGCGCGTGAGGCACCCGGTACGCGTGAGGCTTTTGGGGCGGGCGTCGCTACGAGGCACGTCCGGGGCCCGCTGCGCGCGCTGCGCCCAGAGCAAGGGCGGCACCCGCCGCGAAGAGCGCCGCGCCGGTGCCGACACGGCGGGCCAGCGCGGTACTGCGCGGGACGTCCCGCGGCTCGGCCGGGCGCCCGTGTCCGAGTTCCGGCCGGTGCTCGGTCCGGTCCCCGTACCGGTTGGTCCCGCCCAGCCGGACCCCGAGCGCCCCCGCGAACGCCGACTCGACCACACCCGCGTTCGGGCTGGGATGGCGTGCGGCATGGTCCCGCCAGGCACGCAGCGCCTCACCCGAACGGGCAGGCGCGGAACCCGCGGCGAGCAGACCGCTCAACCGCGCCCCGGGATGGTTGAGCAGGTCGTCGAGGCGCGCCGAAGCCCAACCGAAGCGTTCATAGCGCGCGTTCCGGTGCCCGACCATCGCGTCGAGCGTGTTCGCGGCGCGGTGGGCCAGCAACCCCGGAACCCCGGCCGCGGACCCCCACACCAGCGGCGCGACCACGGCGTCGGACGTGTTCTCCGCGACCGACTCCACCACCGCGCGGGCCACCTGGGACGCGTCGAGCGTACTGGTGTCCCGACCCACCAGGGACCTCAGGCGCTCGCGTGCGCCCGGCAGGTCGCCCTCGTCGAGCAGGTCCTGAACGGCCGTGGCCTCACGTTCCAGGGAACGCCCGCCCAGCACCGCCCACGTGGCCACCGCCGTCACCGCGGCGCGTGCGAGCGGACGCCCCTCGGTCGCCCGTTCCGCGGCGGCCCCGACCCCGGCGGCTGCGCCCACCAGGACCGTGGTGTGCACCGCGCCGCGCGCGCGGGAGTCCGCGTACAGACGGCGTTCCAGCGCGGCCGCGGCGGTTCCGAACCCCGCGACCGGGTGGAGCCGTCGGGGGTCGCCCAGCACCCGGTCGGCCGCGTACCCGAGCAGGAGCCCGGCTGCCCGCGCGCCCGCCATAAGGCCGGCCGGACGGTCCGCCATGTGCGCACGCGTGCCGGTCCCGTGTGCACACGCGGGCGCGGTGTGCCCACCTGCGTTCGTCATGCGTTCAGGGGTGCCCTTCGTTCTCTCACGTTCGGCGGTCGGCAGGCGCACGAGGCCATCATCAGGCGCTCGTGGCTCGTGGCCTACGTGTGTGGACCGGTCCCGGACCGTTGCCCGCCCCGGTCAGGCGCGTGCGGCCCGCACCTTCCCCTGCGGTACCTGCGGGGCGCGGTCCGCGACCGGGAGCTCCGCCAGGGTGGCGAGCAGGAGCCGTGTGGTCTCCTCCGGACGCACGGCCACCCGGATCCAGGAGCCGTCGAGCCCCGGGAAGGTGTCCGCGCGCCGCACGGCGATGCCCCGCTCCCGCAGGAACCCGTGCCCCCCGTGCCCCACGCGCACCAGCACGAACGGCGCACGCGACGGCACGAACACGATCCCGGCCGCGCGCAGCCCGTGCTCGAGCGCCGCGCGTTGGGCGTCCAGGGTCCGGGCCCGCTCCTCGGCCTCTGCGGTCGCCCGCGCGTCGGTGCACGCCACGGTCGCGGCGATCGCGGGNGGAAACGGGCCAGCTCGGCCACCACGCCCGCGTCACCGACGACGTATCCGGCGCGCAGGCCCGGGATGGACCAGTGTTTGGTGAGGCTGCGCAGGACCACCAGCCCGGGCAGGTCCTCACCTGTCAGCGACTCGGGCTCACCCGGAAGCGCGTCCATGAACGCCTCGTCCACGGCCACCACACGCCCCGGACGGCACAGCCGCCGCAGGGCTTCCGCCGGATGCAGGACCCCGGTCGGGTTGGTCGGGTTCCCGACGACCACGAGGTCGGCGTCCCCGGGAACCGTGTCCGGGTCGAACGTGAAAGCGCGCTCGGCCGGGCAGTGCACGGACGTGACCGAGTGTCCGGCCTCCTCCAGCGCGGCGTGCGGCTCGGTGAACTGCGGGTGCACCACCACCGGCCGCCGCCACGCGCGCACCCGTGCGAGCAGGGTGAACGCCTCGGCCGCCCCCGCCGTCGGCAGCACTTCGTCGACGGATCGGCCGTGCCGCCGAGCGATCGCCTCGCGCGCGGGTGCCGGATCGGGGTAGGAGCCCACACCGTCGAGGCTGTCGTGCAGGGCGCGGTCGAGCCACGCGGGGCGCGGGCCGGCGTAGACGTTGACGGCGAGGTCGAGGAGACCGGAACCGGTCTCCTGGTCGCCGTGGTGCCGCAGCGGTTCCGCGACCGGTGCGGCGACGGGTTGGGTGGAGTGTTCCGTCGTCGGGGCCGTCCGATCGGAGGTGCCGGAGGGCGGCCCCCCTAGGTCCGCGCGCTGCACGTCCCCGCGCTCGCGGTGGTCCGGATCGTGGGTCTGAGTAGACATGGACGCACACGTGGTCGCGCTCGGGGCCGATGCGCTCGATGGGGCGCGCGTGTCCGCGGGGGCGGGCGTTGCCCCTGGGGCCCCTGCATCTGCNNNGGGCCGCCGCCGTCGGCTACATGCTCGGCACCGCGCACAGGATCGGCATGGTGCACAGCCTTGGCACCATGCACCGCCTCGGCGAAGCGGACGGCCAGGTGCGGGTGACCGGCCCAGTGGACGTGCAGGTACGAGGCGTGCAGTGTCGTTGACGCGTGCCCTTCGGCCGACCCGTCGATCTCCCAGGCCGTGGACCCCGCCGAAGCCCCCGTCCCGGGTTCGCCGCCGGCCCCGGGCGTCAACCGGGTCCGGTGGAACTCGTGACCGGTGACCCTCTCACCGGCCCGGGTCAGCAACGTGTCCGCGGGTGCGACCGCCTCCGGGTACCGCAGCGTCAGCCGCTCGCTCATCCGCGCGTCGGCGTCCACAGCCCCGGCCATCGGTTCCCCGTCCAGGGTCCGGGCGAGGTACAGCATGCCCGCGCACTCGGCGACCGTCGGGACCCCGGACCGCACCGCCTCCCGCAGCTCGCCCAGCAACGCGCGGTTGGCAGCGAGATCACCGGCGTGCACCTCGGGGAACCCGCCGCCCAGGTACAGTCCGCGCGTGCCCGACGGCAGCGAGGTGTCCTCCAGCGGGTCGAAGACCTCGATCCGGCACCCGGCCGCCGTCAACAGCTCCTCGGTCTCGGCGTAGCGGAACGTGAAGGCCCGGCCACCGGCCACCGCCACCACGGGATGCTCCTCGGGCGCCGTCCCGCGCGAGCCGCGGTCGGCAACTGCACGGTTCTGTGTGACGGCCTCCTCCGGCGACCACGGACGCTCCTTCAGCGGGGGAGCGGACCGGGCCACGTCCATCACAGCGCCCAGGTCCACCTGCCGTGCGACCTGTTCCGCCATCCGCTCGACCACCGAGGCCGCACCGTCCCGCTCTCCGGCCGGAACCAGACCCAGGTGGCGCGAGGGTGTGGCCAACCCTTCGTCGCGCCCGATCACACCGAGCACCGGAAGCCCCGTGGGTTCCAAGGACCGAGCGATCTCGGCGGTGTTGCGCTCCGATCCCGCCCGGTTCAGGATCACCCCGGCGACCTCGACCGCCGGGTCGTAGGCGGCCATCCCGGCGACCAGCGCACCCACCGAACGCGACATCCGAGCCACGTCGATCACGAGCACCACAGGGGTGCGGGTGAGGGCGGCCACGTGCGCCGACGACGCGAACCCGTCCGTGCCGAGCCGCCCGTCGTGCAGGCCCATGACGCCCTCGAGCACGGCCACGTCCGCCCCGCCTGCCCCGTGCAGCAGCAGTGGCGCGACACGGTCCTCCCCGACCAGGTGCGGGTCGAGGTTGCGGCCCGGACGCCCGGTGGCCAGCGCGTGGTACCCCGGGTCGATGTAGTCCGGCCCGACCTTGTGCCCGCTCACGGCGAGCCCGGAACCGCGCAGGGCCGCCATGAGCCCCGTCGCCACCGTCGTCTTGCCCTGCCCGGTCATCGGCGCGGCCACCATGAACCGGGGGAGGGCGCCCCCGGGAACGTCCGGGGACCTCACCACTCGATGCCCCGCTGACCCTTGCGTCCGGCGTCCATCGGGTGCTTGACCTTGCCCATCTCCGTGACCAGGTCGGCCACCTCCATGGGCCGCGGGTCGGCCCGCCGTCCGGTGATCACCACATGCTGGCGCCCCGGCCGGTTCCTGAGGGTCTCCACCACGTCGTCGACGTCGATCCACCCCCACACCAACGGGTAGGTGAACTCGTCCAGCACGTACAGGTCGTGCTGCTCCTCGGCCAGCCGGCGCTTGATCTCCGCCCAGCCCTCCGCGGCGGCCGCCGCGTGGTCCTCCTCGCCGTCCTTGCGGCGGATCCACGACCACCCGGAACCCATCTTGTGCCACTCGACGGGGCCGCCCTCGCCGGTCTCCTCGTGCAGCTTCCCGAGGCGCTCCAACACGGTCTGCTCGCCGATCCGCCACTTCGCCGACTTCACGAACTGGAACACGCCGATGTGCCACCCCTGGTTCCAGCTGCGCAGCGCCAGCCCGAAAGCCGCGGTGGACTTGCCCTTCCCGTCACCGGTGTGCACGGCGAGCAGCGGCTGGTTCCGGCGCTGTCGGGTGGTGAGTCCGTCGTCGGGGATCACGGACGGCTGGCCCTGAGGCATCAGGCGGCCCTTTCTCGTACGGCAGTGTTGAGTGCTTCGGCGTTGACCTCGCCGACCGGAAGGTGTTCGGCGCCCAGACGGGCGGCGAGCCCGAGGGCCAGGCCCAGGCGCATCGGCCCGGACTCGCTGTCGACGACCACGGAGGAGATCTCCTGCCCGGCGATGTGGTCGGCCGCGGCCAGGGACCGCTCGACCGCGCCGCGCGCCCCGGTGGCCCGACCGTCGGTGACCACGACCAGCAGCGGGCGCAGCCGGGGGGCGCGCCGCTGTTCGCGCCGCAGTACCCGGTCGGCCTCCAGCAACCCCTCGTCCAGGGGCGTGCGGCCGCCGGCGGGCATGTCCTCGAGCCGGGCAGCGGCCACGTCCACCGAATTGGTCGGTGGGAGCGCCAGTTCGGCCTGGCGGGCGCGGAAGGTGATGAGTCCGACCTTGTCGCGCCGCCGGTAGGCGTCAAGAAGCAGCGACAGGATCGCGGTCTTGACCTCGCTCATGCGTTTGCGCGCCGCCATCGAGCCGGACGCGTCCACGCAGAACAGGATCAGGTTGCTCTCCTGACCCTCCCGCACCGCGACCCGCAGGTCCTGGGGGCGGATCCGCATCCGCTCGCCCTCCCGGGGCGCGGCGGCTGCGGCGCGTACGGTCTCCACCAGGTGCAGCGAGGACCCGGACCCGGAACCGGGCGGGGCCGCCCCGATGCGGCGGCCGCGCCTGCCCACGGCCCGGCTGCGCTTGCCGTCGGCGCCCTGCCCCGCGCCGCGCACCGTCAGCTTGCGCGCGCGGTAGGGGGCCGTGGAACCGACGGTGCTGGTGGCACGGTCCGACGACGGGGGAGGGGGGCCGGCGTCCCCGGGACCCTCGCCGACGTCCTGCTCCGTGTCGGTGTTCGGGGGCTGCTCGGTGGCTTCGGCCTCGGCGCTCTGATCCGGGCCGTCTGAGTTCTCCGGCCCCGGGGCATCGGGGCCCGCGTCCTCCGGAGGCTGTTCCGGCCGGTCCGAGCCCTGCGAAGGGTCGGCGTCCTCGGGCTCGGACGGCTCGGACGGGTCGTCCGGCGACTCCGGGGGCTGCGGCGGTTCCGGCGGGTCCGGCGGCGGGTCCTCGTCACCCAGGACCCGGTCGAGCAGCTCCTCGTCCAGCCCCGGGGCGTCGAACGGGTTGCGCCGGCGCCGGTGCGGGAGTGTGAGCAGGGCCGCGCGCCGGATGTCGGCGCGGGTGACCGCTTCCCGGCCCGCCCAGGCCGCGTGCGCGACCGCGGCCCGCGAGGTCACGATGTCGGCGCGCAGGCCGTCCACCTCGAAGGCCGCGCAGACCTCCGCGATCTTCAGCAGCGCCGCCTGCGACAGGTGTACGCGCTCCACCGCCCCGCGTGCCTTCGCGATGCGGTCCGCGAGCGCCTCCTCGGCCTCGTGGTAACCGGACGCGAAGCCCCCGGGGTCGGCGTCGTAGGCCATCCGGCGTCGCACCACTTCGGCGCGCGCGGACGGGTCGGTCGGCGCGGTCACCTCGACGGTCAGCCCGAACCGGTCCAGGAGCTGGGGGCGCAGCTCGCCCTCCTCCGGGTTCATGGTTCCGATGAGCAGGAATTTGGCCGCGTGCTCCACCGAGAACCCGTCGCGCTCGACCGTCACCCGGCCCGTCGCGGCGGCGTCCAGCAGCAGGTCGACGAGGTGGTCGTGGAGCAGGTTGACCTCGTCCACGTACAGGAGCCCGCGGTGTGCGCGCGCCAGGAGCCCTGGCTCGTAGGCGACCTTGCCGTGGGTAAGGGCCTGCTCGAGGTGCAGGGAGCCCAGGACCCGGTCCTCGGTGGCGCCCACGGGCAGGTCGACCAGGTTGACCGGGCGGCTCTCCACGGCGGTCCCGGGGCCGAACGGGCCGTCGGGGGAGTGCTGGGAGGGATCCGCGGGGTCCACGGAGAACCGGTCACCCCGGTAGACCTCCACCGGGGGCAGGAGGGAGGCGAGCGCGCGCACGGCGGTGGACTTCGCGGTGCCCTTCTGCCCGCGTACGAGCACACCGCCGATGTCGGGGGAGACGCTGGTGAGAACGAGCGCCAGACCCAGGTCGTCGAGCTGCTCGGTGTCGCAGCCCACAATCGCGGAGAAGGGATAGTGCGCAGGCCGCTGAGGCATGGTGAGGCTCCCGCTCGTGTTCGCCGTCGGTAGGAGGGCGGGCGCGAGGCCGGTCTTCGGACTTGCCGGGTCCCCTCGTTCGGGGCCCGGTTCACCGCAGCGGGCCTGTGCCGGACTCTCACCGGCTTCCCAGATTCTCCCCGGTAGCCTTACCCGCCGTTTCCGACGGTTGGGCACCCGGGGCACCTCGTGCCTGTGCCCGCCACGATAACGTCACGCCCATGACGGTCGACACGCGCCCTCCTGCCGAGCCCCCGATCACCGTGGTGGGCGCCGGTGCCGAGGGCTGGGACGGGTTCCCCGAACGCATCCGCCGCCTCGTCCTGGACGCCGGAACGGTGCTGGGCGGGCGGCGGCACCTGGCGATGCTGCCCGAACAGCCCGGCCAGCGGAGGGAGCCCTGGCCCTCGCCGCTGCGCGAGGGGCTGCCGGGGCTGCTGTGGGGGCTCGGGGACGGGGACGGCCCGGTCGTCGCGCTGGCCTCGGGTGACCCGTTCGTCTCCGGCATCGGTACGACCCTCGTCGACCTGCTGGGGTCCGACGCGGTGCGTGTGGAGCCGGCCGTCTCCTCGGTCTCCCTCGCCCGGGCGCGCATGAACTGGCCCGCGGAACGCTGCACCGTCGTGAGCCTGGTCGGACGCGATGCCCGCCTGATCCTGCCGCACCTGGGTCCGCGTCGCCGGCTCCTGGTGCTCTCCTCCGGACCCGAGACACCCGCGCGCGTGGCCGCCCTGCTGACCGGCGCCGGACACCCCGCGTGCCGGATGACCGTGCTCGGCGACCTGGGCGCGGGCAGCGAGACCCGTATCTCGGGCACCGCCGACGACTGGTGTGCCGCGCCGCCCGACGGGGTTCCGGCCCTGCACGTGCTGGCCCTGGAGACCGTGGACGGTGCCGGGTACGGGTCGGCCCCGGGGCTTCCCGACGACGCCTTCGAGAGCGACGGACAGCTCACCAGGCGCGACCTGCGGGCCTCGGCACTGTCCCGCCTGGTGCCCTTCCCCGGCGGGTATCTGTGGGACGTGGGGGCGGGCGCCGGTTCGGTCGGCATCGAGTGGATGCGCACCGACCCGTCCTGCACGGCCACGGCGGTCGAGGCGGCGGCCGAACGCGCTTCCCGTGTCCGGCGCAACGCCGGGGCGCTCGGCGTTCCGGGGCTGCAGGTGGTGCACGGGCGCGCCCCGGAGGCGTTGGAGGGCCTTCCCGCACCCGACGCGGTCTTCCTCGGCGGGGGAGCGACCCGCCCCGGTGTGCTCGACGCGTGCCTGGACGCGCTGCGGCCCGGTGGCCGGATCGTCGTGCACGGGGTCACCCTCGAGACCGAGCACCTGCTCGCCGACGCGTATCGGGGCCGCGGCGGGGAACTCATCCGGATCGCCGTGGAGGCCACCGCGCCCGTCGGCACGTTCACCGGCTGGACCCCCGCGCGCACCGTGACCCAGTGGTCCCTGACCCTGTAGGCCGGGGCCAGGCTTTCGGGGATCTTGCTACTGGAGCCGGTATCGGCGCTGAACCCGGCTCTGGTAGCAAGATCCCCGCCCCGCTGGCCGGCCGTTCTTACGACCCGTCCCGCGGGCGGTCGGGCGCGTACAAGAACGACTCACCCCCGTCCCGCGGCGCCAGCGCCCGCCCCACGAGGATCACCGCGGCCTGCCGGAACCCGGCCTCCTCCACGGCGTCCGCGATGTCGCCCACGGTCCCGTGCAGCACCGCCTCCTCCGGCCCTCCGACCCGGTGCGCGACCACCACCGGGCAGTCCGCCCCGTACTCGGGTTCGATCCGCTCCATCAGCCCCCGCACCCGCCGGACGGCCAGGTGCAGCACCAACGTGGCCCGCGTCGCCGCGAACGCCTCCAGCGACTCCGTCTCCGGCATCACCGTCGACCGCGCCTGCGTCCGTGTCAGCACCACCGACTGCGACACCAGCGGCACGGTCAGCTCCCGCCCCACGAGCGCCGACGCCGCCGCGTAGGCGGGCACCCCGGGCGTGACGTCCCACGGGACCCCGTGCGCGTCCAGCCGCCGGGTCTGTTCCGCGAGCGCCGAGTACACCGACGGATCCCCGGACGTCAGTCGCACCATCTCCGCACCGTCGCCGTGCGCGGTGACCAGGCGCTCGGTGATGCGGTCCAGGTCCAGGCCCTGGGTGTCGACCAGCTCGGCCCCGGGGGCGCAGTGGTCCAGCACCTCCGGGTCCAGGTACGTGCCGGGGTAGAGCACCACGTCCGCTGCGGCGAGCATGCGGGTGGCGCGCACGGTCAGCAGGTCGGCGGCTCCGGGGCCGGACCCCACGAAGTGCACGGTCACGGGCGCACCGTCCCTTCCGTCCCGCGCGGCTCCACCCAGCGCGGGGTCCACACACGTCCCGTCTCCGACACCCGGGTCCCGGACGCACCGACGATCAACAGGCACCGCATGTCCACGGAGCCCGGATCCAGCGCGCCCAACGTCGTGACCTCCAAGGACTCCCCCTCGCGCCCGATGCTGCGGCCCAGGATCACCACCGTGTCCGGGTCCCGGTGCTCCAACAGCACCTTCTGCGCGGTGACGATCTGCTCCGTCCGTGAGCGCGACGCCGGATTGTAGACCGCCAGCACCATGTCGGCCCCGGCGACCGCGCGCAGCCGGCCTTCGACGACCTCCCACGGTTTGAGCCGGTCGGACAGGCTCACCACCGCGAAGTCGCCGCCCACCGGGGCCCCGGCACGCGCTGCGACGGCCTGCACCGCGCTCACCCCGGGCAGCACCCGCACGGGGACGTCGCGGTACACCGGGTCATCGGCCGCCTCGAACACGGCAGTGGCCATCCCGAACACGCCCGCGTCCCCGCCGGAGACCACCGCGACGCGTTCGCCCTTCCGGGCCAGGTCGAGGGCGAGGCGGGCGCGGTCGAGCTCCACGGTGTTGCCGGACGCGTGCCGGGTCAGACCCGCGCGCTGCGGAACCCGGTCCACGTAGGGTCCGTACCCCACGACGTGGTCGACGCCGGCGAGCGCGTCGGAGACCTCGGTGGTGAGCCAGTGGTCCGGGCCGGGGCCCAGACCGACGACCAGGAGTTCTGCAGGGTCGCCGGGGACGGCGGTGTTCTCGGGACCAGGACCGGAATCACAAGCCCCCGAAGCCCGGGCGGTGCCGGCAGCCCCGGCAGCCCCCGACGCCACCCGCGAGCGTCTCCCGTTCCGGCTGTCCCCGGTCACGAGGATCACCGAGAAGTACGGCACCGACGCCGGGTCGACCTCCGCGACCGGCAGCCGGCGCTCCTCCTCCATCGACGCCCGCTCCACGTACACCGCGTGCTCCAGGCGTCCGGCGGCCTCCAGAGCCCGCCGCACCGCGGGGAACGTGCGCCCCAGCTTCATCACGACGGCCGCGTCGGTGTCGGCCAACCGCCGCGCCAACTCCGGCTCCGGCAGGGTCCCGGGCAGCACCGTGAGCACGTCGGTCTGCCGCGCCAACGGGGACTCCGCGGCCGACGTCGCGGCGGCGAACGCGGGGATGCCCGGAACGATCTCCGTGGGATAGCGTTCCGACAACCGGTCGTGCATGTACATGTACGACCCGTAGAAGAGCGGGTCGCCCTCGGACAGCAGCACGACGTCCCGCCCGGCATCCAGGTGCCCGGCCAACCGGAGCGCGGAACGCTCGTAGAAGTCGGCGAGCGCGCCCGTGTACCCGCCCGGGTGGTCGGTCGTGCCCGTCGTCACCGGGTAGGTGAGCTCCTCCTCGATCGCCGTCCCCGGGACCAGGTCCGAAGCGATCCGGCGGGCGTTCGAGCGCTTGCCCGCCTTGGCGTGGTAGGCGACCACGTCGGCGCCGGCGATGAGCCTGGCGGCCTTGAGCGTGATGAGTTCGGGGTCCCCGGGGCCGACGCCGACACCGTGGAAGCGGCCGGTCACTCCTCCTCCTTCGCGAGTGCGTTCAGGGCCGACGAGGCCATCGCTGACCCTCCGCGTCGGCCGAGTGCGGTCACGTACGGGACGTCGATGCCGTGCCGGTCGGCGAGCTCGGTCAGCGCCTGCTTGGACTCCGCGGCGCCGATGAACCCGACCGGGCAACCGACGATCGCGGCGGGTCTCGGTGCCCCGTCGATCAACATCTCCATGAGGTGGAACAGGGCCGTAGGTGCGTTGCCGACGGCCACCACGGCCCCCTCCAGTTCCGGTTCCCACAGGGACACCGCGGCGGCGGAACGGGTGGTGCCCCACTCCCGCGCGAGCTCGGGGACCCGGGGGTCGGACAGCAGGCACCGCACGCTGTTGTCGGCCGGCAGGCGCGCGCGGGTGACCCCCGCTGCGACCATGCCCGCATCGCACAGGATCGGAGCGCCCGAACGCAGGGCCTTCCGGGCGGCCGGGACCAGCCCGGGACGCACCACCAGGTCGGCGGCGAGGTCGACCTGCCCGGTGCCGTGCACCATGCGCACCGCCAGCCGTTCGGCGTCCGACGGCAGGTGGTCGAGCGAGGCCTCGCGTCGGATCGTCGCGAAGGAGTCGGTGTAGATCGCGGGGCCGTCGTCGATGTAGTCGTAGTGCCGGTTCGGTCGGCGGGGGTGCGTCAAGGTCTACCTCCGGGGACGTGGACGCCGGGGACTGGGGCGTGCGGGCCGGCCGGGCCCGGGGGCGCTCCGGTGACGGGCCCGCCTGGCACGAGCACACCGCGCCACGGGGTCACCACGAGCGCGGAACCGTCTGCGGCACGGGCCTCCTCGGCGAGTGCGCCGGCGGCGGCGCGGTCCAGGCCGGCGTCGGGAACAGGGACGTGCCGACCGCCCCCTGGCACGGGGCCGTGGGGGAGCGGCGGCTCGGGGGGAGGAGATCGCGGGTCGGGTGGCACCGGTTCGGTGAGCGGATCGCGGAGTTCGGTGACGTGCCACGCGGCGGAGGGGCCCTGTCCGCGGCGTTCCAGGAACCGGTCGGCCAGCGCCACCAGGGCCTCGGCCGCCTCGTCGAGGCCGACCACCGGGCCCCGGCCCTGCCCCACCCGGAGCTGGGCACGGTGCTCGTCGAGCGCGACCAACCCCAGGTCGCAGGTGCGTTCGAGCAGGTCACCGCGGCCGTCGTCGAGCACGAACAGGAACCGTCCGGGGAGCCCGGCCCGGTGCGGAGCGGCGAGCAGGAGCTGGTCGAGTTCGGCGGCCACGGGACGCAGGTCCGCGCGCCCGCCCGACAGGCCCGTGCCCGGGGAGACCATGACGTTGCGCACCAGCTCGTGTGTGCGCGACGGGAGCAGTCCGGTGGCCTCGAGCGCGTCGACGGCCTCCGGGTCGAGACGTGCGTCCGTGCCCGGGAACCCGCGCAGTTGCAGGTTGGCCCGCACCGTGACGTGCACCCGGCCGTCCCCGTACCGCTCGGCGGCCCCGAGCAGGGTCTGTAGCGCGTCGACCGGAAGGTGGCCGCCGATGAGCCGGAGCCGGACCAGGAGTCCGTCGTCGGCAGCCCACGGCCGTAGCGCGCCCGGGCAGCGGTCGCGCCGGTCTCGGGGGCCGGGGCGGCCCGGTTCCGGTCTGCCGGTCGGGGGCATGGACGTCCTTCGAGTCAGGGGGCTCCTTCGCGTGGCCCGTGGGTGACCCGGCGGTGGTTTCCGCCGGTGCCAGCAGGTCTTCGGACTCGGGGTCGATCGGGTGCGGAACGCCTTCCCGGGGCTGCGCGGCCCCAGTGGCCGTCCCCGGGGCACCTGTCCCGGCGCCGCCCGTGGGGACGTGTCCGCCCGTCGCCCTCACCGCTGCGCGTCAGTCCCGGTTTCGCACCGGGTTCCCTGCTCCATCGGGTGGAGTTCGACTGGCCCGACGAGGGTACCCGGTGCCCGACTCCCCACGTCGGGCAGGCCCCCGGCCCGGACCCCGGGCTCCGGTCACCCGGCCCGCACGGTCTTTCCCCGTTCTCCCGGCACGATGGGCCCGATCCCGCGATACCGGCGCCCATGAGCGCGAGGAGGCAGGATGTCTGTCATGACGGTCGGGGAACCGGGCACACCCGAACGGCCGTTGACCGTGGACGATCTCGAGCACACACCGGAGGACGGACGCCGGTACGAGCTCGTCGACGGGCGGCTTGACGTGTCACCCGCACCGAAGTTCATGCACATGCGTGTTGCCCACCGTCTGAGCACACACCTGGACAACCTTTGCCAGGGGCGCTTCGAGATCGGGGAAGGACCGGGGCATCAACATGTCCCCGGACGGGACCCACCACCGCATCCCCGACCTGGCCGTTCTGGATCAGGAAGTCGAGGAGGACCACATCGATGTTCCTCCCCTTCTGGCGGTCGAGATGGTCTCCGCGAGCAGCGTCATCCGTGAGAGCCATACCAAGCGTGCCGAGTACTCGGCGTTCGGGATCCCCTCGTACTGGATCATCAACCCGCTGGCCGACAAGGTGGCGCTGAGCGAGATGCGCCTGGAGAACGGGGTCTACCGTGACGTCACCCAGGTGTACGGGGAGGACGTGTTCGAGACCGAAGCCCCCTTCCCCGTCCGCCTGGTTCCGCACTGGCTGACCGCGAGCGGACCGTGGCGCGACCGTATCGGCGGGGACTGACGACAGCCGTTCCCGAACGCCGGCCTGCACACCGCCCGTGCCCGGTCATCCCGCGCGCGGGCGCCCGATGACGAACCACAGCAGGGCTCCGATGAAGGGCGCGAGGAAGATCAGGATGATCCAGACGACCTTCATCCCCAGGTCCATCCGCGCGAACAGCACGCTGAAGAACGCGGCGATGATGAACACCACCACCGCCAGGCCCAACAGCAGCGCTCCGAGGGCCAGGGTGATCCCCAGTACGTGCTCGTCGACGGGGAGGTTGCTCATCATCAGGGGCATGGTGTTTCCGTTCCGGTTCGGGGCTTCGATCAACACCCCTCACGCTAGGAGCGCGCCCGCTGCCGCCACCTCCCCCTGCAGGACGGATCGCAGTGTCGACCGAGGTGGGAGACGGGCGCCCCGGGAGCGGCCGATCGTGGGACCCCGCCCCTACTTTCGTCGGTGGTGCTTCGGGTGGTGTGCGCGCAACCGGGTTCTGCGCGCCATCGGACATGGCACCCGCGGTCCCGTAGTTCCGCGCACGTGAGACGTGTCTTCGCGGCGGTCAGCGCAGGATCTCGATGAGCAGTACCCATGCCTGCGCGAGACCGCCCACCACCGAGGCGATGACGGCTACGGGGAGCCAGTAGAGACCGCCCAGCGACTCGGTGAGCACCCCGACACCGGCCAGAACGATCGATCCCGCGAGCAGCACCGCCGGCGTGACGGGGGCAATCAGCCACTCCGCCAACGTGCGTCCGGGAGGACGTGCGGACGGCGAGGCGGCCACCCCGAGGATGCTCCCGCACACGAGACCGATGGCCAGTAGTGAGCAACCCACGACACTCGCCGGGGCCTCGGGGATCAGCAGGACCACGGAGAAGACGAGGGGCGTCGTCAGTGACACCAACGCGACGACGACCCGCCGCGGCAAGGTGTCGTTGGCCAGGATCGGCTGGATGTTGATGGAGACGGCCACGACGAGCAGGCCCGCCAACGCGGCGCTGGCGCCGATGACGGCGACACCGAAGTCGCTCCACTGGGTGGTGTCGACGGCCGCGCCCATACCCGAATCCTTCCGTCGGCGCCCGGAACCCACCGGTCGTTCCGAGCGACACGACCCTACGGGGCCTCTCGGCCGCGCCCTCACATGGCTGAGCGATGGGTGTGTCGGGCCCTTGCTGCGGGCGGCCCACGGGCGGGCCCCTGCATCCCGAGCACATGTGAGCGGACCCGGGACGGCCGGGGCTGTGCGCGTCCGACGCCGACGGTGCTCCACCTGGGCTTCTGGGAGCCTGCGCAGTCTGCCCGAAGCGGCTGAACGGCGACCCGGAAGGTGCCCTTCCGGACTCGATCGAACACCAACTCGATCGGTTGGGCCAGAGCTTCATCGAAGGGGCGCTAGAGCTGAGCATCGGCGGGAAACCGCTCATCACGCAGGCCATGTGGGACGACATCGACTTCCTCTGGCCGATGACCATCAGGGGCTCGAGGAGCTGGCCACCAAGGATTCGTCCTCCGTCTGATTCCCGATCACCGACCTGGGATACCAAGGCGCCGGCATCGGCATCATCACCCCCATCAAGCAGCCCGGCGAGTGCCCCTTGGCCCTGGACAACCGTGCCCTGAACAAGCTCCAGCGGGGTGTGCGCTGCCTGGGCGAGCGCGGGTTCGCAGTGCTCACTCAGCTGTGGCGGCTCCTGCAGCACATCAAGGCCAGCCCCAGCAATATCGGGACTATCGCCCGAGCCGCTCTCGTGCTCACGCGTTTCGAACACGGGCGCCTGAAATGAAACTCGCTGGGTTCACCTCGCTGAGTCTGGAAAATGAAAGATGTTTACTTCGACGAGTCCGTTGAAGGCTTCAGTGCGGGCGTTCGGGAGGTCTACGAATCCAATTCCCTTGACTTTGATGTAACTGATGAAGGGATCGATGTTCGCCGGTGGCGCTGAATCCATTATAGGGCGAGAAAGAGTTTCAAGTGTCTCTCCTTCGGGGATGCTAATGAACTCTTGACCTCCTTGGCTTCGCCCTCGCCCTCTCCAGAAGACCTGCAGTTGGCGAGGAGTCAATAGCCGTTCGGATTTGAGCACATTGATTGGGGTCTGAGCGGTAAGCAGTTGTTCTCTTATAGTGGGGTAGTCCTTGAGCGGGGCGGACCATGACCATGAGCCAACTTCTCTTGATGACCTTCTGATCTGCATCATTCGTGGCTTTCGAGCGTGAGCTCTCGGGCCTGGGGTTACGTTCATGCCTTCCCCGGACCCCTCAGGTGTGTGCCTGGGGATGCTGAAAGAACTCGAACATGCTTGAGTCGGAGTTCGTTTCTACGTGAGCCATGGTCTCCTCAGGGCCAGACTACTACGTAACCGTTGCCGATGAAAATAATTTCGTTTAGATCGCCCCCATACTGGCGGATCGCGTCGAACGATCTATCGATGACCTCCTCCGGGGTAGCTTGAACCCCCCGTAGTCCCATTTAGGAAATGGAAGAAATCTCCCACAAGAGGCGGAGTGAGCTATTGTGATGAGTAAGCTTCACAGATTTTTCTTATCTGACGCAGGACATCGTGCCAGGATTCTCCCTCGTCCTCATTCGGTTCATACCCAGTTAGCCATCGATCGAAGAAGATGCAATCCAAATCTTCATTGCTATAGCTATCGGATAGCAGAGAATTTATTTCTTGGATTAGATCTGCAGACATTTCCTGAAGTGCTTTTAGGTTTTCGAATGGCTCGGGTAGACTTTCCCCGTCAATAGTCCAGTCCTGGTGAAGGTATGTACTGAAAAATTCTTCGATGGTCGGGTATTTTTCTTCGATGTTATTCATGGGGCATTCGGCTCCGGGAAAGAAGTGTGAACCCTGAAAGGTTGTGGGTGCATGGTTTCGTCATATCGGAGGCTTACTCTGATTTTATCGGGGGCGAGTGTATCCCAGCCGGTGGGGTTATTTGCGCTGCCTTGCCGTCTCAATGCATGTCCCACTGAGCCCATTCCCACGTCAACCTGCTTGAGGGTGAGCGCCTGGTTGCGTGAGACGCTCATGTCATTTTTGAGCCATTCGTTAATCTTGGATCTGTGCATTTCCAGGGCTGCGGCTGTTGCGCGTTCCGTTGTTGGTGCGCATTATCCCTCGTCGCAATGAATTTCTTGGAAAGTCCATCAACGTTGCTGATGTCTGTAACTTCAATTAGTTTTCCGTCGATGGTCAAGTCGTCTTCCGGTGGAAGCATTACCAGCCTTCCGGGCTGCCCAAAGAAGGTCCTATCTCCGGGCTCGGTCTCCTGCTCCAGACCTGATTCGATCTGTTGCAGAACTGCCGTCAACCGTGGGGCGTTTTACTCATAGACCTGCGGGTGGGGCGACCCATCGAAAGCATACGGAAACCAGATATCGTGATGAATAGTAAGTTCTACATTCATCGAGCCTGGAAAAGGAAGATGTTCACTTCGGTCAACCCATCGAGCACCTTGGTGCAGTTTTTTTGCAAAAGTCGTATAACCATCACCCTCCGCTTTCATGTAATTGATGAGCGGCTGTTTATAGCTAGAGGGAGTCGAGTTCTCTGCTGGCTGAAAGAGGTCTGTCAGTAGATCCCCCTGGAGCATTGGAAGGGAGGTTATTTCCCCGCGGGGGATCCTTTCTCTTTCCAGAACATTCGCAAACTACCCTGGTTCAGAATCCGCTCTGACTGTAGTGCATTAATTGCAATTTGGGGTGTGGCCAACATACCCCTCAAGTTGGGGTGCCGTGTGTAAGGAACCGACCACAACCAGGAACCGACTTCCCTTGCTGACCTCCTCATGGTTTTCATTAGATCCCTTCCGAATAGGGGGCTGTGCCGCCCGGAAACACGACAACCTTGTCATCGAATGGTCAGCGATGCGCAGCGGCCGATACAATCTGGCCCCTGGTGATATCGACCAATTCTCCTCCCTGATCCGCGTCCTAATCACACCTATGCAGTACCGCCGAAGTGTTCGAGGGGTGCCTGACTGGAACCGGCCTGTCGCTGGAAGCGTAACCCCAAAAATTCAACCTCCCTACTCAGATTTAGGACTATGTCTCCAACGCGATTATCTTGATGGTCGGAGCCCGTTCCGAGATCCAATATCTCGTCCGTAAGGCTCAGAGTGTCCCTTGGGCGATCTGTTCGAGGCCTTTACGGCCTGCGGCGATGCTTTCTTTGTCTGTGGGGTCGAGCCGACCACCGACGGGGTCCTCCGGTAGGCCGATGCGTTCGCGAAGGGCCTGGGCGGGTGAGAGGCCTCTGCCGGCGGCGTCCACGGCCTGCCTGATCCACCATCGCCTTGCCCGCCATGCGGGAGCTCCCGCGGCCGGGCGGGGGACGTAGTCCCGCGCGTTTTCGGCGTCGGAGGCCCACAGGTAGCCGATGACGGTTTCGCCCAGACGCACGGGTAGGTAGGTGACCTCTCCAGAGGCGAGGATCCGGTAACCGGTGTCGACCTTTTTCGTGACGAACGGTCCCCAGTCGCGGCCGTACAGGTGCACAGGGTCCTGGAGGAGCTTGGTGAGGTCGTCCTCCTCTGGTTCGAGCCCGGGGTTGAGGAGCTGGTCCAGTTCAGCCAAGTCGGTGCACGTGTGGAGTTCGGCCTCGGGCGGGATGCCGCCGATGCTGGGTTCGGGAGCTACACCTCGCCACCGTTGGATGGACTCCATAGGGGTCAGGTCCTGTTCGGCGTCTTGCGCCAGTCGTCTTCCCCAGGCCTCGCTGGCACTGAGCCTGGTTTCCAGGTCAGTGGCGTCCATGATGGCGAGGAACTTGGCGTTCCGCTCGCCCTGCGTCAGCAAGGCCGCAATGGGTCGGCCTTTCAGGTGGATCACGTAGTAGTGCACCGGGGTCGTTTCCTTGCCGACCATGTCACATACTCTTCGCCCATGGATTCTTTTTGCTGAATAATGGTTCATGTCAACTCAATCGTCAGTAACTACGCGTGCATCGATTTCAAATTCATCTGCCCCGGCCTGCCTCGCGTCTACTGTGTCTATTTCTGCGTTTCTGGGAAGAATCAGTTCTCTCTGGTTCGGGAAGGCACTGTTCTCGCCTACCCAAAGCCCTTCGGCTCCGGCCGGGATGTCGAGGTTCATCTTATACTTGAATGGCTCCGGTCCGACTTGAGTTGGCTCGGAACCGATGGAAGTGGATATGTATCCCGGGTGGGATTGAATGGTGCCGATGATCGAAGATATACTTCCATCGTATCCATCGAAATAGTTGATATCGTGCATTCCTCGAACGCCTTCAATGCCCTCGGGGAGGGGTCGGCTCACAGCCGCATCCATGCTCTCGGTAAGGTGCTCGACGTCATCCATTGTGGGATACCGGCCCCCGTTGGATTCGGCGATGTGTCCTGGATATCCCGCATTGTACAGACAACTGTTCATCCTGGCCTGGGGGTCTCTGTTTCTGAGGATATCGTTGACGAGTTCTCGTTGCACGGGCGCTAGGTCAGTGCGATGACGTGCATCTTGAATGTCCCACAGAGTTGGCTTGACCCGATCGTTCATATCGTACAGAGTCCATCCCTTGTTGCTGTTGCGCACGTCTGGGTTGGGATGGTTCATGAGTTCCCGTGTCCGCTCGATCTGGTCATCCAGGTAGCGCTGTTGTTGAAGCGGGCCACCCAGCCGATCGATCGGATTCAGCCAGGAGTTCCGTGTGTATGTCCACACGGCAGACTGTTGGTACAGGGGAAGGTTGTCGTATGCGTGCGCGTTGCGTCTAGGATCGTCCAGGACTTGGTTGGCGAAACGTTCGGCTTCGGCAGTGTCCTGGAAACGCCTGATGCCGTCCGTTCCAACGGTCCCCAGGTGATCCGATGTACCGCCGCTGGGGCCCTGCGCCCCGTCGTGCCGATGCGTCTCTGAGCCGTCGGTTCCACTGTTGCCTTGGTTTCCTTGGCCTTGGTCGCCGTCGCCTGTACCGAATGGCGGTACATGGGGACCATTTCCACCACCATTTCCACTGCCGCCACCGCCGGTTGCGGGGGACCGTTCACCATTGTCCTCGCGTGATGTGGAGGCTGGGGCACCGCCTTCCCTGTCCCCGTGCTGAAAAGGGCCGCCAGCATCGTGGTTGGGCGGAATCGGTGCACCGTTAGGAGTGCCTTCCCGGTCCTGGGAGCCGGAACCGCGGCCGTCGCCGGGCGCGTCGCTTCCGCCGCCGGTGACCGGTGGTGGTGTCACACCCTCGCGGTCGCGCTGGTCCCGGGCCCCGGGGCGCTCTCGGCTCTGGTCGCCCTCACGCGGCCCGGGAACCGGGGATCCGCCGCGCTCGCCGCCCCGGCCTTCGGTGCCGCCCGTGCCGCCCGGGGGCGGGGCGCCGGGGGAAGTGGGCTCCTGTCGCGGCCCTTCCTGTGTTCCGGTCCCCTGGTTCGGCGGGTCCTGCCCCGGGGATCCACCCGGCCCGCCAGGCGCCCCCGGACCGCCGGGCTCCGATGGCCCGCCTGGCCCGCCCGGTGCCCCAGGCCCCTCGGGGGTCGCCGGCGGCAGCGGAGGCGTCTGCTCCAACGCGTCGTCCAGACGGTCCGTGATCGGGGTGCGCCCCTCCTCGGCGATGTCGCCGATTTCGCGTTCGGAGCTACCGGCCCCGGCGCCCGATCCTTGGCCGCCGTAGGTCCCGGTTCCGCTCTCGGGACCTGTCCCGGACCCGGAGCCACCGCCGGAAGCGCTGTTGCCGGGGCCGAGGAGGTCCGCGCCGATCCTGATCGGCACGCCCAAGATCAAGGCCGTGTTGATCACCGAGTGGGCCCCGGTGTATTCGGGGTCCTCCTCACGCCTGGACCAGCCCGTATGGCCCTCCCAGAGCTGGCCCAACGAGTCTGTGGCGTTGTCCCACCACCACCCCCAGCTGAGGTTGGCGCCGGGATCGTCGCTGCTGGGCTCGATCAACCAGCCGTCCTCGTTGTGGATGCCCGCCAGGGCCGCAGCCCCCATGCCGGTCTCTTTCCATGCCATCCCGAAGTTCTCGCGTTGGTGCGCGTTGCTCGATGCCCACCCGTTCTCTGGGTGCCAATAACCTGTCTTGGTCACCAAACCCTGCGCGATGCCGAAGCCGAGCCCGACCACGAGTGTGTCCCAGGCTGCCTGGCCGTAGCTGTTTTCGAACTCCGCGTCGGCCGGGTGGATCTCCTCGGCGGCCCATTCGGTCAGCGTGTTGAGCTGCCGTACGACCAGCCCGTTGGCGGCCTCGGGCAGGGTTCCGATGATGTTGTCGGGGTCGAGGCCCGCGAGTGGCGCCGGTTCGCCGTAGACCAGCTCGTTGTCGGCGCCGGTGGCGTCATTGGGGTTGGTGAAGACGAGGTTGCTGTGGATACCGGAGATGGCGTTGGCGCAGTCGATCTCGGCGGACGTGAAGTCGTTCCAGGCCCGATTCACCTGGGACTTGAGGGAGAAGTTGGTCTGGACGGCCCACTCGTCCTCCTCCTCGTTGCGGTCCAACCACCAGAACTTGCGGTCCTCCAGATCACGGGCGAAGGACTGGGCCTCGATCCGCAGGTTGTTGAGCTTGCGGCGGGCCTCCGCGGCCGCTTCAGCGAAGTCCTCCAACGCTGTGGCCACGGTGGCCAGATCGCCCTGTAGATCCTCGCCGGCCGAGACCACCGGCTCGACCGCTGCGAACAGGGTCTCGGACTCGGGCGCGGTGTGGTGCTCCTGCAGCCCTTGCCAGGTGGTCTCCATGTCCTCGCCCCTTGAGGAACATGGACTCGGTGCGCTCGGCGTAGTTCTCGAAG
>NZ_ANBF01000100.1 GCF_000341025.1 Nocardiopsis salina YIM 90010 | reverse complement strand
TGACCAGCGCCGATACCGACCTCCCCCGACTTTGAAACAGCCCTGGGCCGACGGGGGCCCGTGGGGCCCTTGGGTTGTCCCTTAAGGGAGCGATTTCCGTGCGCATTATGTGCACCGGACCGTGCGGAGCCGGGCCGGGTGTGTGAGGGCGCGGGCTGTGGAGAATCTCCGGCGGGAATCTCCGGGAGTCCCCGGGGCGCCGGCGGGGTTCCGTGATGGATATGTGCGCCTTCCACCTGCGTCGATGTCGGGGTCGGGGTGGTGTTCGGGGTCGGACGCGGGTGGGAGGGGCCCCACCCGTATTGCAGGGGTGTTTCTGCGTGAGTAGGGGGGCAACGCGCGGGCGATGCGTCCGGGTTCCGTTGATATGAACCATGAGGGCATTACGTCGCCCGAGAGATAATTCCTCCGATCTTGTGTGGGTGGAAGGTCCGAATTCGGTCGGAGGGGTCGAGGAATTCTGCCGACGGGATTCAGAGAAAGCCTCGGTTCCAGGGATTCTCCGTGTGTACAGTTCCAGAGTCCGGTCCGGGAACTCGACGAACTCGGGGAACCCGGTTCTCTCCGCACGGAGGACGCATGTGGCAGCTGCTCTCCTACGTCGAACCCCTGACGGTGGGACTCGTGCTCGTGGTGCTGCTCGTCGGTGCGTTCTACCTGGCGCTCCACGAACTGCGCTCGCCGTCCGGACTCCCACGGGGCCTTCTCGCCGCGTGCACCCTGCTCTTCCTGCTCGGGCTGGCCGCCCCCGTCGGACAATGGGACCAAGTGGGCACCTATGCACGCGGCGTCGAATGGGCCCCCACTGCGGCCGTCGGCGACACCGTCGAGGGCACCGAGCACGAACTCACCACGGAACTCGGCGACGGCCGCCTCGCCCATTACACTTCCGGAGAACTTTCGGCGGACGAACGCGAAGAGCTCCGACGCTCCGAGGGCACTGATCTCTTCCTGCACGGAGACCCCGGGAGACTCGAGGTCGTGGACGTGCACGGGAACCCGTCCTCCGACCACGACGCCGACGCCGTGCTCGCCGACATGGGTGCGGGCCTGGACGGCGCCGGTGCGGCCGCCCTCCTCCTGGAGGAACGCCTGCTCGAGTTCGTCCTGTTCGTCCCCATAGGGGTTCTGGCCTTCTACGCCTTCGCCCGGTGGTCGGCGCGGATCTTCTTCGGTGCGGCCCTGTCGGTCGGCATCGAGACCGTCCAATGGGCCATGGCTGCGGGCAACACCGCACACACCGGGGACGTGGTGGTCAACATCTCCGGGTCCCTGGCCGGGACGGCCGTGGCCGCGATCGCCCTCGGCGCGGCCCGCTGGGTGCACTCACCAGCACCGGATCCTTCTCCGAGCCCGGTCGGTCAGGGATCCGGGTGACACGGGCGGGGCGGGCCGTCCCCTCCCGGCCCGCCGCGCCCGTGCATTCATCGCCGGTCGCGCCCCGCCACCGGTGTCCGTGCCCGTGGAGCGGGTCCCCCCGGACGCTCCTCGGGCGCGGGCACTGCAGCTGTGGCACCACAATGGGAAGCGATGAATCTGGTCAATCTTCAGGACGTGTCCCTGGCCTACGGGCCGCTCGTGCTCCTCGACGAGGTCTCGCTCGGCATCGAGGCGGGTGAGCGCATCGGAGTGGTCGGCCGCAACGGTGGCGGCAAGTCCACGCTGCTCTCGGTGCTCTCCGGCCTGACCGAACCCGACTCCGGCCGTGTGGTGCACAACCGGGGCCTGCGGGTCGGGTTCCTGCACCAGCGCGACGACTTCCCCGACACCACGGTGGGGCAGTTCGTCCTGGGAGACCGGGCCGAGCACGAGTGGGCCGGGGACGCCCGTATCCGCGACATCCTCCGGGGTCTGCTCAGCGGGTGGGATCTCGACCTGCCCATGTCGGAACTCTCCGGCGGTGAGCGCAGGCGCACCGGGTTGGCGCGTCTCCTGGTCGACGACCACGACCTCATCGCGCTCGACGAGCCCACCAACCACCTCGACATCGAGGGCATCGCCTGGCTCGCCCAGCACCTCAACGGCCGTTCCGAGGCGATCGTGGTCATCACCCACGACCGCTGGTTCCTGGACGCGGTCACCACCCGCACGTGGGAGGTCGGCCGCGGCACCGTGGAGCGCTACGAGGGCGGGTACGCCGCCTACGTGCTCGCCAAGGCCGAGCGCGAGCGCCAGGCGGCCGCTGCCGAGGAGCGCCGCCAGAACCTCATGCGCAAGGAACTCGCGTGGCTGCGCCGGGGCGCCCCCGCGCGCACGTCCAAGCCCAAGTTCCGGGTCGAGGCCGCCAACCAGCTCATCGCGGACGAGCCGCCGCCGCGCGACACCGTGGAACTGGTGACCTTCGCCAGCACCCGCCTCGGCAAGACCGTCATCGACCTCGAGGACGTCTCCTACTCCGTCCCGGACCGCACCCTGCTCGACCGCCTGACCTGGCAGCTCGGCCCGGGGGACCGCGTCGGCCTGGTGGGTGTCAACGGCGCCGGCAAGTCCACCCTGCTCAAGCTGTTGGCGGAGGAACGCGTACCCGACTCCGGAACGGTCCGGGTGGGCCGCACGGTCAAGCTCGCGCACCTGTCGCAGAACGTCACCGAGCTCGACCCCGCCCAGCGCCCGCTGCAGGCCGTCAAGGACGTGCGAGAGCACGTCACCATCGGCAAGCGCGACTTCACGGCCGGGCAGATGCTGGAGCGCTTCGGGTTCAGGGGAGAGCGCCAGTGGACCCCGATCGGGGACCTGTCCGGCGGTGAGCGGCGCAGGCTGCAGCTCCTTCGCCTGCTCATGGACGAGCCGAACGTGCTGCTGCTGGACGAGCCCACCAACGACCTCGACATCGAGACCCTCACCGAGCTGGAGGACCTCCTCGACGGCTGGCCGGGCTCGCTCGTGCTCGTCACCCACGACCGGTACTTCCTGGAGCGCATCACCGACAAGGTCATGGCGCTCATGGGCGACGGGACCCTGGCGTTCCTGCCCGGCGGCGTGGAGGAGTACCTGCGGCGCCGCGAGCAGACCGCCGGCCCGGCCGAGGTCCCCGGCGTGGCCGAGCAGGCGCCGAAGGAGCAGCCGAAGGTCTCGGCCGCCGAGCGCCGCGCTGCACAGAAGGAGATGCAGCGGGTCGAGCGCCGTATGGACCGCATCACCAAGCGTGAGACCGAGCTCCACGAGCTCATGGCCGCGGCCGCCGACGACTACGCCAAGCTCGCCGAGCTGGACGCCGAGGTCAAGACCCTCTCCGCCGAGCGCGAGGAGCTCGAGGAGGTCTGGCTCGAGCAGGCGGAGACGGCGGGCGACTGATGACCGCACCGACGGCGTTCGCCATCGAGAAGGACGACCTGTCCGGACCCGAGATCGCCGCGTTCCTCGAGGGCCACGTCCTGCAGCTCCGGGAGCTGTCTCCCCCGGGTAGCAGCCACGCCCTCGACCTGGACGCTCTACGAGCCCCGGAGGTCTCCTTCTGGCGGGTGTCGGAGGGCGGCTCACTGGTGGGCTGTGGGGCGCTCAAGGACCTCGGGCAGGGCCTTGCCGAGCTCAAATCGATGCGTACCAGCCCGACCAGGGTCCGGAGCGGAGTCGCTTCGGCCCTGCTCACGCACATCCTCGGCGAGGCAGAGCAGCGGGGGTTCGAACGCGTGAGCCTGGAGACCGGCTCGTTCGGGTTCTTCGCGCCCGCGCGCGCGCTCTACACCCGGTTCGGGTTCGAGTACTGCGCGCCCTTCGCTCCCTACACCGAGGACCCGCACAGTGTCTTCATGACCCTGGAACTGCCGCGCGACTGACGCTCATCCGTTCACGGTGCGGGCGCGCACGTGCATGCGCTCGCCCTGGGGCCCGAACAGCGTCAGGTACTCGGCCGTGCTCGGTCCGGGGTTGCGCATCGCGTGCGGCATTCGGGTGTCGAACTCCGCGGCCTCGCCCGCCTTCAACACGGTTTCCTGGTCGCCCAGGTTCAACAGCAGCCGGCCGGAGAGCACGTACAGCCAGTCGTGACCCTCGTGCCTCTGCAGGTCGGCGGGGGGAAGCGGCCCCTCGGGCGGTGGCACGACGAACTTGTAGGCACGCAGCCCGCTGAGGTCGTTCGTTAGCGGGACGACCGTCACCCCGTCCCTCGTGACCGGCGTGGGGTGCACGCGCGGGTCGCCGGTGCGGGGTGCGTCCACGAGCTCGTCCAGCGGGACCTCGTACACCCGTGCCAGCGGCAGCAGTAGTTCCAGTGTGGGGCGCCGCCCGCCCGACTCCAGCCGGGACAGGGTGCTGGTGGAGATCCCGGTGTCCGCGGACACCTGGGCGAGCGTGAGGTCACGTTCCTTGCGCAGGTCGCGCAGCCGGGGTCCGACCACGTCGAGGACGCGGGCGAGGTCGTCGTTCATGTCCGGTATTGCCGCATCGGCAACAAAGATTGTCAAGGCAGGGAGAACTCGCCGATACTGCGTGTCCATGGGAGGTCATGACATGGGCAGGACACGAGGCAACACGGACGTCTTCGACACGGTGGTGGTGGGCGGCGGTCCCGCCGGGCTCAGCGCCGCCGTCACCCTCGGGCGGGCACACCGCACGGTGCTGGTGGTCGACGACGGCACCCCGCGCAACGCACCGGCCGAGCACGCCCATGCCTACCTGACCCGCGAGCCAGGGCAGGCGCCGGGATCAACGCCGACCTCTTCGAGGCCGAGACCGCCGCCGCGGTCGCCGCCCGCGCGGCCTGAGCCGGGGGTCACCCGGTGAGCATGCGTCCACCCCGGGGTGGGGGTGCCCGGGTCCGGGGAGGGTCGCCGAGCCCGGGCACCGGGGCGGGTCAGCGGACGAAGTCCGCCACGGCCTCGCGGAACCGGTCGAAGGTGACGGCCGGCCCGGTGTTGTGCAGCGTGGCTGTCCGCACGGGGGCCAGCGCCGTCTCGACGGCGCTCTTGGCTGCGCGCACGGCCTCGGCCGGTTGCCGGGCGATGCGTGCCGCCATGTCGCCGACGGTGGCCGACAACTCGTCCTCGGCCACGCAACGGTCGGCCAGGCCCGCCGACACGGCCTCGGCGCCGTCGAGCAGCCGTCCCGTGTAGAGCAGGTCGCGTGTGACGGACGGGCCCGCGAGCATGTTCATCCGGGCCGCGAACGACGGGCTCGTCCGGATCCCCAGCCGGGCGATGGGCATGCCCACCCGGGCTGAGCCGGTGACCACACGCAGGTCACAGGCGAGGGCGAGTTGGCAGCCGGCGCCGGCCGCAACGCCGGAGACCTGCGCGATCACCGGGACCGGGCAGGCTTCCACCGCCCGGAAGGCCGATTCCATCCGGGCGAAGGAGCCCTCCACGTGCGCCTCGTCGGCTCCCGCCCACTCGGTCAGGTCCGAACCGGCGCAGAACGTGTCCCCGGCGCCGCACACGACGAGCGCGCGCACCTCCGGGTCGTTGGAGAGGCTCACGACGGTGTCCCGGATCGCCGTCCACCCCTGGGAGGTGAGGGCGTTGCGGCGCCGCCCGTCGCCGATCACGACGTGTGCCACACCTCCGTCCCGCAGTACCTCCACGTGCGCCGGCCCGGCACCACCGGAACCCGTACCGTCCGCCGTGCTGCCGGAGCCGGCCCCCGCGCCCGCACCGGGGGTCACGGCGGTGCCCGACCCGTGGTCCAGCTCCGCGGTCATCGCGCGGCCCCCGTCTCCCGCATCCGGGCCCGCTCCGACGCCTCCGCGCCCAGTGCGGTGAGGACCTCGTCGGTGTGCTGACCGTGGGTCGGCGGGGGAGTGCGCACCGACGACGGCCGCGAGGAGAGCTTCACCGGACTGGCCAGGGAACGCACGTGCCCGGCCGTGGGGTGCTCGACCCCGGCCACCATCTGCCGGGCCGCGACCTGGGGGTGTTCCAGAGCCTCCTCGACGGTGTTGATGGGCCCCGCGGGCACACCGGCCTCGGCGAGCAATCCCTCCCACTCGGCGGAGGTGCGTTCCGCCAAGGCCTTCTCGATCAGTGGCAGGAGCTCGTCGCGGTGGGTGACACGGTCCGAGTTGGTGGCGAAACGGGGCTTTTCAGCGAGATGTCCCAGTCCGATCGTCGCGGCGAAGCGCTTCCACAGGGTGTCGTTGCCCGCAGCCACCATGATCCGACCGTCGGAGGTGGGGAAGGCCTGGTAGGGCACGATCGTGGGGTGGGCGGCCCCGTGGCGGCGGGGCACGTTGCCGGTGGTGAAGTACCCGGCGGCAACATAGGTGAGCGAGGCGATCTGGCCGTCGAGCAGCGACACGTCCACCCACTGGCCCTGCCCGCTGCGGTCGCGTTCGCGCAGGGCGGCGAGAACGCCGATGGTCGCCCACATCCCCGCGGTGAGGTCGGCCATCGAGTTGCCGGTGCGGGCCGGTTCGCCCTCGGGATCGCCGGTGATGCTCATCATCCCGGAGATCGCCTGCGCGATCGCGTCGTAGCCGGGTTCGAGGCGGTAGGGGCCGGTCTGCCCGTAGCCGCTGATCGATGCGTAGACCAGGCCGGGGTTGTGGGAGCTGAGTTCCTCGTAGCCGATGCCCAACCGTTCGGCGGTACCGGGGCGGAAGTTCTCGACCACGACATCGGCCGAGAGCGCGAGCCGGCGCACGAGGGCGGCGCACTCGGGGTCCTTGAGGTCGACGGCGACGGAGCGCTTGTTGCGGTTGACGCTCAGGAAGTAGGAGGCCTCCTCGCCCTGGAAGGGCGGTCCCCAGCTCCGGGTGTCGTCGCCCTTGCGGTGGTCCTCGACCTTGATGACGTCGGCTCCGAGGTCGGCGAGGGCCATGGTGCAGAAGGGGCCGGAGAGGATGCGCGAGAAGTCGAGCACCCGGAGTCCGCCGAGGGTTCCTTCGTGTTCGAGCCAGGGTGAGCGCTCGTGGTCCATACCGTCACTCCTCACTTTGGATCACTGGATAATTGGATGATCCACTTATTGGACTATCCAGTAATCCAATAGCTGTGTGGGCCGCTAGTTTGCTAATCTGGCGCGGCGATGTCAAGGGGGTGTCAGGTGACCGATACGGGCTCGTTCAAGCCCGCAGTCCGATCACGCCTGTACGAGCAGGTGATCGATCAACTGCGTGAGCACGTCACACGCACCCGGTTGAAGACCGGTGACCGTCTGCCCTCCGAACGCGAGCTCTCCGAACGCATCGGTGTCAGCCGCGCCTCCATCAAGCAGGCCATCGTCGTGCTCGAGGTCCAGGGCCTCGTCGAGATCCGGCACGGCGGGGGCACATACCTGCGCACCGACCATCTCAGCCCGGAACCCGTGTCGAAGCTCGTCGACCGCAAACGGCGCCTGCCCGACGTCCTCGATGCCCGCGAGGCACTCGAGACCAAGCTGGCCGAGCTCGCCGCCCTGCGCAGGACCGACGACGACCTCGCCGCGTTCGACAGTGCCCTGGACGTCATGGAGGCCGACATCGCCTCCGGTGAACTCGGAGAGGACGGCGACCACCGGTTCCACGCCGCCATCACCGCGGCCGCGCGGAACGAGCTCCTGACCGCGTTCATGTCCGAGCTCTCCGACCAGATCGCGGAGACCCGGAGGGAGTCCCTCCACCAGCCCGACCGTCCGTCGCAATCACTGCGCCAGCACCGCGCGATCGTGGCCGCCATCCGCGCGCAGGACCCCGAGGCCGCCGTCGCCGCCATGCGTGAGCACCTGCAGTCGGTCAGCCGGGTCCGCCTTCTCACCTGGCAGCCGGACGACGACTGAGGCGTTCCCGCGCGCATCAGATCCACCCCGGTACGACGATGAACGTCCAGGCCGCCAAGGGAGCCAGCACGCAGAGTGCGCCGGTGTAGACCAGCATGCTGCGGTACATCCGCCCGGGGTCCGAGACGTTCGCGTTGGCCAGGACCAGCGCGCCGTTGGTCGAGAACGGGCTGATGTCGGTGAGCGTGACGGCGACCGCCAACGCTGCCACCATCGCCGTGGCGCTGACGTCGCTCTGCAGCAGGAACGGTACGGCCAGGGGGATGACCAGGCCGAGCATGGCGGTGGTCGAGGCGAAGACCGTCACCACGGCGCCGATCACACAGAGCAGGAGTGCGGCCAGCAGCGCCGACTCGATCCCGGTGACCATCGAGCCCACCCGGTCGATGGTTCCGGCCTCCTCCAGGACCGCCACGAACGTCAGCACACCGGAGAGCAGCAGAACCGTCGACCAGCTGATCTTGCTGACCGCGTCCCTCTGTCCCTGCGGGAAGAGCACCGCCAGGGTGACCGCGACGCTCATGGCGACGAACCCGAGGTCCATGCCGAAGCCGACCGTCAGAACGACCATGGTGACGAGTCCGAGCAGGGTCAGGCCCTGATCGAGGGTGATGCGGTCCGGGCCGGTCCGGTCGGGTTCGTCACCGGTGTCGTCCACCGGGGCGGAACCCGCTCCGCCCGAGGTGTGCCCGGCCCCGACGAGTGCGCCGGCACTGCCCGCGGACGCTGAGCGCCTGGCCGCCCCGGGGGTCTTCTCCATGATGAAGGCGGTGATCCTGCTGTTGCCGAGCAACAGGTAGAGGCCGAGGGCGAAGCAGAGGTTGAACGTGAAGTTGAGCACGAACACCGTCAGTGTGCTGCTCGCGATCGGCAGGTTCTGCTCCATCCCGTTGACGATCCCGCCGTAGATGCTGACGGGTGAGAAGCTCCCGGCCTGCGCACCGTGGACCACCATCGCTCCCATGAGGAGCGGATTGATGCGGTGGCGCGCCGCGAAGCCGAGGGCGACCGGGGCGATGATCGCCACCGCGGCCGGGCTGAACGCCCCGACGGCGGTCAGTGTGGCGCTGAGGAAGAACATGACCCAGGGGAGGGCCTCTGTGCGCCCCCCGACCGCGCGCACCGCGCCTCGTACCAACAGGTCCACGGTCCCGTTCCCCTGGGCGATGGCGAACAGGTACGTCACCGCGATGAGGATGAGCACGAGGTCCCCGGGGAACCCGGCGATGATCTCGGAGGAGCTCATGGACAGGGCCAGTGTTCCGACGAGGAAGGCCGCCACGAAGGCCAGCGCACCCATGTTCACGGGAAACGCGATGGCGATCACGAAGATCACCACCAGGGCCAGGACCGGCACCCAAACGATCGACATCGATTCTCCTTGCATGTGAATCGCCAGTGCCACGTGCGCCACTCTCGGCACAGTGGATTACTGGATAGTCCACTGTGCGGGTGACTCAGATCTCACGTCAAGGTCTGTTGGTTCACAGGTTTGCCCGAGCAAAAAAGATGTCCCGACGCACTCGGTGCGCACGGGACCGGGCGCTCTCTGCTGTGGGGGAGTGTGCTGGGGAGGATCCGGTCAGGCCACCAGCGTGGGGTCGGGTGCCACGACCTCCCCCGTGCTGCGCCCCGAACCGTCCAGGAGCCATCCCATGCGCTTACGCNTCAGGGGGGAAAGCCGTTTCTCCAGCACCGACTCCAGACGGCCCAGGTCCTCCGGGCTGCGTGCCCAGAACGTGAACAACAGGTTCGGCCCGCTCACCGTCGACACGCACAGCCGAAGCTGAGGGTGTGTGGTCAGCGACCGCACGGTACGCTCCACCTCCCCGCCGGGTACCTGCGCGAACCACGTGCACACCAGAGGCCATCCCGAATGCGGCTGTGCCAGTTCACACCGCAGCGACAGGTGCCCCGACGACAACAGCCGTGCAGCCTGGCG
>NZ_ANBF01000099.1 GCF_000341025.1 Nocardiopsis salina YIM 90010 | reverse complement strand
CGGGGCGGCGGCCGAGCCGGCGGGCGATCTCGGCAGCGCTCCGGCGGCCGTCGTGGCAGAGCGCTTCCACCAGGGGTGCGTCCCGGCGCACCGGACGGGGCTGTCCCTGCGGCCCCGGGCGCGGGGAGGTCGGCCGCAAGCGCGCCTGCTGGCGGGCGTCGAGCGCGTCCAGCCGCCACCGGCTGCCCTCCCAGTGCAGCGTCGACGCAACATGCGTGCGGCACCGCACCACCCCTGGGGTCCGCGGGAGGTCGTCCAGCACCAGGCGCGAGAGCGCGGCCTGGTCGGGCACCATCACCGTCAGGAACAGGTCGGGGTCACCCGCGGTCTCCTCCACCGACACCGCGCGCGGGTCGCCGCACAGCACCTCGCGTACGCCGTGCCGGTGCGGCGCCTCCACGTCCACCTCGACGAACGCCAGACGCAGGTCCTCGGCGGTTCCGGTCGGGTAGGCGCTCATCCACGCCACTCCCTGCTCGCGCAGGCGTTCCCACCGTGCCGCAGCGGTCGCCGGTCCCACGCCCAGCGTTCGGGCGATCTCGGTCCAGGTCGCACGCGGTGCGATCTGCAGGGCGTGCACCAGGGCGCGGTCCCGTTCCTCCAGCGGACCTTGCACGGAAACCCTCCTCGGTCGCCGCTCGATGATCGAATCGTCCAGAACCCACCATCGTTCTTCTCGTGTTCGGAAAATACCCGGTGACCCGTTTCCTTCGATGACTCAGGTCACACAGGGAGAACAGCGAATGACGACGTACGACGACTCAGCGGAGCTGGGCGACGACCTGGTCGCCCTCCGTCACGACCTGCACCGGCACCCCGAGATCGGGCTCGACCTGCCCCGGACCCAGGAGCGTGTCCTGCGCTCCCTCGACGGTCTGCCTCTGGAGACCTCCACCGGGACCGGGTGCTCCTCGGTCACCGGGGTGATGCGCGGGGGAGATGCGCCACCGGTCCTGCTGCGCGCCGACATGGACGCTCTGCCCGTGCAGGAACGCACCGGCCTCGAGTACGCCTCCCGCGTCGACGGCGCCATGCACGCCTGCGGCCACGACCTGCACACCGCGATGCTGGTCGGCGCCGCCCGCCTGCTCGCCGACCGCCGCGGCGAACTCCCGGGTGACGTCGTGTTCATGTTCCAGCCGGGGGAGGAGGGCTGGGACGGCGCCGGCCTCATGCTGGAGGAAGGCGTCCTGGAGGCTGCCGGCCCCTGTGTGGGCGCAGCCTTCGGGATGCACGTCTTCTCCGCGGTCCTGCCGCACGGACACCTCGCCACCCGGCCGGGCCCGATCCTGGCCGCCCAGGACGAAGTGCGCGTGACCGTCCGCGGCTCCGGCGGGCACGGTTCCACCCCGCACCGTGCCAAGGACCCGGTCACCGCGGTCAGCCAGATGATCGTGTCCCTGCAGACCATGATGACCAGGGAGTTCGACGTGCTCGACCCAGCGGTGCTCTCCGTCGGGTCGCTGCACTCGGGGGCGGCCGCCAACGTCATCCCGGACACCGCGAGCTTCGCGGCCACCGTCCGAACCTTCTCCGACGCCACACGCGACCGCCTCCTGAGCACACTGCCGCGTCTGGTCCACGGCATCGCCTCCGCCCACGGTGTCGAGGTCGATGTCGAGGTCCTGCCCGGCTACCCCGTCACCGTCACCGACCATGGCGAGACCGCGTTCGCCGCCGGCACCGCAGTGGGCCTGTTCGGGGGCGAGCGGCACCACACCCTCGAGAAGCCGCTCATGGGCTCGGAGGACTTCTCCAGGGTCATGCAGGCGGTACCCGGCAGTTTCATCGGCCTGGGCGCCGCACCGGTCGGCGCCGACCTCGAACAGGCCCCCTTCAACCACTCGCCGCTGGCCGTGTTCGATGACGGCGTGCTGCCGGTCGGTGCCGCCCTGTACGCCGAGCTGGCCCTGCGCCGCTTCGCAGCGGCCACCTCCCCCTCCGGGGCCGCCGGAGCCGAGGGGGCGGACCGATGAGCACCGCGAGCACCACCGACGTCCCCCTCCGGGTGCGCCGCAAGGCCGTGTTCGCCGCGTCCCTGGGCAACTTCATCGAGTGGTTCGAGTTCACTCTCTACGGGTTCTTCGCCGCGATCATCGCGCTGAACTTCTTCACCTTCGACGGCGGAGAGTCCTCGCTCGTGGCCACGTTCGCCGCCTTCGGGGTCTCCTTCGTCTTCCGCCCCCTGGGTGCGATCGTCTTCGCCCACTTCGGCGACCGCACGGGACGGCGTACCACGCTCTCGGTGGCCGTGATCAGCATGTCACTGGCCACGTTCGCCATCGGTGTCACCCCGAGCTACGAGACCGCGGGCGTGCTCGCACCGGTGCTGTTGGTCCTTGCCCGGCTGGTGCAGGGCTTCTCCGCAGGCGGGGAGTTCGGCGGCGCCACCTCGTACATGGTCGAGTACGCGCCGAGAGGCCGCCGGGCCTTCTACGGCAGCTGGCAGTTCTTCACCCAGCTCCTCGCGGGTCTGTGCGCCGCCTGTACGGGCGCGGGGCTGAGTGCGGTGCTGACCGAGGTCGACCTGGTCGAGTGGGGCTGGAGGATCCCGTTCGTGCTCACCCTGCCGCTCGGGCTGATCGGCCTCTACCTGCGACTCAAGCTGGACGAGACCCCGGAGTTCACCGAACGCCGACGGACCCCTCAGCCGAAGGCGGTCGGGAGTGCTCCGATCCTGGTGGCTCTGGGCGACCACTGGCGCATCCTGGCCTCGATCATCGGCTTGATGATCACCGGGACGACGATGTTCTACATGATGCAGGCTTTCTGGCCCGCGTTCCTGGTCGAAGAGGTCGGGATGCGTCTCGCGGACATGTACGGGGCGATGATCGTGGGCATCTGCGCGAACCTGGCCCTCATCCCGCTGTGGGCGGTGCTCTCCGACCGCATCGGGCGGCGCAAACCCTTCCTCGTGGCGACCCCGGTGCTGCTCCTGATCGTGGCCGCGCCCGTGTACTGGTTGCTGCTCCAGGGCGAGTTCGCCACGGCGGTGATGGGTTACCTCCTCGTGGCTCTGGCAGGCTCGCCGATGATGGGGGTCCTGGCCACAGCGATGGCCGACTCCTTCCCCACTGCGGTGCGCTACAGCGGGCTGTCGCTGGCCTACAGCCTGGCGGTCTCGATCTTCGGCGGCTTCACCCCGCTCGTGCTCTCCGCGATGGTCGAGGGCACCGGGAACCTGATGAGCCCGGCCTATTACCTCATGGCCACAGCGGTCGTCTCGACCGTGGCGGCGGCGCTCTTCGGGGAGCCGGCCCTGGGCCCGGAACCAGCATCCGAACCGGATCGTGTACCGGCCGACTGAGCTCAGCTCTTGGGGCTCTCCGGCCCCTGGTCGAGGGGCGCGAGCAGGCTCCGTAGCAACGCGGCGAGCTGTTCGCGGTCCTCGGTCTCCATGGGGGTGAGCAGCCCCTCCTCGTAGCTGACGAGGGAGGCCAGCGCGGCGTCGATGCGTTCGGCCCCCTTGTCGGTCAGCCGCACGAGCACCCCGCGCTTGTCGGCGGGGTCGGGACGGCGGCGCACGAACCCGGCCGCGGCGAGGCGGTCCACCCGGTTGGTCATGGTGCCGGAGGTGACCAGGGTGGCGCGCAGCAGCCGGCCGGGGCTGAGCTCGTAGGGCGGGCCGGAACGCCGCAGTTCCGCCAACACGTCGAACTCCCACGGTTCGATGGCGTGCTCGGTGAAGACGGTGCGGCGGGCACGGTCAAGGTGCCGGGACAGACGCGAGACACGGCTGAAGACCTCCAGCGGCCGCACGTCGACGTCCGGACGCTGGGTCCGCCACGCCTCGATCAACCCATCCACCTCATCGCGCATGGGTACCAGCCTATCTCTTGACATCAAGATAGTGGGGCGGGTATGCGAAGTGCACACCCGCCCCACGAGGCTTCCGTCCCCAGGTTCAGCGCTTCGAACGCCGTTCCTTGGTCTCCAGTTGCGGTTTGGACTCCAGGCTGGACAGCCCGTTCCAGGCCAGGTTGACCAGGTGGGCGGCCACCACCTCGCGGCGGGGTTTGCGCACCTCGAGCCACCACTGGCCGGTCAGGGCCCACATGCCCACCAGTGCCTGCGCGTACATCGGAGCCAGGGCGGGGTCGTAACCGCGCTCCTCGAACTCGGCCACCATGATGTGCTCGACCTGGCTGGCGATGTCGTTGATGAGGCTGGCGAAGCTGCCCGTCCCCGAGGCCACGTGGGAGTCGCGGGTCAGGACCCGGAACCCGGTGGTGTTCTCCTCGACGTAACGAAGCAGCGCCAGCGCTGCCTTCTCGATCTTGCTGCGGGCGTGATCGGCGGTCAGGGCCTCGCCCATCATGTCCAGCAGGGTGCGCATCTCACGGTCCACCACAACCGCGTAGATGCCCTCCTTGCCGCCGAAGTGCTCGTAGACCACGGGCTTGGACACACCGGCACGCGCAGCGATCTCCTCGACGGAACTCGCGTCGTAGCCGCGCTCGGCGAACAGCTCGCGCCCGATCTCGAGCAGCTGTTGCCGACGCTCCTTGCCCGTCATGCGCTTGCGGCGCACGCGGACCTTCTGATCGCTGTCGGCTGCTCCCATGATGGCTACCGATCCTAGACCGTCACGCGCTTGGCGGCGAGTCGTTCCTTGTTGGGCCAGCGGACCTTGGTGGCCCAGCCGAATTTCTCGAAGATCCAGATGAGACGGGCCGAGATGTCGATCTGGCCCTTGAGGACACCGTGCCGCGCGCAGGTCGGGTCGGCGTGGTGCAGGTTGTGCCAGGACTCCCCGAAGGAGGGGATGGCGAGCCACCACACGTTGCGGGAGCGGTCGCGGACCTCGAAGTTCTCCTCGCCGATGGTGTGGCAGATGGAGTTGATGGACCACGTCACGTGGTGCAGCAGGGCCACGCGCACCAGGCTCGCCCAGAAGAACGCGGTGAAGGCGCCCCACAGGGACATGGTGACCAGGCCGCCGATGAGTGCCGGCGCGAAGAGGGAGAAGAGCACGATCGGCAGGAAGAGCCGGTCGATGAGGACGATGTCCTTGTCCTTGAGCAGGTCGGGGGCGAACCGACGCGGCGAGGTCTTCTTGTCGTCCAGGTACATCCACGCCATGTGTGCGTAGTAGAGGCCCTTGGCGACGGACTTCCAGTCGTCGCCGAAGCGCCACGGCGAGTGCGGGTCGCCCTCGGCGTCGGCGTACTTGTGGTGGCGCCGGTGGTCGGCCACCCACTTGATGACGCTGCCCTCGATCGCCATGGAGCCGGCGATCGCCAAGGCGATCTTGAGCGGCCGCTTGGCGCGGAAGGAACCGTGGGTGAACAGGCGGTGGTAGCCGACGGTGATGCCCAGACCGCTGATCAGGTAGAAGACCGAGGCGATCGCGATGTCGACGAAGGTGAGCCCCCAGCCCCAGAAGAAGGGGACGGACGCCAGGAGGGCGATGAGCGGGGTGAACACGAACGCGAAGACGGTGTAGCGCTCCGCTTTGCCCCGGGGCTCGGGCTCGTACTCGGGGATCGGTTCGCGCTTCTTCTTGGTTTCGCTGGTCGGGATGTCAGGAGCAGCGGTCATGGTTCAGAAGTACCTCGTTGCGGGGGCCGGTAGACGGTGTTTTCCCAGTTCGGGACGGTGTCAGGCCGGGCAGGCCCAGCCCCTCGCGGCGTCCCAACCTATACCTACGTAACCGTAACCTACGTAGGCGTAGGCTTGGCAAGCCCCCGTGAAGACGCGCTATGTTTGATCCGGAGCAGACGGATGTGGCGACTTCTCGCCCGCCGCTTTCCCGGATGATGTAATGGCAGCATGTGGGGTTTTGGTCCCTATCGTCCAGGTTCGAGTCCTGGTCCGGGAGCTGGGAAGGCCGCCGCCCCGAGTGCGGGCACCGGCGGTACTGCCGACGCGGCCCATCTCACACAGCGCACGGCGAGCGCCCCGCGACGGGCGCGGGCGGCTCCGACCCCCCTTCCACCGGGCGTGACGCCCGCTGGGGCGGATGTGACGCGCATGTATCCTTCCCATGTTGGCCGCAGGTCTCGACGGCCGCCCGTGCGGCACCCGCGGGTCGCGCGCCGCCGAAGGGTGAGCCGACACTTCAACCGCCAGCTATCACGAGGGGTCTCCTTCTGTGAGCGTGAACCGACCGGCTGCCGTCATAGTCCTCGCAGCGGGCGAGGGCACCCGTATGAAGTCGAAACTTCCCAAGGTCCTCCACGAGATCGGCGGCCGCAGCATGCTCGGCCACGTCGTCGCGGCGGCCCGGGACGTCGACCCGAAGCATTCGGTCGTCGTGGTCGGCCACGCACGTGATCAGGTCCGTGAACACCTGGCGCGGGTGGCCCCCGGGGTCGACACCGCCGTCCAGGAGGAGCAGAACGGTACCGGCCACGCGGTGCGCATGGCGGTCGAGCACCTTGCAGAGACCGGAGCCGACCTCTCCGGAACCATCGTCCTGACCTGTGGGGACACCCCGCTCCTGCGCGGTGGGACCCTGAGCGAGCTGGTCGCCGCCCACCAGAGCGAGAGCAACGCGGTGACCGTGCTGTCCGCGCGCGTTCCCGACGCCCACGGCTACGGCCGCATCGTGCGCGACGCCGACGGCTCGGTGACCGGCATCGTCGAACACGCAGACGCCTCCGAGGACGAGCGCGCGATCGACGAGATCAACTCCGGCATGTACGCCTTCGACGGCTCTCTGCTGGCCAAGGTCGTGCAGCGCCTGTCCACCGACAACGCCAAGGGCGAGGAATACATCACCGACGCCCTGTCGATCCTGCGCGGCGACGGCCACAGGGTCGGCGCCTGGGCCGCCGACGACCGGCACGAGGTCCAGGGCGTCAACGACCGGGTCCAGCTCGCCGAGGCCCGCCGCCTGCTCAACGAGCGGGTGGTCGAGCAGCACATGCGCGCCGGGGTCACCGTGGTGGACCCCGCCACCACGTGGGTCGACGTCCAGGTGCGCATCGGTGCCGACACCGTCGTCGAGCCGGGCTGCCGGCTCATGGGAGAGACCGCCATCGGTGAGGACGCCCTCGTGGGGCCCCGAGCCGTTCTCACCGACACGACCGTCGGTGACGGCGCCGAGGTCCGGGAGACCACTGCCGACCGGGCCGAGATCGGGCCCGGGGCCGGCGTGGGCCCCTACACCTACCTCCGGCCGGGTACCAGCCTGGCCGAGCGGACCAAGGCCGGTGCCTTCGTCGAGGTCAAGAACGCGACGATCGGCACCGGCTCCAAGGTTCCGCATCTGACCTACGTGGGAGACGCCGACATCGGTGTGAGCAGCAACATCGGCTGCTCCTCGGTGTTCGTCAACTACGACGGGGTCAACAAGTCCCGGAGCACCATCGGCGACCACGTGCGTATCGGCAGCGACAACACGATCGTCGCCCCGGTGCATGTGGGCGACGGAGCCTACTCCGGCGCGGGGAGCGTCGTTCGCGAGGACGTCCCGCCCGGGGCACTGGCGGTTTCCGAAGGGCACCGACAGCGCAACATCGAGGGTTGGACCCAGCGCAAGCGGCCCGGGACGGCCGCCGCGGACGCGGCGGACCAAGCGGATCGGCACAGAGCCGACGACAACCAGCAGTGAGTGTGGGGGAAAACACGTGACCGGGATGAAGGCCACCGGCCAGAAACAATTGATGCTCTTCTCGGGGCGCACGCACCCGGCCCTGGCCGAGGAGGTGGCGAAGGAACTGGGGATCGACGTGGTTCCCACCCGGTTCGACACCTTCGCCAACAGTGAGATCTTCGTCCGTTACCTGGAGTCGGTGCGCGGCAGTGACGCCTTCGTCCTCCAGACCCATGCGGACCCGGTCAACGAGTCGATCATGGAACACCTGATCATGGTCGATGCGCTCAAGCGGGCCTCCGCCAAGCGCATCACCGTGGTCACCCCGTTCTTGGGCTACGCGCGCCAGGACAAGAAGCACCGCGGGCGCGAGCCCATCTCGGCCCGCCTGATGACCGACCTGTTCCGTACCGCGGGCGCGGACCGGATGATGGCAGTGGACCTGCACACCGACCAGATCCAGGGCTTCTTCAACGGCCCGGTGGATCACCTGTTCGCCCTGCCGATCCTGGCGGACTACGTCGGCGGTCAGCTGGACCTGTCGGACATCACGGTGGTCTCCCCGGACGCCGGCCGTGTGCGCACCGCCGACCGCTGGGCCGACCGTCTGGGGTCGCCCCTGGCCATCATCCACAAGCGCCGTGACCCGGACGTGGCCAACCAGGTCAAGGTCCACGAGGTCGTCGGTGAGGTCGAGGGCCGCACCTGTGTGCTGGTCGACGACATGATCGACACCGGTGGAACCCTGGTCAAGGCCGCCGAGGCCCTCTTCGAGCAGGGGGCGAGCAAGGTCGTGGCCGCTGCCACCCACGGTGTGCTGTCCGGTCCGGCCGCCGAGCGCCTGCAGAACTCGCGGATCTCCGAGGTGATCGTCACCAACTCGCTGCCGATCCCGGAGGAGCGTTCCTTCGAGAAGCTCACGCAGCTCTCGATCGCCCCGCTCGTTGCCCGCGCCGTCAGTGAGGTCTTCACCGACGGTTCCGTCACGAGCCTGTTCGAGTAACCTCTCCCGGAGAGGATCGAGCCACCCCCCGAGCAGGCGTCGCCACACACCGTCTCCGGCGGGCGTCCCCCTCATGGGAGCCCGCCGGTGGGTGTGTACGGAGTCGTCGGTGAAGCCAGTAGACTTGGCCGAGTGTCCCCGTGTCCAGCGGAGCCCGTTCGGGCTGCGCGGTGAAGCGCGGGCAGGGGTGCGCGACGAGCGTTCCCGGGCCGGACGGGTCCGGTGACGGCTCGCCGGGCACGCCTGGAACCAGGGTGGTCGTGTCCCCCGGACGGGGTGACCCCGCCGTATCCCCGCCGCGGCGGGATTCGTTCGTACTACTGGAGTCGTGTTCCCCGTGCTGCGGGGTTGAACCCGAGGAGTTTTGTCGTGTCCGAGGTACGTATCGCTGCCGAGCCCCGCACGGAATTCGGCAAGGGCGCCGCTCGTCGCGTCCGCCGCGCGGGCAAGGTGCCGGCCGTCCTCTACGGCCACGGCACCGAGCCCCGCCACCTGAACCTGCCGGGCCACGAGCTCATGCTCGCCCTGAAGACCCCGAACGTCCTGATGCGTATCGACGGCGTGGGCAAGGACAACCTCGCCCTGCCCAAGAGCGTTCAGCGTGACGCCATCAAGGGCTTCGTGGAGCACGTCGACCTGCTGGTCGTCGCCAAGGGCGAGAAGGTCGAGGTCGAGATCCCCGTGACCGTGACGGGTGAGGTCCAGACCCCGGGTGTGCTCAACCAGGAGCTCGTCGCCGTGGCCGTCGAGGCCGAGGCCACCCACATCCCCGAGGGCGTCGAGATCGACGTCGAGGGCCTGGAGTCCGGCGAGATCCGGACCGCGGGTGACCTGAAGCTGCCCGCCGGCACCACGCTGGTGACCGACGCCGAGACCACCGTTCTGACGGTCTACACGCCGCAGACCGAGGACGAGGCCGCCGAGGAGGAGGCCGCCGAGGAGGAGGCCGCCGCCGAGGGCGAGTCCGCTTCCGAGGGGCAGGCCGAGGGCGAGAAGGCCGAGGCCGCCGAGTAGGGCGCCTGCACCAACGCACGACGCGCGGTTCCGGCTTCCGGGGCCGCGCGTTCGTCGTAGGGTCGGGTTCCATGAAGCGCCTGCTGGAAGCACTGGGGATCAGGAAGACCGAAGACATGACCGAGCGCTGGCTGGTGGTGGGGTTGGGAAACCCCGGGCCGAAGTACGCCGGGAACCGGCACAACGCCGGGTTCATGGTGGTGGACGCCCTGGCGGCCGCCGAGAACGAGCGGTTCAAGGCGCACCGGTCCAACGCCGAGATCGCCGAGACCCGCCTGGACGGGGTTCCGGCGATCCTGGTCAAGCCGCGCACGTTCATGAACCTGTCGGGCGGCCCGGTGGCGTCGCTGGCGCGGTTCTACAAGATCCCGTCCGAGCGCACCGTCGTGGTGCACGACGAGATGGATGTGGACTACGGGGCTCTCAAGCTGAAGAAGGGCGGCGGCTCGGGAGGCCACAACGGTCTCAAGTCCCTCACCGCCTCCCTGCCCGGCCCCGACTACCTGCGTGTGCGCTTCGGTGTGGGCCGCCCGCCCGGCCGGATGGACCCGGCTGCCTACGTGCTGCGTGACTTCGCCTCCCCCGAGCGGGCGGAGCTCGACCTCAACGTGGAGCGGGCCGCCGACGCGGTCCGGACGATCCTCACCGACGGCCTGGCCAAGGCGCAGAACATCTTCCACACGGCCGCTTGAACCGATCTGTGCGCGGCGTCAGCCGGAGGACCGCAGGGTCTCCCGGAGGGCGCCGTAAGCGGGTTTCGGCTTCAGGTCGTCGTCCATGATCGCGCCCGCACCCTTGCCGGGGAAGGTGCTCGGGATCCACGAGTACCGGTCGGTGTAGCCCCAGACGGTGAAGGACGTACAGCTGTCGGCGTTCAGGCACGCCTGCAGGGCGCGTGCGTAGAAGTCGGCCTGTTCCGAGAGCTGTTCCTCGGTGCCCCCGTCGCCCTCGCCGGATGTCTCCACACGCACGTCGACCTCACTGAGCGCCGTCCGCAGGCCGAGGTCGCCGAACCGGTCGAGGTTCTCCTCCATGCTCTCCGGGTAGCCGGCGGCGGGGGTCAGGTGCGCCTGCACCGAGAGCCCGTGCACCGGGACCCCGTCGGCGAGCAGCTCCCTGACGAGGTCGAGGTAGGCGTCGCTCTTGTCGTTGACGTCCTCGATGCTGTAGTCGTTCAGGAACAGCTCGGCCTCCGGGTCGGCGGCGTGCGCCCATCGGAAGACGTCGGAGATCACCTCCGGGCCGAGTTCGCGCAGCCAGATGTTTTCCTCGGTGCGCAGCCGACTGTCGTCGTCGATGAGCTCGTTCCCCACGTCCCACTGGTGGATCCTGCCCTTGTAGCGGCCCACGACCGTGGTGACGTGCTCGTGCAGGATCTGTCTGAGCTCCTGCTCGCTGTAATCGCCCTCTTCCAACCAGTCCGGGTTCTGCTGGTGCCAGAGCAGGGCGTGCCCGCGCACCTCCTGGTCCTTGCGGGCGGCGAATTCCACGATCCGGTCCGCGAGGGAGAAGTCGTACGTGTCCTCGGACGGGCGCAGCTCGGACCACTTCATCCGGTTCTCCGGTGTGAGGGAGTCGAACTCCTGGCCGAGGAGGGCGGTGTAGGCCTTGTCGTGGGTGAAGGGGTCGGGGTGGTCCTCGGCGTCGAGGTGGCCGCCGCCCGCGACGGAGCTCCCGATGTGGAATCCCTGCGGGGCGCTGTCCCGCAGGGTGAGGTCCGCCTCCCCGGCCGCTCCGGGGGCGAGCGGTAAGAGGGCGAGGGCCAGAGCGGTGGCGGTGATCGAGGTGGCCTGGCGTCGCTTCGGCATGGGTGCCTCTCGAATCGTCTACCCGGTGGACGGGCCGACCGGGCTCTTGGTGTCGATATGGCCAGATTCCTCCGCTTTGCTGGACCCACCCGCGCAACAGGCCGGTACTTGGGGCGATTTTTCAACTACTTTCAGTTACTGTTCTCTGCGTCGAACGTGTCTGTGGCCGGGGGTTGCCCCCCGAGGGTCGGTTGCCGGTTCCGTACCATGGGGACCGGAACGGGCGCGTTCGAGGGTGTGCGGGTCGGCGGAGGTTCCGGACCGTGTTGGGAGGATTCGGGCCGTCCGGACCCGCGTACGTGGAAAACTGGGCGCCGACGCCAGGCCTCCACCGCCAGTGGACGACGTGGCCGGCGATGACCAACCGTGGGGCGGGAGCAGACGAGTCGGTGAAGAGCATCCGGAACGATCATGAGGTGGCCCGTGACCTCGCGGGCGAGGCGGGACAGCTGCTGCTGCGCCTGCGCGCCCGGCACGGCTTCGACGAGCCCGAGGTGCTGCGGACGCTGGGGGACCGCACGTCGCACGAGTTCCTGTTCTCCGCGCTCGGGCGTCTGCGCCCGAGTGACGCGGTGCTGTCCGAGGAGGGTGTGGACGACGAGGCGCGGCTGAGCTCCCGGCGGGTGTGGATCATCGACCCGCTCGACGGAACGCGCGAGTTCGCCGAGCCCGGCCGCACCGACTGGGCCGTGCACGTGGCTCTGTGGGAGAACGGCGAGCTGGTCGCCGGTGCGGTCGCCCTGCCCGCGCAGGGCAGCACGCTCTCCACGGTCGACCCGCCGTGGCTTCCCGAGGAGCGCCCCTCCGACCAGCGCCTGCGCATCACTGCGAGTCGCACACGGCCGCCGGAGTTCGTACAGCGCATGGCCAACCAGCTCGGCGCCGAGGTCGTGCCGATGGGCTCGGCCGGTGCGAAGATCTGCGCGGTCCTGCTCGGTGTGGCCGACATCTACGTGCACTCCGGCGGACAGTACGAGTGGGACAGTGCAGCGCCTGTCGCAGTGGCGGGTGCGGCCGGTCTGCATGCCTCCCGTGTCGACGGTTCCGAGCTGCGTTACAACCGGGCGGACCCCCGGCTCCCGGATATCCTTGTATGTCGATCGGAATTGTCGGGTATGTTGTTGGCAAGCATCCGCGACGGCGCGGATCTGGACAACGCCGGGCCGCACGCGGGGGGCTGACCCGTACGCCCCACCGCCGTCGGCCAAGTCGGTACACGAAGGCGGATTCATGGGTCAGGCGAGTCAGCAGGCACCCGGGCGTCACCAGCTGTCCCAGCTGGACGTCCTGGAGGCCGAAGCCATCTTCATCATGCGCGAGGTCGCTGCCGAGTTCGAGCGACCCGTGCTGCTCTTCTCCGGGGGCAAGGACTCCATCGTGATGCTCCGCCTCGCGGAGAAGGCCTTCTGGCCCGGGGCCGTGCCGTTCCCCGTCATGCACGTGGACACCGGGCACAACTTCCCCGAGGTCATCGAGTTCCGGGATCGTCGCATCGCGGAGGCGGGGGTACGCCTGGTCGTTGCCTCCGTCCAGGAGCAGATCGACGCGGGCAAGGTCAGTGAGCCCACCGGCCGCTGGGCCAGCCGCAACCGCCTGCAGACCTCCGCGCTGCTGGAGGCGATCGAGGACAACCAGTTCGACGCCGCGTTCGGCGGCGCACGACGCGACGAGGAGAAGGCCCGCGCCAAGGAGCGCGTCTTCTCCTTCCGCGACGAGTTCGGTCAGTGGGACCCGAAGAACCAGCGCCCCGAACTCTGGAGCGTGTTCAACACCCGCATCGAACGCGACGAGCACATCCGGGTCTTCCCCATCTCCAACTGGACCGAGCTCGACGTGTGGGCCTACATCAAGCGGGAGGGGCTCGAACTGCCGTCCATCTACTTCGCACACGAGCGCGAGGTCTTCGAGCGCGACGGGATCCTGCTCTCCGACTCGCCCATCATCAACCGGGGCGAGGGCGAGGACGTGTTCACCGAGACCGTCCGCTACCGCACCGTCGGCGACCTCACCTGCACCGGTGCGGTCAAGTCCGATGCCGTGGAGATCGACGACATCATCACCGAGATCGCGGCGACCCGGCTCACCGAACGGGGCCAGACCCGGGCCGACGACCGCGCGAGCGAGGCGGCCATGGAGGACCGCAAGCGCGAGGGCTACTTCTGACCTTCGGGCCGCCGCTCCGCTCCGGCCCACCCGTCACCGTCGACGGGCGCCCGGAGGCGCGGTTCTTCCGCGGGCGGGCGGTGCCAGAAGGCACGCACTCGGTTTCTCCGCGGTCGTCCTCGTTCCTGCAGGGCCCGCTCGGGTGCCTCCGGAGCGTGCCGACGCCCGAACGGTGGCCCCGTCGGGACGAGCTCCACGCCCCTCGGCGCTCCACTCCTACGGCCCGCGCCCACATCATCAGTCCCCTTCGCACACAGGACCTGGTCCAGCTATGAACAACGACATCCTGCGGTTCGCCACGGCGGGCTCCGTCGACGACGGCAAGAGCACCCTCATCGGGCGGCTGCTCTACGACTCCAAGTCCATCTTCGAGGACCAGCTCGACGCGGTGGAGCGCACCAGCGCCGCGCGCGGTGAAGAGCGGGCCAACCTGGCACTGCTCACCGACGGCCTGCGGGCCGAGCGGGAGCAGGGCATCACCATCGACGTTGCGTACCGCTACTTCGCCACACCCAAGCGCACCTTCATCATCGCCGACACCCCCGGGCACGTGCAGTACACCCGGAACATGGTCACCGGCGCCTCGACCTCCGACCTCGCGGTCATCCTCGTGGACGCGCGCAAGGGCCTGCAGGAGCAGAGCCGACGGCATGCGTTCCTTGCCAGCCTGCTCCAGGTCCCGCACCTGGTGCTCGCGGTCAACAAGATGGACCTGGTCGACTACTCCGAGGAGCGGTTCGAGGAGATCCGCCGCGAGTTCTCCGAGTTCGCCGCCAAGCTCGACACCCGTGACGTCACGTTCGTGCCGATCTCCGCTCTGCACGGCGACAACGTGGTCACCACCTCCGAGAACATGCCGTGGTACGAGGGCCCCTCGCTGCTGCACCACCTGGAGAACGTGCACATCGCCTCCGACGACAACCTCGTCGACGCACGTTTCCCCGTGCAGTACGTGATCCGGCCGCAGAAGTCCGACGACCCGGAGCTGCACGACTACCGGGGTTACGCCGGGCAGGTGGCCGGCGGTGTGTTCCGTCCGGGCGACGAGGTCGTGCACCTGCCGTCCGGGTACACGAGCCGGGTCGCCAAGGTCGTCAGTGCCGACGGGGACCTGGAGGAGGCCTTCCACCCGATGTCGGTGACGCTCCTGCTGGAGGACGACATCGACGTCTCGCGCGGCGACATGATCGCGCGCGTGAACAACCGTCCCGAGTCGGCCCAGGACGTCGACGCGATGGTCTGCTGGATGACCGACAGCCGCAAGCTCACGCCCCGTTCGCGGCTGCTGGTCAAGCACACGACGCGCACAGCGAAGGTGATGGTCAAGGACCTCCACTACCGCTTGGACGTCAACTCGCTCTCACGCGACCAGGAGGTCGAGCACCTGGAGCTGAACGAGATCGGCCGGGTGCGGCTGCGTGCCACTCAGCCCCTGTTCGTCGACGAGTACGCCAGGAACCGGCAGACCGGCGGGTTCATCCTCATCGACGAGGCCACCAACACCACCGTCGGTGCGGGCATGGTCGTGAACGCAGAATGACCTGAGAAGTCCTTAAACATTCTCATGGGTGAGAAAACTGTATCCCCTCCGGGGTTGTATTCCCGGTGGATGTTTCGGAGATGCAGATAGTCCTCCGGTCATGGGACCTCATCCCGATTCGGGGTCGCTCGCACATTCGGTCGCGGGCGGCCCCGAGTCGTGTGCGGAGGGTTCGATGACGGGCGTGTGTACCTTGTATGACTGTCGAACCCGATCCCCGCCCGGACATGCAGTTCGACCTTGAATCGAAGAAAAATTGGACCGGAGTATGGCAATCCCCCGATTTTCTTACTAAAGTGTCGAACTGCGCTAAAGGTGCAGCAGTGCGAATACGCACCGTAGCGCCCAAGGTGCTCATATCCCCGCTAACCCCCTCAAGGAGAAACACCTTGAAGAAGCACCCAACCCCCAAGGCCGTGGTCGGTTTCGTCGCGGCGGGCGCCCTGTCGGTCCCCTTCGCCCTCGGCGGTGCTACCGCTGCCGGCGCCGATGACCTGGCCCCCCTGCACACGAGCGCGGACGCGGTGGCAGGCGAGTACTTCGTGGTCCTGGAGGACGGCGTCAGTACCGCTTCGGTCACCCCCTCTGCCCTCGGAATCTCCGCTGACCAGGTCAACCACTCCTACGAGGAGGTGCTGAACGGTTACTCGGCCTCCCTCAGCGAGGCCGACGTGCAGGAGATGCGCGCGGAGTCCTCCGTGGCCTACATCGAGCAGGTCGGCCAGGCCGAGGCCTTCGTGCCGTGGGGCCTGGACCGCATCGACCAGGAGGACCTGCCGCTGGACGGTGAGTACTCCACCGAGGCCGACGGTTCAGGGACCACCTCCTACGTCCTGGACACCGGCCTCGACGTCGATCACCCCGAGTTCGGTGACCGTGCCGAAGCCGGTTGGGACGCCTACGGCGGCGACGCCGAGGACGTGCAGGGCCACGGCACGCACGTGGCCGGCACCGTCGGTGCCGACAGCTACGGCGTCGCGCCCGGCACCGACCTGGTCGGTGTGAAGGTGCTGGACGACCAGGGCTCCGGTGACTACGACGACATCATCGCCGGTGTCGAGTGGGTGGCCGAGAACGCCGACGACAGCTCGGTGGCCAACCTCTCGCTCGGCGGCCCCGAGTCGCCCGCCCTGGACGAGGCCGTGAACGCGCTCGCCGACTCCGGTGTGTTCGTCGCGGTTGCCGCGGGCAACGAGGGCCAGGACGCCGGCAACGTCTCCCCGGGCGGTGCCGAGGGCGTCGTGACCGTCGCCGCCTCGGACGAGAACGACGGCTCGACCTTCTTCACCAACTACGGCAGTGCCGTGGACATCTACGCTCCGGGCGAGGACGTCGAGTCCACCGTGCCCGGCGGCGGCACGGACACCATGTCCGGTACCTCCATGGCCAGCCCGCACGTGGCCGGTGCCGCGGCGCTCTACCAGGACGCCAACGGCTCCGCCGACCAGGACACCGTCCTGAGCTGGCTGGTGGACAACGCCGGTGAGGACAAGCTCGACAGCGTGCCCTCCGACACCGTCAACCTGCTGCTGAACGTCGAGGGCCTGTAAGGACCGCGCCGGTGCCCCTGGCGTGACCTGAACCGGGAGTGCGGTCTCCGCCTCCCGCCCCGCTCCGCGGCCCCGAGCCGACCGGACCCTCCGGCTCGGGGCCGTTGCCGTGCGCGGGTCCTGCTGGGTGTGCTCGCGGTACCCGGACGCGGGCGCGGGACGACGGGTCTGGGCTGCGGGCGGCGTGGCGGTGGTGCGGGCATCGGCTCCTCACCTCGGGTCGGACGGGAACAGCTGGGCAACAGGTCAGTCGGCGTGTGCGGCCTCGTGGCCGGCCCGGACCCGGAGGCTCTCCAGGGCGGGCAGCAGCCAGTCGTCGACCGCGGCCATGGCAGGGCCGCCGTGCCCCGGTTGCAGATCGGCCAGGAAGCGTGTGGCCAGGTCGATCAGGTACAGCGCCATGACCGTGGACACCGTGTGCGGGCGCAGTCCGGTCTCGGCCATGAGCGGGTCGCGCAGCAGCCGGGACCCGGTCTCCAACCACCGGTGCACACCCGGGTGGACGCCCGACTGCACGCTCTCGTTGAGGTCGTAGTGCAATGCGTCGAAACCGGCGGGTGCGTCCAGGGCGAGGCGTTCCCAGTCCCACACGAACGCGCGCCGGGCCGTGCTGGCCACGTTCCACCGCGTCAGGTCCCCGTGCCAGGCGCCGAAGGGAACCCGCACGTCCGGTAGCCGACGCAGCGCTGCGCGCAGGGGCGGGGCCTCGGGGCGTGCGCCGAGCATGACGATGCGTTCCTCGAGCGCACTTCGGTAGGGGCTCTCGGACAGCCAACGTGTGCGCACGGTTCCGAGCCCGACGATCTGCGCGACGCACCGCAGGAGCTGGCGCCGGGTCGGACGGTCGGTCTGGTCACCGATGGGGAGCGCCTCCTGCACCAGGAGCGGCTGCCCGTTCCACTCGCCCTCGTGCATCAGCCGCGGGACCGTGACGTCCGGCAGCGGGGACTCGGCCAGGTGCCGCAGCGCCCGGCTCTCGGCGCGGACCAGGCGCGAGGTCAGGCCGTTGGTGGCGATCTTCGCGTACCCGATGGTGCGTCCGCCCGGGGTGAGCAGCAGCAGGACCGGCTTGCGATTGGCGCGGGGCGGCCCGAGGTGGATCGCAACCGACACCTCCCTGTCCAGCGCCGAGGCGAGCGCGTGCTCGATGCCGGGGCCCGCGCCCACGTACAGGCGGTCGCGCAGCAGCAACGGTGCCAACCCGGTCGTGAACGCCCCGCTCAGTACCAGAGAACGCAGACGCTCGCCGATCGAGTGGTCCTGGGAGAAGGAGGCGATCCCCCGGGTGGCGGCGGTGCGGTCGTGTGCCGGCAGGATGATGCGCGGGTTCCGGGCGTTGGGCACTGGAAGGTACTGGTTGCCGCGCTCGCGCCGGGCCAGCCGGGTCCCGGCGAACTCTCCTGGGCCCAGCAGGCCTCCGCACGGCCACAGCACGGCCGCCAGGTCGGTCAGATACGTGGATTCACTGTTCACCGAACACCCCCGCGAGCACGGATGGACAGAGCTGCGACGTGGAGGCCGGTTCGCGGCATCAGCGCCCGGCCCCCGTGGCGGCGTCGACGCCGGTCCCGGTCCCGCTGTCCGCCTCGGAGCCCGATCCGGACCCGGCTCCCTCGGCTTCGTCGTCCGCGTCGGTGTGGGAACCGGACACGGTCTCGACGCCGGCCTCGTCATGGTCGTCGGGCACAGCGCCCGTGTGTGTCCGGGGGGCTGTGGGTCCTCCGGCTGCCCGCTCCCCGTCCACCGGCGCCTCCGTGAGGTCGTGCTCGGCGACCCTGCAGGCCGGTACGGCCCCGCCCGGAGCGGGCGCCGACGCAGGCGCCGACACGGGTGAGCGAACCGGGGCCGCGGGCTCGGCCGCGTGCACCAGAACCACGACGCCGGGCACCTGCGTCCCGGTCAGTTCCGCGACTCGCACGAGCGCGGCCAGGTCCTCCCGGCGCGAGCGTCCGAGCTCCACCACCGGGACGAGCGCGTCGGCCACACCCATGAGGGCCTCGACATCGGCCCGCCCGTTCCCGGCAGTACTCGTCAGGACCGCGTGGTCGATGTCGGAACGCAGCAGGTCCAACAGGTCGTGCACCACGGTGGCCTGCACGGGCGCGCTGGTGCCGGGCCGCCCGTGCCGCAGCACCCTCAGGCGGGGCACGGAATCGGGGCGCACGACGAGCGCGTCCGGATCCTCACCGTCCACCAGTGCTTCGGTCAGGCCGGGGCCCTCGGGCAGTCCGAGCGGCGCGGGGGAGGCGTCCGCGCACACCAGGAGTGTCTCGGAACCGGTGCGGGCCAGCGCGGCGGAGAGGTCGACGGCGGCCCGTGGCCCGGAACGCCCCGGTGTGACCGAGACGGCCAGGACGACGCGGGCGTCCTCCGTCTCCCCGGCCCCCTCTTCCTCACCCGCGGGTGCGCGGGCGCGCAGCCGCGAACGCAGCAGGTGCGCGCACGCGTTGGCGCGCTGTCCGGCGGAGCTGTGCTGGTCGAACGGTTCGCACAACAGCTCGTCGAGGCGCGCGGACACGGGCAGTTCCATGAGCACCGGGCTCCCGGACAGCCGCGCCGCCTGGGCGCCGTCGCGCACCCGCGGGTCGAGGCGGTCGCGCACGAGAGCGACGGCGAGGCCCAGTGCCAGCCCGGCCGCGGGACCGCCGACCAGCCACGGCAGCGGCGAGGGCGCGGAGGCGGAAGCGGGGGTGTCAGCGGGATCGACGACCGTGCCGGGGTCGGTGGTCTGCGCCATCGCGGTCAGTGACGCGACGACCCCGCCCAGGTCGGTGATCTCCTCCCGGAGGGCCTCGGTACGTGCTGCGTCGCCCTCGACCTGTGCCAGCTGGGCGTGGAGGCCCTCCTGTTCGTCGCGCAGCCCCTCCAGGTGCGTGGCCAGCAGGGCCTGGGTCTGCTGGGTGCGGGTGGACAGGTAGGCCTCGGCCCACGCGTCGGCGCCTTCCCGGGCCTGCTCCGGTGTGGATGCGGTGTAGCCGATCTCGAGTACGTCGCCGTCGGGGTGCGCCTCCACGTGCACTCGTTCGGCCAGGTCAGCAGGGGGGAGGCCGATCTCGTCGTGGGTTTCGGACACCACAGCGGCGGTGCGCTCGGACCCGGCCAGCTTCGCCTCGGCTTCCAGATCGAGGCTTTGGCCGGGGGCACCGTCGGGGGCCCCTCCGGCCTCGGCCGCGCCCGGCGGCCGTACCTGGACCGCGGTGGTCGAGGTGTAGGCGGAGGGTAGCGCCGCCAGGGCCGCGATGGCCACGATCAGGCCGCCCAGCAGGCCGGACAGGACGATCGTGCGGCGGCGACGGACCGGTGCGGTGCGGTCTTTCGGGGCCGGAACTGCGGAGCCGGGGGCGTCGGTGTCCATCGGGTCCCCTCCGGGCAGAGATCGGAGCACTTTTAGTGAACGATTGCATACTAAGTGTAATCCCTTTGGGTGTGCCCGCTGGTTTGCGAAGCAGCCGTTTCTTCAAGGGCAAGCGACCGGAAAGCACACCCGGCCCGGACACGACGGAAGGGGTGGCGGAACCCCGTCCGCCACCCCTTACGGAAGCCCGGTGCCCGGTCGCCCTAGCCGCCGATGACCTCGGGCGGAAGCCCGGTGCCCGACTCCCACGCCTGGTCGCACGCGTCCTGGGTGGAGACCGTCTGCGCCCGCGCCGTGCAGTCCCGGTAGTCGGCCACCTGGTCCTGGTACAGGAACAGCACCGCCGCCATCGCCGCCGACAGCACGATGCCGACCGAGCCCACGAACACGCTCGCCATCGCCATCGGAGCCGTCACGCTGCGTCGGCGCGCGGCACGGCGGGCGCGGAAACCCTGGACCAGACCGAAGGCCGACAGGAAGATCCCGTACGGCGGGAGCAACAGGCCCACCGCGCCGAAGAACAGGCCCCACAGCCCGCCTCTCTCGGACTTGGGCGGTTGCCCGTCGTTCTGCGGCTCCGGGCTGTTCTCGCTCACGGGTGACTCTCCTTCGGTGGCGCGCGGGAGTGCGCCGTGTGTGGCCGGCTCGCTCTGGTGCTGCGGTCGGCGGGGCGTCCACCGAACGCGCACGGGCGGAGCGTACCCGGTCACGGTCTGCGGGCAGCGGGCCGGGAACCGGGAGAGCCGTCGCACAACCCCAGGTCCCCGTCGGTCCGACGCTACCCGGACCGATAGGGTGGGAAAGCGGACGGGGCCCCTGCGGTCCTGGTTCTGGTGCCGCCCGCGTGCGGCGCGTACGAGTTTCCCCGGATGCTGCGCTGTCCCCCAGCGCCCCCGGGAGCGGGAGCCCGGCTCCCGTGCTGTTCTTCTACACACGAGGGAGAAGCACACTGTCCGCGCGAGTGGTGGTTCTCATATCGGGCACGGGCAGCAACATGGCCGCCCTGCTGGACGCCTGCAGGTCTCCCGAGTACGGGGCGCAGGTGGTCGCCGTCGGATCCGACCGGCCCGGTGCCGGCGGGCTCGAGAAGGCGGAGGAGGCGGGCGTCCCTGCGTTCGTGGTCCCCTTCCGCGATTACGCCGACCGGTCCGAGTGGGACACCGCGATGTCCGAACGGATCGCCGATTTCGAGCCCGACCTGGTGGTCTCCGCCGGGTTCATGCGCATCCTCGGTCCTGCCGTCGTCGGCCGCCACGCCGCGGTCAACATCCACCCGGCGCTGCTGCCCTCCTTCCCCGGCGCGCACGCCGTACGCGATGCGCTCGCCCACGGTGTCCGGTTCACCGGCACCACCATCCACTTCCTCGACGAGGGGGTCGACTCCGGGCCGATCATCGACCAGGTCCCGGTCCCCGTCGAGGACGGCGACGACGAGGCTGCCCTGCACGAACGCATCAAGACCGTGGAACGGCGCATGCTCGTCGACACGGTCGGTGAGCTCGCGCGGCGCGGCTGGACCGTCGACGGCAGGCACGTGCGGCTCGGCCGCACCGGACCGAGCCCCACTGACGCGAGCGAGACGAAGGAGACCCCGTGAACCAGCGGGCCATCAGGCGTGCGTTGATCAGCGTGTACGACAAGACCGGTCTGGAGGGCCTGGGCGCCGGGCTGGCCCGGGCAGGCGTGGAGATCGTCTCGACCGGCTCCACCGCCGCGCGGCTGCGCGAGGCCGGGATCGAGGTCACCCCCGTCGAGGAGGTCACCGGCTTCCCCGAGATCATGGGCGGGCGCGTCAAGACCCTCCACCCCCACATCCACGGCGGGCTCCTCGCCGACCAGAACGACCCCGGGCACGTGGAGACCATCGAAGGGCTGGGTATCGCACCCTTCGACCTCGTCGTGGTCAACCTCTATCCCTTCGGCGACACCGTGGCCTCGGGCGCCTCCGAGGCCGACTGTGTCGAGAAGATCGACATCGGTGGCCCCGCCATGGTGCGGGCCTCCGCCAAGAACCACGGCAGTGTCGCCGTCGTCGTCGATCCCGGCGCCTACGAGGAGACCCTGCAGGCGGTGAGCGGCGGCGGGTTCACCCTCGACCAGCGCAAGCGCCTGGCCGGGCAGGCCTTCCAGCACACCGCCTCCTACGACGCGGCCGTGGCGACCTGGTTCGCCGAGTCCTACGCACCCGACACCGAGTCCGGCGGGTCCGGTTGGCCGGCGTTCTTCGGGGAGGGCTTCGAGCGCGACCAAGTGCTGCGCTACGGCGAGAACCCGCACCAGAAGGCGGCCCTGTACACGGCTGCCGAGTCCGCCGGGAGCGGGTTGGCCGGCGCGGAGCAGCTGCACGGCAAGGCGATGAGTTACAACAACTACGTCGACGCCGACGCCGCCCTGCGCGCCGCCCACGACTTCACCGAGCCGTGCGTGGCCATCATCAAGCACGCCAACCCCTGCGGGATCGCGGTCGGCGCCGACAACGCCGAGGCGCACCGCAAGGCCCATGCCAGCGACCCCGTCTCCGCGTTCGGGGGTGTGATCGCCACCAACCGCCCGGTCGAGGCCGCTCTGGCCCAGCAGATCGTGGAGATCTTCACCGAGGTCGTCGTGGCTCCCGCGTTCTCCCCCGAGGCCGTGGACGTGCTCACGCGCAAGAAGAACATCCGCCTGCTCGTGGTCGAGAACGCCGAGGGTGTGACCGGCGGTGTGGAGCGCCGCCAGATCAGCGGCGGCCTGCTCGTTCAGTCGCGCGACGCCGTCGACGCCCCGGGCGACGACCCCGGGAACTGGACCCTGGCCTGCGGCGACCCCGCCGACGAGCAGACCCTCGCAGAGCTGCGCTTCGCCTGGCGCGCGGTGCGTGCGGTCAAGTCCAACGCGATCCTGCTCGCCTCGGACCGCGCCACCGTCGGTGTGGGTATGGGTCAGGTCAACCGGGTCGACTCCGCCCGTCTGGCCGTGAACCGTGCCGGGGACCGTGTGCGCGGCTCCGTGGCTGCCAGCGACGCCTTCTTCCCCTTCCCCGACGGGCTGGAGATCCTCACCGCCGCCGGTGTGCGCGCGGTCGTCCAGCCCGGTGGGTCGGTGCGGGACGACGAGGTCGTCGCGGCCGCCGAGGCCGCCGGGGTGACGATGTACCTCACCGGCACCCGGCACTTCTTCCACTAGGCCATCCGGATCGAAGACGAGGAGTCTCAATGAGCGCGACCGTGCTCGACGGCAAGGCCGTCGCCAAGGCCATCAAGGAGGACCTGGCCGAGCGGGTCTCCAAGCTGCACGCCAAGGGTGTGACGCCCGGGCTCGGGACCGTGCTGGTCGGTGACGACGCGGGCAGCCACACCTATGTGCGCGGCAAGCACCGCGACTGCGCACAGGTGGGCATCGCCAGCATCCGCCGCGACCTCCCGGCCGACGCCACCCAGGAGCAGGTGGAGCAGGCCGTGCGCGAGCTCAACGAGGACCCGGCCTGCACCGGCTACATCGTGCAGCTGCCCCTGCCGCGCGGGCTCGACGAGGGGCGTGTGCTCGACCTCATCGACCCTGCCAAGGACGCCGACGGCCTGCAGCCCGCCAACCTGGGCAAGCTCGTCCTCATGGAGGAAGCGCCGCTGCCCTGCACCCCGCGCGGGATCGTGGAGCTGCTGCGCCGATACGACGTACCGCTCCGGGGCGCCGAGGTCGTGGTGGTCGGCCGCGGTGTGACCGTGGGGCGTCCGCTGGGCCTGCTGCTGACCCGCCGTTCCGAGAACGCGACCGTCACGCTGTGCCACACCGGGACCCGTGACCTGTCCGAGCACACCCGCAAGGCCGACGTCGTCGTGGCCGGTGCCGGTGTGCCCGGCCTCGTCACTCCCGACATGGTCAAGCCGGGCGCCGCGGTGCTCGACGTCGGTGTCACGCGCACCGACGAGGGGCTCGCGGGGGACGTCGCCCCGGGCGTGGAGGAGGTCGCCGGGTTCCTGTCGCCCAACCCGGGCGGCGTCGGCCCGATGACCCGTGCAATGCTGCTGGTCAACGTGGTGGAGAACGCCGAGCGCCGGGCCGCTGCCCTGTAGCGGGCCGCTTGCCGAGTGTGGGGCCCGTGCCGGTGCGCGGGCCCCACACGTGTCCGTGCCAGGAGGGTGTGACCCCCGCTGACCGCACGTCCCCGCACGCGCCGGGGATGCGCGCGTGCGCGTTCACGGCAGAGGGCTCAGCTGGCCCAGCGTGCGGTGGCTCCCATCGGCATCGGGCGGACCAGACCCAGCGAGACCACCTCGTTGGCCAGCCGGGTGCGGCGGTTCTGTCCCTCGGGTATGCGGAACTTCTGGTACAGCCGCAGCAGGTGCTGCTTGACCGCGGCCTCGGTCACCACCAGGGACTCGGCGATGTCACGGGCAGTGGCCGGCGCAACGAACGCCTCGTCCGACAGCGCGGGCTGGCACAGGACGGTGAGCACGTCGAGCTCGCGCCTGGTCAGGTCGGGCACGGCCTCGCGCCGCAGTTCGAGATCGGGGCGCATCTGCTCGCGGGGCAGGCCGCCCACCCGGCAGCGTGCGCTGCCGAACGTGAGAACGTCGCCGTCCTTGAGTACACGGCGGGCCACGGGGCGCCCGTTGACCCGGGTTCCGTTACGGGACAGTCCCAGGTCGACGACGTAGACGTAGGGTCCCCGGCGCACCAGCTCGGCGTGCAGCTGCGAAACGGTCAGGTCGCGCAGGTGTATGTCGGCGCCCTCGCCGCGGCCGACCGTGGTGACCTCGCTCGTCAGGGAGCGCATGTCACCGGAGGAGTCGATCTTGAGGTAGGGGCCCTCTGTGTTGCTGTCCTCCGTCGGAGCGGCCGTGGCCCGAGGGTGCTGACGACGGTGGGGGAAGGACGGTCGGGGGGTGGTGGTCTGGTCCGCGCTTGGAGTGGGCTTCATGGGGGTGGTCCTCGCTCACCGTGGCACTGGAACACCACCTGGGTTACCCGGGCTGCACTGCTTCTACGCGCTTACTCCGGAGTTAGGCGGACAAGGCGCGGCAAATACGGCTCTGTGGCCGTGGCGGGGCGGGAATCGGTTCCCGGTCGTTCTTACGGGAGCCGGACCGTTACCGTGAGCTCTGGGGCCGGGGCGATGCGGGCCAATACAATGACCGTGGTCCTTCCCGGCCGTCACGGTCCGCCGACGACCTCGTCCTGTGCTCGGGACCGGAACCGGGCGGCACAGCCGAGCCGCTCCGTTTCGGACATCCCGTGACGTGCGCGTGGCCGGACTGGGCCAGAGGGTCGGCAAGCGACCGTGGAACGAGCCGCGCGGCGGCCAAGCACACGAACCGAACAGGTCGGTACGCGGTGGACAGGGCGGAGCAGACGCAAGTGGCGGACTCGGGCACGCCGGACGGCGACGTCCCCCAGGACAACACCCCCGGCGACGGCGAGGACCGTGCCGAGGCCACCCCGGGGGAGACGGAGAACACCCCCGAAGAGGCACCGGAGACGGGGGGCGAGCTGACGGAGGAGACGGGAGCCGACGAGCCCGCTCCGTCGAAGATCCCCCCGTGGCTCACCCAGGTGCCGTACTCGCTCGTGCTGTCCGGCCTCGCGGCCGGCATCGCGGTCGTCGGGTTCGCCTACTTCAAACGCGGANAACCGCGCCCCCGCCATCATCGCCGCTGCGCTCATGCTTGCGGCGGTGTTCCGCCTGGTCCTGCCCAAGGACTGGATCGGCATGCTCGCGGTGCGCCGCAGGTGGGTCGACCTGACCGTGCTGGTCGGGATGGCGTGCTTGCTCATCGTGCTCGCATGGGTGGCGCCGCAACTGTCGACCTAGGCGTCGAATAAGCTTGATGTCGAGATACCGCGACACCGACAAGACACCGCCTCCCCGGTGTGCACGGACACCGGGAGGGATCACGGGATTGCCGTGCGCGGAGAACCCGCCGCGCCCCGGTCACGAGCCGGGGCACGGCACCCGCTGCACGAGGCGGTTGCCGAGACTGAAGGGACAGCCACACAGCCATGGCCAAGATCAAGGTCGAGAACCCCGTAGTCGAGCTCGACGGTGACGAGATGACCCGGATCATCTGGTCCTTCATCAAGGACCGACTGATCCTGCCCTACCTCGACATCGACCTGAAGTACTACGACCTCGGCATCGAGGAGCGCGACCGCACCGACGACCAGGTCACCGTCGACGCGGCCAACGCCATCAAGGAGCACGGCGTCGGCGTCAAGTGCGCCACCATCACGCCGGACGAGGCGCGGGTCGAGGAGTTCGGCCTCAAGAAGATGTGGCGGTCGCCCAACGGCACCATCCGCAACATCCTCGGCGGCGTCGTCTTCCGTGAGCCCATCATCGCCGAGAACGTCCCGCGCCTGGTGCCGGGCTGGACGCAGCCGATCATCATCGGCCGCCACGCCCACGCGGACCAGTACAAGGCCACGGACTTCAAGGTCCCCGGCCCGGGTACGGTCACCATGACCTACACGCCCGAGGACGGCAGCGAGCCGATCGAGTTCGACGTCGCCGAGTTCCCCGAGGCCGGCGGCGTGGCCATGGGGATGTACAACTACCGCAGGTCCATCGAGGACTTCGCGCGCGCCAGCCTCAACTACGGCCTGGACCGCAACTTCCCGGTCTACATGTCCACCAAGAACACGATCCTCAAGTCGTACGACGGCATGTTCAAGGACGTGTTCCAGGAGATCTACGACAACGAGTTCAAGGACAGGTTCGAGGCTGCCGGCCTCACCTACGAGCACCGCCTGATCGACGACATGGTCGCCGCGGCGCTCAAGTGGGAGGGCGGCTACGTCTGGGCCTGCAAGAACTACGACGGCGACGTGCAGTCCGACACGGTCGCGCAGGGCTTCGGCTCGCTCGGCCTCATGACCTCGGTCCTGCGCACCGCCGACGGCCGTACCGTCGAGGCCGAGGCCGCCCACGGCACCGTCACGCGCCACTACCGCCAGCACCAGCAGGGCAAGCCCACCTCGACCAACCCGATCGCGTCCATCTTCGCGTGGACCCGCGGTCTGGAGCACCGCGGCAAGCTCGACAACACTCCGAAGGTGGTCGAGTTCGCCCAGACGCTCGAGGACGTCGTCGTCAAGACCGTCGAGGGCGGCCAGATGACCAAGGACCTCGCGCTGCTCGTCGGCGGTGACCAGGACTGGCTCACCACGCAGGAGTTCCTCGCCGCGCTGGACGAGAACCTGAGCAAGCGCCTCGCCTGAGGACCACCCCACAAGGAGCGGGCCCCGGACGGGGCCCGGATCTCCTCCACGCGGCGGATGGTCATCCCTTTGCCGTTTCTCGTGCGCCCGGTCGGCCCTGAGCGGGGTCCGGCCGGGCGCACGCGTGTGAGCGGTCCGGGGGACTTCGGGAGATTTCCCGGGCGCGTTTTCCGTGTTCGTCGGGCATGCCGTGTCCTTCGGTGGCACGATGAGGGGGCGCTCCGCCCTCTGCTCCCCGTGGATGCGACCTATGACACGTGCATACGATTCGCGTCTTTGGCGAACTTTGACTTATTGTGGAGTCACGCCGGTGAGAACCGGCAGGCCAGAGCGGGCTCAGACCCGCAGGCCACAGACCGACGTGCCGGCCGTGCGCCCGCTGGGGGGTAGGCGCGCACAGCTCGGAACGTCACAGAAGGGCCCGTCACTCCGGTGGCGGGCCCTTCGTCTTCGTCAGGGGGGTCTACGCGGGGAGCCCGGTGCTAGAACACCGGCCCCGGCCCCCGTGTCATCGGGGCCGGGGCCGTGGTGAGGAGCCGAGGGCTCAGTCCTCCATGGCCTCCTCGGGGATGGGCTCGCCCTCCCGCATCGCCTCGAACATCATCTCCGAGCGCGTCTCGTCCCAAGTCACGACCGCACCCACGTCCGGCATGGTCGGGGTGTCCCCGACCGGGATCGCCGTCGTCTCGATACCGCCGCGCATCGCCAGCAGCATGCTCGCCAGGTGCCGGAGCTTGTCGCCCTCGTCGACGGTGAACGTGTCGGTTCCCGCGATCACCAGTGGACCGGCGCGGAACGGGTTGAACATCGTGGAGGGCGCACTGGCCTCCTGGATCAGGGCAGAGAAGAACTCCCGCTGGCGCTGAATGCGGTCGAGGTCGGCGCGCGGGGTGGCACGGGTGCGCACGTAACCGAGCGCTGTACCGCCGTCCATTTCCTGGCAGCCGGCCTCGATGTCCAGGCCGGCCTTGGGGTCGGCGATCGGTTCCTCGGGGCACAGCTCCACGCCGCCGACCGCATCGACCAGGTCCACGAACCCGCCCATACCGATCTCCACGTAGTGGTCCACCGCCACACCCGAGGCGCGTTCGAAGGACTCCACCAGGGGAGCGGGGCCGCCGCAGACCTCCTCGCCCTCCTCGTCGGTGCCGCACACCGAGTCGGCGTAGGCAGTGTTGATCTTGTTGTCCGCGTAGCCGGGCACGGCCATGGGGACGTAGGAGTCGCGCGGCACGCTGACAATGGTGGGATCGCCGTCGCGCGGGGTGTACAGCAGCATGATCGTGTCGGTGCGCTGCCCATCGGCGTCGCCTGTGGCGAGTTCCTCCATCTGGTCGTCGTCCATGCCGTCGCGGCTGTCGGAGCCGACGATCATGTAGAGGTCGCCGCGGCTCTCGTCCGGGCGGCCGTCGTAGTCCTGCAGCGCCTCGACCCGGTCCAGGCGCGAATCGGCCCACAGGTAGAAACCGAGCGGCACGATCAGTACGACCACCAGGATCATGACCAGCACGGTCGTGAACCTGCGCTTGCGGCGCTCGCGGGCCCGGCGCTTGATGCCGCGCCCGTCGTACTCGCGTGCGTCGGAGTGTGTGGGGCGGCGCCGCCTTTGCCGGCCCGCCGGCGGAAGCTCGTCGGCGGGCGGCATCCGCCGGGTCTCGCCGACCACCCGCTGCTCGGACTCACGGGGACGGTAGAGCTTCTCGAACTCGTCGGGGGTGCCCGGCCCTCCTCCGCTGCCGCGGCGGAACACCCCGCCGCGGTCGTGTTCCCCGGTCGGGCCGTCCCCGCCCGGGTCTCGTCGATCAGCCATGGATTCTGCCCGTCCCCGTTCCGCGTGATGCCTTCGCCTTCACCCCTGTGGGATCGCCAGACAGCGTAGCCGGGTTCGCACGTGTTTCCGGATTCGCCCCTGTCGGTGCGCATACCTCCTGCCACGCAGGCGATCCAGGCTTTCTGTGCTGAAGGCGACCCCGGTGTCCGGTTCAGCGCAGGCGGTGTGCGCCGGCGGCGGCACGCGCTGTGCGCAGGCGCGGGGCGCGGGGGCCCCGGTCGGCGAAGGCGCGCTCCGTGTTGTCGCGCACACGCTCCAGCCGATCGGTACCTACCAGGGCGAACGCGGTCCCCCGCCAGCCACTCATGCGCACGCCGCGGGCGCCCGCGCGCGAAGCGGACTCGGCGGCCAGATCCACGTCGGGGGTGGGCAGATCGAAACGGCGCAGCGACAGGTGGGAGGCGGACAGAATCGGGCCGACCTCCCCGAACCGGTCGGCGCGCAGCAGGCCCACGGCGGCGTTCAGGCGGTGGACCTCGGTGACCGCGTACTCCACGCGGCGGGCCATCCCCGCATCCGGCATCCGGTTCAGCGCTGCGGGCAGGTCCTGCACGGCGCGCAGCGGCCCCAGGATCCCCGCGGCCCGCCGGAGCTCGTCCTCCCGTGCCCGGCGCAGGCCGCGGCGGGGTCGGGACCCGGTGTCGGCCACGAGCAGGTGCAGGTCCTCGGCGGCCAGGTCGAAGGGCAGCACCGTCGTGCGCAGGTTCTTGTGGTTGACCCGGACCGCACACCCGGGGCGGGCCACCAGCGCGACCCGCTCGTCGGCGTCGGCGCCCTCCGGCGGAGGCGCCCCGCCCAGGTCGGCCAGGGCCAGCGCAGTTGCGGTCCGGAGCGCGGCCGCGTGCCCCAGGGAGGCGTGGGCGGGCAGGTCCGAGGCGACGACGGCACGGACCCCGGTTCCACGCGCCAGTACCCCGTCGCGGTGGGCGCGGTCGACGGCGGCGGAGACCTCCGAGGCGGTCGCGGAACGCGCGCGCAGGGGTCCTTCGGGGGAGGCGGCCTGCACCTTCCCGTCCTCGGCCGGTCCGAGCGCCACCCGCACACCCCAGGGCAGCGCGGCATACAGGCCGACGCCCTCGCTGACGGCCGTGTGCTCGCCCATGAGCGCCAGGCGTCCGGGAGCGTGCCAGACCCCCGCGGGCGGCACATGGAAGCGCTGTGTGAAAGCCTGAGCGAGCGCGTCGGGGTCGGGAGGGCTCTGCGGCCAGGCACCCCTCGGTCCGGCCGGGCGAAGGCCCAGCACCGCGCGCCACCGTGTCCCCGTGCCCCCCACCGCACGTCCCCTTCCCCGCTGTGTCCCCCGGTCCACCCTCCAGGATGCACCGCCCCGGGCGCAGGTCGTGCGTGGGCGTGGTCATTGCGGGCATCGGGGAACACACTCGTAGGCTGTGGCTCCCGAGAACGCCGAGCGCCGTGCCCGGGGCGGTGCCGCCGGGGACGGGGGAGGGGACAGATGACGTCGGTGGCCGAGCGGGCCCGCGGAGTTGCGCAGCGCGCACAGAACACCGCGATGGACTCCTACTGGGACCTGCGGCAGCGCAGCCCCGCCGTGGACCACCTGGTGCGCGCCGGTGAGCGGTACTCCGACCAGAACGGGACCCAGCTCGCCGGCGCGGTGACCTACTTCGCGTTCCTGTCCTTCTTCCCGATCCTCGCGCTCGCCTTCGCGGTCGTCGGTTACCTCACCGCGGTCGACGTCGAGCTGCAGCAGTACCTGAACGAGGCCCTGGACGAGGCTCTGCCGGGGTTGTCGGACCAACTGCCGGTGGAACAGATCGCGAACGCGCGCGTGGGCGCCGGCCTCATCGGTGGTCTGGGCCTGCTCTACGCGGGTCTGAACTCTGTGGCGGCTGCGCGCGAGGCCCTGCACGCCATCTGGTTGAACAGCCTGCGCCAGGGCCCCAACTTCTTCGTACGCAAGGGTGCCGACCTGCTGGTCATGATGGGCCTCGGTACCGGGCTGCTGCTCACGGTCGCCCTCACCAGTGTGGGTCAGACGGCCACGTACTGGGTGCTCTCGCTGGTGGGTCTCGACGGGTCGGTGGTCGCGGGGCTCGCCCTGCGCCTGCTGGCCCTGGTGGTGGCGACCGCCATGAACGTGCTGGTCTTCGTGCTGGCCTTCTCCCTGTTGTCCGGGGCAGGGCGCCCCACCCGCCCGATGTGGTGGGGCGCGCTCATCGGCGCCGTCGGGTTCGAGCTGCTCAAGAGCGCCGCCACGCTGCTGCTTGCCGGCACGCTCACCAACCCCGTCTACGCCTCCTTCGCGGTGCTGGTCGGTCTGCTGGTGTGGATCAACCTGGTCATGCGCCTGGTGCTCTTCAGCGCAGCGTGGACGGCGACGTGGCTCCCGGTCCTGCCTCCCTACACGGGATCCCTGCCGCTGCCGGAGGAGAACGGCCTGGACTGGACCCGGCGGGTGAAGGTGCTGCGCCCGTCGCCGGAGGCCGTGGCCGAGCGCCGTCTGGCCCAGCGCATCCTCGCGGCGCTCGTGGCGACCGTGGCGGCGGCGCTCGCGGCCGGTGCCGCCGCGGTGCTCACGCGCGGCAGGGACGATCGCGGCTGAGGCCCGTCCTGCTGGTGCTGGACGAGGGCGCCCGCTCTCGGCGGTGTAGTCGCTCCGTATGCGGCGGGCTCCGGCGGGGTAGTCCTCCTCTGCCCCGGTTTGCCGGGAAAGGCGGCCCGGAAAAGGCCGCGGGACCCCCTGGAGGACGGAAGATGGCCATTTCGTTCACGTCATCCGAACGCCCGACGATCGGAGTGGAATGGGAACTCCAGCTCGTCGACCATAAAACCCGACACCTGCGTCAGGAAGCGAACAAACTTCTCACTGCACTTCCGGATCTCAGTTCCGGAAGTGACCACCCTCCCTTGCGCCACGAACTGATGCAGTCCCAGATCGAGGTGGTCACCGGCATCTGCGAGACGGTCGAGGAGGCCAAGGGCGACCTCTCCCGCACCATCGCCCGCGTGCGCGAGGTCCTCGACCCCTGGGGCACCACCCTGACCTGTTCGGGCACCCACCCCGTCGACGACTGGCGCGACCAGGAGTTCAGCCCCGGTGAACGCTACGCCGAGCTCGTCGACCAGATGCAGTGGCTCGTCCGGCGCATCCTCACCTGCGGCGTGCACGTCCACGTGGGGGTCCGCGACCGGGAGAAGGCCGTCCCCATCGTCAACGCGCTCTCCCGTTACCTGCCGCACTTCCTCGCCCTCAGTGCCTCCAGTCCCTATTGGACCGGAGGGGACACCGGGCTCGCCTCGGCGCGGTCCATCATCTTCGGAGCCCTACCCACCTCCGGGCCGCCCCCCAACCTTCCGGACTGGCAAGCTTTCGAGGATTACCTCGAAACACTACTCAGGGCGGGTACCATCGCCTCTATCAAGGAAGTGTGGTGGGACATCCGTCCGCACCCCGATTTCGGCACGATCGAGATCCGGATGTTCGACGGAATTCCCACGCTGCGCGAGGTGGGAATGGCCGCCGCGCTCTCCCAGAGCCTGGTGGAGCTGTTCGATCACCAGCTCGACCGCGGGTACGGGCTACCCAGTCCGCCCCCCTGGGTCGTGAAGGACAACAAGTGGCGGGCCACCCGCTACGGACTCGACGCCCGGGTCATCACGGACAGACACGGAACCACCGTGCCGCTCCGCGACGACCTCTACGAGCTGGTTCGGGAGCTGCGGCCCACCGCGGCCCGCCTGGGCTGCGCCGAGGACCTGGACCTGGTCTCCGAGATCCTGGACAAGGGTGCCTCCTACGAACGCCAGCGCGCGGTCGTCGCGGAAGGCGGGTCGGTCTCCGACGTCGTGGATCTGCTCGCAGCCGAACTCCGTAGCGGTGATCCCACTCGCGCTGTGTCCGTGTCGGCGACGTAGCCGGCTGCGCGGTAAGACGTGAACGAAGAGGGGATCCTCGCATGCAGGGACATGACCTGCCGGAACAGTTGACGGCCTTCTTGGCCCGCAACGAGCGAGAGCTCATCGGCTTTCGCCGGGACCTGCACATGCACCCCGAACTCGCCTTCGCCGAACACCGCACCACCGGCCGCATCGCCGAACGCCTCAGGGCAGCCGGCCTGCAGCCCCGGGTCCTTCCCGTGGGCACCGGCCTGGTCTGCGACGTCGGCTCCGGCCCCGGGCCCGTCGTGGCCCTGCGCGCCGACATCGACGCCCTGCCGCTGACCGACGAGAAGGAGGGCTCGCCGTACCGCTCCACCGTGCCGGGGGTCGCGCACGCGTGCGGGCACGACGTGCACACCACGGTGCTGCTGGCGACCGGCCTGTTCCTGGCCCAACAGGAGCGGGCCGGGGCTCTGCCCGGACGGGTGCGGCTGTTCTTCCAACCTGCCGAGGAGCTCCCCGGTGGTGCAGTCGAGGTCGTCAGGGCCGGGGAGATGGAGGGCGTGGAGCGTGTCTTCGCCCTGCACTGCGATCCCCGGCTGACGGTCGGCAAGGTGGGGCTGCGCACCGGCGGGATCACCGCCGCCTGTGACCAGCTGCGTGTGCGCCTGTCGGGTCCCGGCGGCCACACCGCCCGCCCGCACCTGACCGCGGACCTGGTCTACGCGCTGGGCAAGGTCGTCACCGAACTGCCGGCGCAGCTGTCCCGCCTGGTCGATCCCCGCGCAGGGTTCAGTCTCGTGTGGGGCCGGGTCAGCGCGGGCTCGGCGCCCAACGTGATCCCCGACGACGCCGTGGCCGAGGGGACTGTGCGCTGCCTGGACGACGAGGCCTGGCACGAGGCGCCCGACATCGTGAAGGGTCTGGTGGAGTCGGTGGCCTCCGCGTACGGCGCGCGCCCCGAGGTGACCTACCGGCGTGGGGTCCCGCCCACGGTCAACGAGGCCACCAGTGTGGAGGTCATGCGCGAGGCCGTCACCCGCGCCCTGGGCCCGGACGCGGTGACCTCGACACCGCAGAGCCTGGGCGGGGAGGACTTCGCCTGGTACCTGGAGCATGCTCCCGGGGCCCTGGCCCGGCTCGGCACCCATTCCCCGGACCGGGACGGCCCGATGCTCGACCTGCACCGCGGCACCTTCGACGTCGATGAGCGCGTCATCGGTGTCGGTACCCGGTTCGCCGCCACCACCGCGCTCACCGCCCTCTGGGAGACCGCGCGGAGCGGGGAGCGCGTCGACAGTGAGGCCATGGCCTGATCCGGAGCTCCGCGGCAGGTGGTGGGTCCGCGCAGTGCCCCGACGGCGCGGACCGCCCCATCTGCCGGATTTTCGGTAACTTCCGCCCGGGGGTGGCGAGCGCGTCCGACGGCGGGTGGCATGCTGTGATCCATGAACCAGCCACTGACTGTTGAGCAGATCCGACAGGCGCCGAAGGTGCTCCTGCACGACCACCTCGACGGCGGGCTGCGCCCCGAGACCGTCGTCGACCTGGCCCGGGAGTCCGGATACACCGGCCTTCCCACCTACGACCCCGTGGAGCTGGGGAACTGGTTCCGCGAGGCCTCCGATTCCGGGTCCCTGGACCGGTACCTGGAGACCTTCGCGCACACCACCGCGGTGATGCAGTCCCGCGAGGCCCTGGTGCGCGTGGCCGCCGAGTGCGCCGAGGACCTGGCCGCCGACGGCGTCGTCTACGCGGAGACGCGTTACGCCCCCGAACAGCACCTGGAGGGCGGGCTCTCCCTGGAGGAGGTCGTCGAGGCCGTCCAGGAGGGCCTGGAACTGGGTGAGAAGCGCGCTGCCGAGCAGGGCAACTCCATCCGCACGGGGCAGCTCGTCACCGCGATGCGGCACGCGGCGCGGTCCTCCGAGATCGCCGAGCTCGCGGTGCGCTACCGCGACGCCGGGGTCTCGGGCTTCGACATCGCCGGTGCCGAGGCCGGGAACCCGCCCACGCGCCACCTGGACGCGTTCGAGTACCTGCGTCGGGAGAACTTCCATTTCACGATCCACGCGGGTGAGGCCTTCGGGCTGCCCTCCATCTGGGAGGCCCTGCAGTGGTGCGGGTGCGACCGGCTCGGCCACGGCGTGCGCATCGTCGACGACATCACCGTGCACCCGAGCGGTGCCCCGACCCTGGGCCGGCTCGCGCAGTACGTGCGTGACAAGCGAGTCCCGCTCGAGATGTGCCCGAGCTCGAACGTGCAGACCGGCGCGGCGTCCTCCATCGCCGAGCACCCCATCGGCATGCTGCGCGACCTGCGTTTCCGCATCACCGTCAACACCGACAACCGGTTGCAGAGCGGAACCGACCTGTCCGGGGAGTTCGCCAAGCTGAGCGAGGCCTTCGGGTACGGCTGGGACGACCTGCAGTGGTTCACGGTCAACGCCATGAAGTCGGCGTTCCTGTCCTTCGACGAGCGCCTGTCCCTCATCAACGGCATCATCAAGCCGGGGTACGCCCGCCTGAAGTGGGCGACCGACCAGTGACCGAACCGCAGAACACCACGCACTACGCCACGTCCACACGGGTCATCGGGGTCGTGTGGACGGTCATCGCGCTGCTGCTCCTGGCCGACGTGCTGCTGCGCGGTGAGGGGCGTATGGCGTGGATCGCCGGCGCCTTCCTCGTGGCGAGCATCGCCGGCGTGTACCTCGTGTGGTTGCGGCCCCGGGTGGTCTCCACCGAACGCGGGATCCGGGTCGTCAACCCGTTGCGCGAGGTCTTCGTGCCCTGGAGCGCGGTGTCGTGGATCGACGTGGTGGACGTGCTGCGTGTGCACACCTCCGCGGGTCCGGTGCGTTCCTGGCCGCTGCGGGAGTCCAAGCGCTCCAAGGTGCGCGAGAACCTGCGCCGGGACGCCGGCCACATCGACACCGACGTGGACGACGACCCGACGCAGGCCCGCCCGGTCGACCTGATGGCGCGTGATCTGCGCCGCGACGCCGAGCGGTACAAGGCCCGCCCGTTGAGCGGCCCGATCCGGGACGCCGCCGAGGCCGGGCCTGCAGCGGTCGGTGCCGAGGACCGGCCCCAGGTGATGGTCCCGGTCGAGGTGATCGTGGTCCTGAGCCTGACCGCCGCGTTGCTCGTGGCGGTGTTCCTCCTGGCCTGACCCGGGCATACGCAACCCTGCTCCGGACCCGGTCCCCGATCTCGGGGGCCGGGTCCGACGCATGTGGACAGAGGGGTTGACGCTGCACCACCGGCTCTGGTTAGGTAAGGCATGCCTAAGGGGACATGCTCCGGGGCGGGCTTCGCGCGGATGGCCCGCTCCGGAGCGACCCCCTCAGGCACGTGCGGTTCGTCCGCTCGACGGGAAGAGAAGGTGACGCCCGCCGTGAGTCCAACGGGGTCTGCGGGGACCCTGCACGGTGGTCGCCACCCGGGCACGAGGACCCGACCCGCCCTGGCTGCGCCCGGCGCCGTCCACCCCACGGCCTCGGGGTGCATGCTCGCCACGCCGGACGCCGGCGCCGCCAGGGCGGGGCCTCTCCCCAGGGGGCGGAACCCCCACAGACGCGTCCCTCCTTGGCGCACACACGCCGTCGGCCCGGCCGGAACTCTCTCCCCGGCCGGGCCGACGGTGTGCGGATCCCCGTTTCAGATGCGTGTGAGCACCCGGTTGAGGAGTTCGCCGAGCCGGTGTGCCCGCTGGGTGACCACCTCCAGGGCGCGTCCCGACTCGAACGGCTCGAAGACCGAACCCAGGGCGTCGTTGCTGGCGATCGCCAGGCCCAGGACATCGGCCCCGGCCTCGACCGCCGCGATGGCCTCCAGCGCGATCGACCGGCCCACCAGGTCCGCACCCGCCTGGCGCAGCACGTTCAGCTCCGCCGGGGTCTGGAACTGGGGGCCGACCGTGGACACGTACACACCCTCGGCCAGAGACGGATCCACCTCGCGGGTGACCTCCCTCAACCGTGTCGTGTACGTGCCGGCCAGGTCCACGAAATCGGCGCCCACCAGCGGTGAGCGCCCGGTCAGGTTGATGTGGTCGCGTACGACGACGGGCTGGCCCGGTGCGATGTCGGCGCGCAGCGAACCGGCCGATCCGGTCAGGACCGCCGTCCGTGCGCCCGCGGCCACACCGGTGCGTACCGCGTGCGCCGCGTCCATGGGGGAGTACCCCTCGTAGAGGTGGATCCGGCCCATGAAGACCACGACACGCTTCTCGCCCACCCACATGCTGCGCACCGCCGGGGTGTGGCCCTCGGCGGTGGGAGCGTGGAAACCGGGGAGATCGGTCACGTCCAGTTCGATGTCGGGCGTGCCCAGCGTCTCGGCCGCGCCGGCCCAGCCCGAGCCGAGTACCATCACGGCGTCGAAGGAATCGGCCCCGGCGCGCGACAGCAGCTCTTGTGCGGCCGATTCCGCCAGTGCCTTCGCCTTCTCGGTGGTCCTGGGCGGCTGCTCTGTATCGCTCACAGAACGCATGCTATCTCTGTGTATCTGCATTGTTCCGGAGCGCAACGCTGGGCGGGGGTGGGTGTCAGGCGGGCGGAACGGGCGCTCGCATGGCCGACAATGGGAGGAAGCCATAAAACCAGGTGGAGCCCGGCCATGCCCGAACATCGTCCCTGACCGGGAACGGGTGTGCGGGCCGCCCGCAGAGGGAGTGAAGCAGCGTGACGAAGGTCGTGATCATCGGAGGCGGTCCCGGGGGCTACGAGGCGGCACTGGTCGCCGCGCAGCTCGGCGCGGACGTGACGGTGGTGGAGCGCGACGGCATCGGCGGCGCCTGCGTCCTCACCGACTGCGTCCCTTCCAAGAGCCTCATCGCCACCTCGACCCGTACCACCTACGTACGTGAGGCCGACCACCTCGGCATCCACATCCCCGGAGTGCACGAGGAGCGGTCGGACGTCGAGGTGCACGTCAGCGAGGTCAATCCCAGGATCAAACGCCTGGCCGAGGCGCAGTCCGAGGACACGCACGCCCGTCTCGCCAAGGAGGGCGTCAAGGTCATCCGCGGGGAGGCACGGCTGGTCGACCCGCACATCGTCGCCGTGGACGACGAGCGGATGCGCGCCGACGTGGTCCTCCTGGCCACCGGGGCCCACCCGCGTGAGCTCCCCACCGCGCGCCCCGACGGCGAGCGCATCCTCACATGGCGCCACCTCTACGACCTGGACGAGCTGCCCGAGCGCCTCATCGTCGTCGGTTCAGGTGTGACCGGTGCCGAGTTCGCCAGTGCCTACCAGTCGCTGGGCTCCGACGTCACGCTGGTCTCCTCGCGCGAGCTCGTCATGCCGACCCAGGACTCCGACGCCGCCGGGGTGCTGGAGGACGTCTTCGCACGCCGCGGCATGACGGTGCTCAGCCGGACCCGCGCGGAGTCGGTCGTCAACACCGGCGAGGGTGTGCAGGTCACGCTCTCCGACGGCCGTGTGGTCGAGGGCAGCCACTGCCTCATGACCGTCGGCATGATCCCCAACACCGAGGGCCTGGGCCTGGAGGAGGCCGGGGTGCGCCTGGCCGACAACGGGTTCATCGACGTAGACCGCGTCTCACGCACCACGGTCCCGGGTGTCTATGCGGCCGGCGACTGCACCGGTGTGAACATGCTCGCCTCCGTGGCCGCCATGCAGGGACGTATCGCCATGTGGCACGCGCTCGGCGAGGCCGTCGCCCCGCTGAAGCTGTCCACGGTAGCCTCCACCGTCTTCACCCACCCGGAGCTGGCCGCCGTCGGCGCCAGCGAGGACGACGTGCGCAGCGGCCGCATCGACGGGCGTTCGGTCACCCTGCCCCTCAACACCAACCCCCGCGCGAAGATGAACGAGGTCAACGACGGCTTCGTCAAGCTCATCTGCCGTCAGCACACCGGAATCGTGCTCGGCGGCGTGATCGTCGGACCGCGTGCCAGCGAGCTCATCCTCGCGGTGTCGGTGGCGGTGCAACAGCGCCTGACCGTGGACGACCTCGCGCACACCTTCGCGGTGTACCCGTCGTTGTCGGGCAGTGTCACCGAGGCCGCCCGCTCCCTCATGCTGGCCTCACCGGAGTAGGGCGGCGCCCCGAGGGGCTCCGCTGCGGCCCCCGTTCCCCGGTGGTGGGACGGGGGCCGCCGTGTGTGCGGGGGAGGGGCGCCCGCGGGGGGCCGCGTACGGAGGGGCCGACACGAAGAACGGGCGCGCCGAGTCCTGCTCGACGCGCCCGTGAGGGAGCGTGGGGTACGGGGACGGCCTGTGGGGCCGGACGTCAGAAGTCGAAACCCCCGAAGTCGCCGAAGTCGCCTCCGTCGAAGTCGCCGCCGGCGTCGCCCATGTCCTCGGCACCGCCGCCCATCATCCCGGCACCCATCATGGACCCCATCATCGAGCCCATCATCATGCCGCTGAACATGCCCATCATCATGGTCATGCCGAAGTAGCCGTTGGCGTAGGGCGAGTAGGCGGGGCCGGCCTCGTAGTACGGGCGGCGCTCACCGTCGACCTCGACCATGCGCACGTCGGGCTGGCCGCCGACGCGCACGGCCTCCGCGCACTGGTCGCACGCGGTGACCTCACGCGGGCTGCCGCCGGGCGGGGCCCAGCTGATGTCCTGCGTGGAGGGCCCGTGCTGCGGGTTGAAGAAGCAGGGGCCTCGGCGTTCGGGCACTTCCTCGCCGCGCAGGCGCGCACGGGTGGCCTTCATGTAGTACCGGCCGTCCTCGAGGGCGCCGGTGACCATGCGGACCTGCTCTGGCTCCTGGATGGTGTCGAGGAGGGCCTTGGCCTGGTCGTAGGAGTCCATGGCCCGCGTGTAGTCCTCGCGGGTGGGCTCGTCCACCTTCGACAGGTCGATCTCGAGCCGTGAGACGTCCTCGCCGAGGCGCACGACGTCCTCGGTGGCCATCTGCTTGATCTCCTCGAGCTGCTTGGCCTTCTCGGCCTCGCGCTTCTTGCGCTGGTTGTAGACGTACCAGCCGCCGGCAGCGGCGAGCAGTACGAGGATGGTGAGCAGGACGAAGCCGGAGGTGGCGTTGGCGTCCTGGGCCTCCTCGACCTCGGTCGTCGCCTCGGGGACGGCTGCGAGCGTGTCGATGGGGTTGGGATCGCCGGCGGCGGCGCCACCCTCCTGGAGGGACAGCTCGCGGATCTCCTGGGTCTCCTCGACGTTGGGTGAGGTGACCTCGAAGCTGTCGGAACCGGAGAGAACTCCGTAGACACCGTCGCCGACCTCGTCCATGACGGGTTCCATGAACGCGTTCACCCCGGCCTCGGAGGTGGTGTTGCCCCCGGGGACGAGGACGTAGTAGACGGGGGTGTCGGCCTGGGCGGCCGCGTTCTCCAGGACGGCGATCTCTCCCTCGGGGATCGCGTCCTCGCCGGTGCCGACCTCGATCGCGGGATCGACGTAGACGCCCTCGTTCTCGAGTTCGCCGACGACGTCCTGGGTGTCGGGCAGACCGGCGGCTTCATCGGTGTCGGCGGCAGCGGGTGCCGCGGCGGCGGTCATCACCCCGGCCGCGAGGCCGGCGGTGAGCATTGTGGGTGTTACCAAGCGGCGCAACATGATCGTTCCTCTCGCCTCCCTCATCCACGAGGACGAACCGCGCATCCTCACAGTTCCCGGATGTGCCCGGTATCTCGCCGCGGGGTGGGTGAACCGCCGGTGCGAACTGCAGGAACGCCCCTGTTCCGGGGGTACACGGGGGCGGCCCGGAACCGGGGTCCCGGGCCGCCTCTGCGGTGGTCCTGTTCTCCTCAGTCCTTGGCCGGGGCCCCGGAGGTCTCCGGTTCCTTCTCCTGGGATCCGGACCCCTGCCCGCCGTCCGCGCCCGGGGAACCGTCGGTGCCCCCTTCGCCGGAACCCTCGGCGGTCTCCTCCGCGAGCTCCTCCTCCGACGGGACGAAGCCGGTACGTCCGCGCGGGGCGTTGTAGCGCTCCAGGTCGATGATGCCCTCGCGCTTGGCGACGATGGCTGGGATCAGCGCCTGTCCGGCCACGTTCACGGCGGTGCGGCCCATGTCGAGGATCGGGTCGACGGCCAGCAGCAGGCCCACGCCCTCCAGGGGCAGGCCCAGCGTGGACAGGGTCANCGGCGGTGGCGGCCGAGCCGATGACCGAGACCAGGGCGATGAGCAGGTAGTCGGTCAGGCCCAGGCTGATGCCGGGGAAGAACTGCGCGATGAAGATCGCCGAGACGGCCGGGTAGATCGCGGCGCACCCGTCCATCTTCGTGGTGGTACCGAACGGCACGGCGAACGCGGAGTAGTAACGCGGGACACCCAGGTTCTGCTCGGTCACCTTCTGGGTGATGGGAAGGACGCCCATCGAGGAGCGCGAGACGAACCCGAGCTGCACCGTCGGCCAGACCCCGGAGAAGTACTTGGCCGGGGAGAGCCCGTGCAGGCGGGCCAGCACCGGGTAGACGACGAAGAGCACCAGTGCCAGGCCGACGTAGATCGTGAGCACGAACTGGCCGAGCGCGCCGATGGTGTGCCAGCCGTAGCTGTAGACCGCGTTGCCGAGCAGGCCGACGGTGCCGATCGGGGCGAGGCGGATGATCCACCACAGCGCCTTGAGCACGACCTGCAGGGCCGAGTGCATGAAGTTGATGAAGGGCTCGGCCGGCTTGCCGACCTTGATCGCGGCGATGCCGAGCACGACCGCGATGACGATGAGCTGCAGGACGTTGAAGGACAGCCCCGTGGCCAGGTCGTCCCCGGCGCCGGTGGTCTCGGCCTCTAGGCCCAGGATGTTCTCGGGGACCAGGCCTTCCAGGAAGTCCAACCAGGACACGTCGCGGTCGGGGCCCTCCTGGGTGGCCGGATCGACGCCGCTGTTGACGCCGGGGCGCATCGTCAGGCCGAGCGTGATGCCGATGGATACGGCGATGAGCGCAGTCAGCGCGAACCACAGCAACGTCTGGCCGGCCAGACGGGCGGCGTTGGTGACGTTGCGCAGATTCGCGATCGAGGAGACGACGGCCAGGACGATCAGGGGCGGCACGACCGTCTGCAGCAGTGTCACGAACGTGCTGCCGAACAGGTCGAGCGCGGTGGCCAGGCCGTTGGTGGCCTCGCCCTCGGCGTCGGGCGGGCTGATCTGGAAGGCGAGGAAGCCGAGGCCCACGCCGAGGAAGAGCGCGATGAAGACCTGGACGGTGAACGAGGGGATCCAGGTCCTGCGCTTCGAGGACGGGTCGGTGGTCTGTGCGGACACGGTGTTGCTCCAGATGGTGTGCGGGGCCGAGGGCACACGCAGGGCGGGGCCTCTTCGGGTGTGCTTCGGCACGGGGGGTCGGAGAGGGGATCACCGTCGGGTGACGTGGGACGGGAGCGGCCGGCGAAGGTGCCTCTGCGCTGCCCGTGGACGGGCGCGCGGGCGGGCTCGGGCCGGGGTCAGCTACACGCGTGGCTGCAGAGGCGGCACAGGTCGATGTGCCACCGTCGCGTCAGTCCCCAGATGTTCGTCACGATTGAGCACGATAACCCGGTTTGCTTACCTTTTCCATACACCTGGACCGGGGTCCCCGGCCGCCCCGTCCCAGGACCCCTGTCGCTGAGGGGTCGACGTGCTTCTTCCCGGTGGAGCGTGAGTCGAGGATCACCGGTTTCTCGCTGCGAAGCTCGTGGGCCGCCGTGGGTACAACAGGTCTGCGAGTCCGAGGGGTGATCGAGGTGGCCTCACACGAGTCACGGAGCAGAGATCGCGAGCGCAAGCCCCAGTTGTACGCCCAGGCCGGGATCCCGCACTTCTGGCTCGTCGAAGAGAGCGACGACCGGGTGGTGTATGCCTACGAGCTCGATCCCGTGAACGGTGGCTACACCAACAGCAGGGGCGAACAGGCAACGCCTGAAGGCGGACGCGCCCCGCGCGTTCGATCTCGACCTGACCGCGCTCAATGCCAGGCCCACTCGGAAGGAGTGAAACGCACGGGGGCGGGCGCCGAGCGCACCCGCCCCTTCGTGTGCCCGCGACGTCAGGCGTCCTTGATCTCGCAGACCACGGCGCCGTTGCCGACGGTCTCGCCCGACCCGACCTTCAGACCGGTCACCACACCGGCCTTGTGCGCGGTGAGCGGCTGCTCCATCTTCATCGCCTCGATGACCACGACCGTCTCACCCTCGGCCACGGTCGCGCCCTCCTCGGCCACCAGCTTGACCACCGTGCCCTGCATCGGCGAGACCAGCGCGTCGCCGCCTGCGGCGCTCGCGCCCGCGCCGCCCTTCCGGCTCGCACGCTTCTTCTTCCCGCCGGCCTGCGGCGCCGGGGCGGCGGCCGCACCCAGCGAGGCCGGGAGCACGACCTCCACACGCTTGCCGCCGACCTCGACGGTGACCCGCTCGCGCTCGGACTCCTCGGCCTCGCCCGAGGCGCCCGCCCAGGGTTCGATCCGGTTGTCGAACTCGCTCTCGATCCAGCGCGTGTACACGGCGAAGGGCTGTTCCGTCTCGGCCGGGGCGAAGGCCGCATCCTGAACGACCGCCTGGTGGAACGGGATCACCGTGGGCATACCGCCGACGGTGAACTCCTCCAGCGCCCGCCGCGAGCGCTGCAGCGCCTCGGCGCGGGTCCGGCCGGTCACGACCAGCTTGGCCACCATCGAGTCGAAGGCCTGGGGCACGGTGAAGCCCGCTTCGCAACCGGTGTCCACGCGCACGCCCGGACCGCCGGGCAGAGACATCTCGGTGATGGTGCCCGGCGCCGGCATGAAGTTCCGTCCTGCGTCCTCGGCGTTGATGCGGAACTCGAAGGAGTGCCCGCGCACCTGCGGGTCCGTGTAGCCCAGCTCCTCGCCGTCGGCGATGCGGAACATCTCGCGCACCAGGTCGATGCCGGTGACCTCCTCGGTGACCGGGTGCTCGACCTGCAGGCGGGTGTTGACCTCCAGGAACGAGATCGTGCCGTCGGTGCCCACCAGGAACTCGCAGGTGCCCGCACCCACGTAACCGGCCTCGGCCAGGATCGCTTTCGACGCCGCGTAGAGGCGCTCGTTCTGCTCCGGGCTCAGGAACGGCGCCGGGGCCTCCTCGACCAGCTTCTGGTGGCGGCGCTGGAGCGAGCAGTCCCGGGTCGAGACCACCACGACGTTGCCGTGCGTGTCGGCCAGACACTGGGTCTCCACGTGCCGGGGCCGGTCCAGGTACTGCTCGACGAAGCACTCACCCCGCCCGAACGCTGTCACGGCCTCGCGCACCGCCGACTCGTAGGCGTCGCGCACCCCGTCCATCGTGTAGGCGACCTTGAGGCCGCGGCCGCCGCCGCCGAAGGCGGCCTTGATCGCGATCGGCAGTCCGTGCTGCTCGGCGAAGGCCACGACCTCCTCCGCGGAATCGACCGGGTCGGGGGTGCCGGCCACCAGCGGGGCGCCGACCTTCTGGGCGATGTGGCGCGCCTGCACCTTGTCGCCGAGCGACTCGATCGCCGACGGGGGCGGGCCGATCCAGGTCAGGCCGGCGTCGATGACCGCGCGGGCGAAGTCGGCGTTCTCGGCCAGGAACCCGTAACCGGGGTGCACGGCGTCGGCGCCCGCGGCCTCGGCCACCGCCAGGAGCTTGCCGATGTCCAGGTACGACTCGGCCGGGGTCTGCCCGCCCAGAGCGTGGGCCTGGTCGGCGATCTTGGCGTGGGGGGCGTCCAGGTCGGGTTCGGCGTAGACCGCGACACTGCCGATGCCCGCATCGCGACAGGCGCGGGCGATGCGCACTGCGATCTCGCCGCGGTTGGCGATCAGAACTTTACGCACGGTGGAAAATCCTCCTGCAGGAACGTGGAACGGTGACGCGCCGACCGCTCGACGGGGGTACTGGACATCGAAGACAATGGGGCTGCTCGGCGGGCACACTGCCCTGCTGCGCGTCGTCCCAGTGGCACTCTCGCTGTGTTCTCGCCAGTCAACGGCACACCCGGCCGACTCCCTCCTCGGCCTTGCGAGAGCACCACTGGATACGCCGCTCGCGACGGACGGCGCCCACCAAACAGCCTCTACCGCATGCTCATGCGCCACGCGCCCGGACCGGGCCTGTGGGGAACACGGCCCCGCAGACCCTGTGCCCGGTCGCGCCAGCCCGACACGGGTGCGGGCTGCTCGGCGCCGTCGGACGCCCGGGCCGCGGCGGCGCGGGCGCTGAGCACCGCGGTGAGCGCGGCGAGTTCCTCTGCGGTGGGCTCGCCCCTGACCACGGCCAGGTGCGGCGCCTGTTCTCGCGCGCTCACAGCGGGATGTTCCCGTGCTTCTTGGGCGGAAGCTGCTTGCGCTTGCTGCGCAGCGCCCTCAGGGCCTTGGCCACCTGCTCCCGGGTCTCCGAGGGCAGGATGACGTCGTCGACGTAACCGCGCTCGGCCGCCGAGTACGGGTTCAGGAGGGTCTCCTCGTACTCGGTGACGAGGCGGCTGCGCTCGGCCTCGACGTCGTCGGCCTCGGCCAGGGTGCGCCGGTGCAGGATGTTCACCGCGCCCTGGGCCCCCATGACCGCGATCTGGGCGGTGGGCCAGGCCAGGTTGGCGTCGGCGCCCAGGTGCTTGGAGCCCATGACGTCGTAGGCGCCGCCGAAGGCCTTGCGGGTGATGACGGTGATGAGGGGGACCGTGGCCTCGGAGTAGGCGAAGATGAGCTTCGCGCCGCGTCGGATGATGCCGTCCCACTCCTGGTCGGTGCCGGGCAGGAACCCGGGCACGTCCACGAAGGTCAGGACGGGGACGTTGAATGCGTCGCAGGTGCGCACGAAGCGCGCCGCCTTCTCCGACGCGTCGATGTCCAGGCAGCCGGCCAGGTTCTGGGGCTGGTTCGCCACCACGCCGACGGACTGCCCGTCCACACGTCCGAACCCGACCACGATGTTGGCCGCGAACCGGGCGTGCACCTCCAGGAACTCACCGTCGTCCAGCACCGACTCCAGCACCGTGCGCATGTCGTAGGGCTGGTTGGCCGAGTCCGGGACGAACGTGTCCAGAGCCAGGTCGGCGTCGGTGGTCTCCTCGGCCGGCGCTTCCTCGGGCGCGACCGGGGGAGCCTCGTCCAGGTTGTTGTCGGGCAGGTGGGAGAGCAGGTCCTTGACGTAGTCGATGGCGTCCTGCTCGTCGGATCCCATGTAGTGGGCCACGCCGGAACGGGCCGTGTGCGTGGCTGCACCGCCCAGGTCCTCCATCGACACGTCCTCACCGGTGACGGTCTTGATGACGTCCGGGCCGGTGATGAACATCTGCGAGGTCTGGTCGACCATCACCGTGAAGTCGGTGAGCGCGGGGGAATAGACGTGCCCGCCGGCAGTGGCGCCCATGATGAGGGAGATCTGCGGGATCACCCCGGACGCGTGGGTGTTGCGGCGGAAGATCTCGCCGTACTGGCCGAGCGCGACCACACCCTCCTGGATACGGGCGCCGCCGCCCTCGTTGATCCCCACGACGGGGCAACCGTTCTGCAGGGCGTGGTCGAGGACCTTGACGATCTTCTCGCCGTAGACCTCGCCCAGGGACCCGCCGAACACGGTGACGTCCTGGCTGAAGACGGCGACGGGGCGCCCGTCCACCGTTCCGTGCCCCGTGACGACACCGTCGCCGTAGGGGCGTTTGCTCTCCAGCCCGAAACTGGTGGAGCGGTGCCGGGCCAGGGCGTCGAACTCGACGAACGAGCCCGGATCGAGCAGGGCGTCGATCCGCTCGCGCGCGGTCATCTTGCCTTTGGCGTGCTGTTTCTCCACGGCTCGTTCCGACCCGGCATTGACCGCCTCGTACCGGCGGCGCTGCAGGTCGGCGAGCTTGCCCGCGGTGGTGTGGATGTCGATCTCGTCCGCGGGGAGTGGTTCAGGGGCTTCGGNGAGCCTCAAAGCGGCTCGCAAGCGGCCCTCCGTTACCCGAACACATGCCGCTTCCTGCCTGGTGAGCGGAGGCCGGGGCGATCCCTGCGGCCTCCGAGGGGACGCCGTGACTCCGGGTCGTGCAGTGGAATTGAGCGCGATTCCTGTGCGAAAGCGTCGAATAATCACAATAATTCACGGCACCGGCAAATGCTGGAAATGGGCCCCGCTCGTATTACGCAGGCGACGATCTCTGTAGGGTCGGCCGCATGACAGCGGTGAACGCGGAACGCGACAGTGCACGGCAGGAAGTCCCCGAGCAGCTCCGCAACGATGTGAAACTGCTCGGCGAGATGCTCGGGACGATCCTCGCCGAGAGCGGGGGATCGGACCTCCTCGCCGACGTGGAGAAGCTCCGGCACGCGGTGATCGGTGCCCGCGAGGGAAAGGTCGACGGCGAGGAGATCACCTCCCTCGTGGCGGCCTGGCCCCTGGAACGGGCCAAACAGGTCGCCCGCGCCTTCACCGTCTACTTCCACCTCGCCAACCTCGCCGAGGAACACCAGCGCATGCGTGCCCTGCGCGAGCGCGACGACGCCGCGAACCCGCCGGCGGAGTCACTCGCCGCGGCCGTACGGGCGGTCCGTGAGGAGGGAGGCGGGGAAGAACGCCTGGACGGCCTCCTCGAAGGAATGGAGTTCCATCCGGTCCTTACTGCCCACCCCACGGAGGCCCGGCGTCGCGCCGTGTCCACCTCGATCCTGCGCATCAGTACGCAGCTGGAGGCCTGGCACGCCGCGCACGAGGGCAGCAGTGCCGCCGCGGAGGCCCACCGGCGCCTGCTCGAGGAGGTCGACCTGCTCTGGCGTACCTCGCAGCTGCGCTACACCAAGCTGGACCCGCTCGACGAGGTGCGCACCGCCCTGTCGGCCTTCGACGAGACGATCTTCTCGGTCATCCCGCAGGTCTACCGATCCCTCGACGCAGCCGTGGACCCCGAGGGCACCGGTACCCGGCCCCGGGGAGCCATGCCGTTCGTGCGGTACGGGAGCTGGATCGGCGGCGACCGCGACGGCAATCCCTTCGTCACCCACGAGGTCACCCGTGAGGCCATGGCGATCCAGTCCGAGCACGTGCTGCGCGGGCTCGAGAGCGCGTGCGACCACGTCGCGCGCACCCTGACGGCCTACTCCAACCTCACCCCCGCCGGCCAGGAGCTGCTGGAGGCCGTGGCCACCGCCAGGGCCGGGCACCCCGGGCTCCTGGCCGAGATCACCGAACGCTCGCCCAACGAGCCCCACCGCCAGTTGCTGATGCTGGCCACCGCGCGCCTGCGCGCCACCCGCGAGCGCGATGCCGACCTGGCCTATCCCGATGCGCACGCCTTCCTCGACGACCTGCGTATCGTGCAGGAGTCCCTGGCCGCGGCGGGCGCGGTCCGCCAGGCCTACGGGGAGCTGCAGCACCTGGTGTGGCAGGCCGAGACCTTCGGGTTCCACCTCGCCGAGCTGGAGATCCGCCAGCACAGCGAGGTGCACGCCGCAGCGCTGGCCGAACTGCGCGCCGGCGGGGCCCGCTCGGAGCGCACCGAGGAGGTCCTGGCCACGATCCGGGTCATCTCCTGGATCCAGGAACGCTTCGGTGTCGACGCCTGCCGCCGGTACATCGTCAGCTTCACCCGCTCGGCCGAGGACATCTCCGCCGTGCACGAGCTGGCCGGCTACGCGCTGCCCGAGGACCGCAGGCCCGTCCTCGACGTCATCCCGCTCTTCGAGACAGGCGCCGACCTCGAGGCGTCCCCGCACGTGCTCGCCGGGATGCTGGAGCTGCCGCAGGTGCAGCGCCGCCTGGACGAGACGGGGCGCCGCTTGGAGGTCATGCTCGGTTACAGCGACTCCGCCAAGGACGTCGGCCCGGTCAGCGCGACCCTGCGCCTGTACGACGCGCAGGCCCGCCTCTCGGAGTGGGCGCGTGAGCAGAACATCGTGCTCACGCTCTTCCACGGGCGGGGCGGATCCCTGGGCCGCGGCGGCGGCCCCGCCAGCCGGGCACTTCTCGCCCAGGCGCCCGGGTCGGTCGACGGCAGGTTCAAGGTCACCGAACAGGGCGAGGTCATCTTCGCCCGGTACGGCCAGGAGGCGATCGCCCGCCGCCACATCGAACAGGTGGGCCATGCGGTGCTGCTGGCCTCCACGGATGGAGTGCAGGAGCGGGAGCGCTCGGCGGCCGAGGAGTTCCGCGTCCACGCCGACACCATCGCCGAGGCCGCGCAGGAGGCCTACCTCGAGCTCATCGGGACCGAGGATTTCGCGGTGTGGTTCTCGCAGGTCAGTCCGTTGGAGGAGCTGGGCGAGCTGCGCCTGGGGTCGCGCCCCTCGCGCCGGTCGGCCGCCAAGGGGCTGGGCGACCTGCGTGCGATCCCGTGGGTGTTCGCCTGGACCCAGACCCGTGTGAACCTGCCGGGCTGGTTCGGTCTCGGTACCGGCCTGGCCGCCGTGCCGGACCTGGGGCTGCTGCAGCGTGCCTACCGCGAGTGGCCGATGTTCGCGTCCCTGTTGGACAACGCGGAGATGAGCCTGGCCAAGACCGACCGTACGATCGCCGAGCGCTACCTCGCCCTCGGCGGGCGGCCGGAGCTCACCCGCAGGGTCCTGGACGAGTACGACCTCACCCGCACGCTCGTGCTGCGGGTGACCGGTCACGACCGCCTGCTGGAGAACCGCGCGGTCCTGTCCCGCGCCGTCGACCTGCGCAACCCCTATGTGGACGCGCTCTCCCACCTGCAGCTGCGCGCTCTGGAGGCGTTGCGCGGTGAGGAGGCCGACAACCTCTCGGAGAAGGACGAGCAGCACCTCGAGCGCCTGCTGCTGCTCTCCGTCAACGGCGTCGCCGCCGGCCTGCAGAACACCGGCTGACCCCTGGCGCACACGAAGAAGGCCCCCGGAACCCAAGGAGAGGTCCCGGGGCCTGTTGTGTACTGCGGCCTCAGAGCTGGAAGGCGGGGGTGTCGATCCGGAGGTCGAACGGTTCGGGGAGGTGGATCTCCTTGCCGAAGGGCACCTTGGTGTGGTTGGTGTAGGCACCCTTGCGGGGATCGGAGTAGAGGGTGGCTTCCCCCTGCCGGGTCTCCGGATCGCACCGGTCCACGAGCAGGTAGAGGGGGACCTCGGCGCGCGCATACCCGTGCAGCTTCGGACCGCGGTCCTTGCCCGCCGTGCTCTTGGAGGTCACCTCCACCACGAGCTGGGCCTCGCCCGCGAAGTGCTCGGGGTCGCGTTCGACCGACGGGTAGGGCAGGACCACGAGGTCGGGTATGAACAGGCTGTCGTCCTGAGGCCCCCGGACGTCGATGCCTTGATAGACCTCGGACCCGTGCAGGTCTCCCTCCTCGGGAAGGGTCGCGACGAGGATCCTCTTCTGGATCAACGTGATGATGTGTGCGTGCTCGTCCGTGGGAGGGGTCATGATGCTGATGTCGCCTTCGATGATCTCGGCCCGCCAGCCTTCGGGCAGGTCCAGCTCTTCCCAGGCGCGCAACACGACGTCCCAGTGGGTGGGCAGCTCCTCCACCGTGACGGTCTCCGTCTCCGCTTCCGCGATGGTCATGTGTCGCGTCATCTCCGGTCACCGAACGTAGTGCGACACGGGCACCGTTGTGATGGTTTCAGCGTAACCCGGTGCCTCGTCGTCCACAGGGGGTTCCGGGTGGGGTTTCCGGGGGTGCTGTAATGGGTGGATGCACCCGGACCAGACCACTCGGACCCCGCTCTCGCAGGCCGCGCTGGCCGCCGCGCTCCTCCGGCCCGGAGGGCCGTGGCAGCACGTGCAGGTGCTGCCGGCGATCGCCTCCACGAACAGCGAGCTCTTCGCGCGCGCCAAGGACGGCGGTGAGGACGGCACCGTGCTGGTCACCGAGCACCAGACCGCAGGGCGGGGCCGGCTCGGGCGCGGTTTCGAGACACCGAAGGGGTCGGCGCTGACCTNCGCCGCCCGCCGGTACCGTCGGCCCGGCTGGGGTGGCTCTCCGCGCTCATGGGCGTGGCCGCAGTGGGTGCGGTACGGCGGACCGCCGGGGTCGAGGCCGCGCTCAAGTGGCCCAACGACCTCATCGTGCCGGCGGGCCGGCGTGCGGAACCCGCGGAGGGCGACGGCAAGCTCGCCGGGATCCTCGCCGAGGCCGACCTGTTCTCCGACGCTCCGGCCGTGGTCATCGGCATGGGGCTCAACGTGTCGCAGACCCGCGACGAATTCCCGGTCCCCACTGCGGTCTCCCTGCGCAGCGAGGGCGCCACCGAACTCGACCGCTCCGTGCTCCTGGGCGCGGTGCTCGGCGAGTTCGAGGAGCTCTACACCGTCTGGACCGCCGCGAAGGGCGACGCCGAGGCGAGCGGACTGGCCCCCCTGTACCGGGAGCTGTGCTCGACCGTCGGCCGGCGGGTCACCGTGCACCTGCCCGACGGCGAGCTCCTGGAGACCACCGCGACCGGTATCGACGACGAGGCACGCCTGGTGGTGTCCGGTCCGGACGGAGAACGGGCCCTGAACGTCGGGGACGTCGTGCACGTGCGCCCGAGCGCCTGAGGTGGGCCGACCGCGTTCGTCCACAGGCGTACGGCTTCGCCTTCACGGCCCCGTCCGCCTTGTGCCATGATCACCGGTATGGCTATCGCGGACCGTTATCTTGCCGACGACGAGGAGCTCGTCCACGTCGCCCGTCAGCACTGGACCGTCCTGGTGGGCGAGTTCGTGGCTCTTGTGGCCATCCTCGCCGTGGTCGGTGCCGGGCTGTGGTTCCTGCCGTGGAACGAGGATTGGTCCACCGTGGCCGCCCTCGCCATCGGGGGCGCGGGTGTGCTCGCAGCCCTCGTCCTCTGCCTGGTCCCGATGCTGCGGTGGTCCACGACCGTCTACATCCTCACCAACCAGCGGCTGATGACCCGCGAGGGCCTCGTCTCGAAACACGGCCGCTCCATGCCCCTCACCCGGGTGAACGACGTCTCGTACAACATCTCTCTGTGGGAACGCCTGATGCGGTACGGAACGTTGTCAGTGCAGTCGGCTTCGGAGAACGAGAGCATGACGCTGCAGCGCGTGCCCCGTCCCCAGTGGTTCCAGGCCGAGATCTACCGTCAGGTGAGCTCGGCGCAGACACCCGGGTACCCGTCGGGCCCACCGGTCTGATCCGGGCTCCGGGGTGCACTGCTGCCCCGGGGACGAGCCGTCGACCGAAGAACGTGCTCCCCGCTCCCTCGCGGGGACGGTCCGTGAAAGAGAACGTATGCCGTCGACCCCTGACCCGAACGAGATCGAGGCCGTCCTCCTCGGTGGTGAGGCGGTGTACACCCGGGCCCAGGCCATCGAGCTGTCCGGGGCCGACCCCGAACTCGCCGGCCGTGTCTGGCGCGCGCTGGGCTTTCCGACACAGGGCGACGACGAGGTCATCTTCGCCGAGAGCGACGTCGAGGCCCTGCGCATCACGAACTCCCTGCTCCAGGAGGGCGTGCTCGACGACGAGGGCGTGGTCCGCTTCGCGCGGGCGATGGGCCAGACCATGGCCCGCCTGGCCGACTGGCAGACCAGCATCCTGAGCACCCTCATCTTCAAGGACGGCGAGGGCGGCCCCGACAATCCGCTCATGGGCCAGGTCAAGGAGCTGCTTCCCGACGTCGAGCGCCTGTTGCTGCACATCTGGCGCCGGCAACTGGCCGCGTCGACCTCCCGCACGCTCGCGGTGATGTCCAACGGCAACGACATCGTCCCGAACTACTACCCGCTCATCGTGGGCTTCGCCGACCTGGTCTCCTTCACCACGCTCAGCCGCGAACTCGACGAGGTCGAGCTCGCCGGGGTGGTGGAGTCCTTCGAGGCCTCGGCCGCCGACATCGTCGCGTCCGGGGGCGGACGCGTGGTCAAGACGTTGGGCGACGAGGTGCTGTACGTGGCCGACTCGGCCGCCGAGGCCGCCGACATCGCGCTCCGGCTCGCCTCGGGTATCCGCACACACGTGGAGGTCCCCGACGTGCGCGTGGGCGTGGCCTCGGGCCCGGTGCTGACCCTGCACGGCGACGTGTTCGGCACGACCGTGAACCGTTCCAGCCGTCTGACCTCCTTCGCCCGGCCCGGAACCGTGCTCATCGACGACACGCTCGCCGACGAGCTCGAGGGCGCGGACGGGCTCCAGGTGGTCAAGGTGCGTGCCCGACACGCCCACGGGCTCGGCCTGATCCAGCCGTACGCGCTGCGCAGGAACTTCGAGCCCGGGGAACACCCCCAGGCCTAGATCGTTGACGGGGGGTTTGTGCCCTGGTCAGTG